>JAAYNC010000153.1:0-4856 GCA_012521055.1 Eubacteriales Family XIII. Incertae Sedis bacterium
TTACTCCGGATGGGGAATTCCCCATATGCAACATCGAAAAAGGTGTCATGGATGTGGAGATGCTCTTTCCCATAGAAGAAAATCCGGGAGAGGGATTGTTTCTGACAGCCATTGACGGAGGTACGGCCACCGGATGGCAGGCGCAGGAAATACTATTTGAAGCAGGTACCGGAGGTCGTACGCTGTTTAATATATAGTATGCGAAAATGGCAGATTGGTGACAGGTTCGTAGATAACTTTTTCCTTTTATGGGTGCGCCAGAGCATTAGAGAGAGTCTACATTCAACTGGCTAAAATATGGTAGAATATTTTATAGAATTTGCATGTCACATATTTGTTGGTAATTAAACCCTGGATCAGTTGTAAAAAATATCATCGATTTATAAAAAAATGGAAGGAAAAAAGTATAATATGAAAGTCTGTATTTTGATGGGAAGCCCCCGGCCTAACGGGAATACTGCATCTCTATTAAAGCCATTTGTGAGTGAACTAAAGAAATATAATGCAGAGATATATGAAATTGATCTACACAGCAAGTCGATCAAACCATGCACCGGATGCGGGGTTTGCCAAGATATCCCCGACGCATTTGGCTGCCCTCAGGAAGATGATGTACAATACATATTCGATGCAATTCTGGCAGCTGATATCTTTGTGCTTGCAACGCCCATCTATTCTTGGTACTGTACTCCTCCGATGAAAGCTATGCTGGATCGTTTGGTATACGGAATGAATAAATATTATGGAAATACAGAGAAAAAAATATGTTTTTGGGAGCATAAAAAATGCGCTGTTATTACAACCTGCGGTTATCCTGTAGAAAAAGGCGCAGATCTGTTTGATCAGGGAATGAAACGATACTGCAAGCATTCGAAATTAAACTACGTCGGTATGCTGGCAGCGTATGACGAAGGAGATCATGTAGAATTTATGGATGAAGAAAAAGAAGAAAAAGCCAGGCATTTTGCCCGGCAGGTAATTGGATAGATAGTTTGCTGTTGAATAAACAGGGAGAAAAGGAATATCGGATGATTACGGGTACTTCGGAAGCGGTGTTGAGGGCTACGTCCATTACGTAGCAGCCACAGAAAAAGACGACAACGGAAGAGGCGGCGGAGACGGAAGGCCGCCAAAGGGCGGGGGTTCCAATCGCCTGGGATGCCTAATCGCCGTGATTGTATTTATCGTGCTTGTGATTCTGCTGGATTAACCAGAACTGACAACAGGACGGCGGGAAAGGTCAACTGGGCAGGCAGTAAAAGTGCAATCGGGCATTAGGTAAAATGAAAATGTGCAAAATTTCAATTAATGCAGTGTAAATTGGAATAAAAAGTAAGTTTTTCGTCAAATTCATAAGAAATATAGCCTGAAATATGCATTTAATACAATAAAATTACAAAATTGTCATGGCACTAATTGAAATTTTACAAATTCGTTTTTGCAAAGCTTAAAAATCCCGGTTGAGCCGGGATTGAACTGGTGCATCGGTTAAACGGACTAAAACCGGTGTTTTTTCTTTGTAAAGAAGTAACTAATCGGCACGGCGTAGAGGAAAACCGCATACGGAAGGGCTTCCGGCCCTACTCCCATAAATCCCAGCGGAACGGATGAGGCGATTGCCCAAGGCACCAGGCCTGACAGGATAATGGTGGAGTTTCCGATATCGATAGCCAGTTCATGAGCGGTTCCTCCTTGGTTTTTATAAGGTTGATTAAGGATGGCTGCACTCATGGTAGTGGCGATGGTCTGATTGCAAAAAACCGCGCAAAACAGCAGTCCAGCCAGAGCCGTTACGGGGAAACGCCCGGCTTTTTCCATGGCATCTTCCAATTTGCACTGCAGTTCGCGTATCATGCCGGTTCCCTGGAATATGTCGGAATAGGTACAGGAAATCATCACGATGAGGTTGATCTCCAGCATGGAGATAAGGCCTCCGCCGTTAAGCATGGAGCCGAAGGAACTGTCAACGGCATGATAGCCCAGTATGCAAATCCGAATAAACTCCGGAAAGGATGTCCCTTGAAGGAAAATACAGGCTATGCCGGAGCTGATGATGCTCAGCCCCATGGCAATTTTCACATCTACCTTGAGAAGGGGAAGCACCAGCATCAGTAAGGCCGGCACGACTAACCAAAAGGATATATTAAAATTGCTTTTTATTTGATCGAAGATGGCCGGATCCACGTTGGCGATAGGATTGCGGAAAGACAGAAAGGTGTATATGACAACGCAGATGCCGGCGGGAAGCCAGCCGGTTCGCAATAATTTGTACATGTTTTCCCGGGCGTCGGTATAAGTTACAGCCGCAGTGAGGATCATGCTTGAAGAGGCGGGGGAGCAGCGGTCGCCGAAGTAAATGCCCGACATGATGACGCCTGCGGCAACAATTTCATTTACGCTGCCGGAGCGGGCAAGGGCCATGAATATAACCCCCAAAGTAGCGGCAACGCCGAAGGAGGTTCCGATGGCATAGGAAAGGAGGCAGGTGAGCAGGAAAGTGATCAAGAGGAACAGGCTAGGGGTGATTATTTTTATGCCGTAATATACAAAGAACATAATGGTTCCGCCGGCTCGCCAGGAGGCGGTCAGAATACCTATGATAAAGAGAATCAGGGCAACGATAAGGGAGTCTTTAATGCCTTTTTTTGTGAAGCTCAGCAGGTCTGCCGGTTTGTTCCCGCACCGCAGAGCTACGGCAACAAAGCAGACATATCCGACGAGAAGGGCTGCCACCATTGTTACGCCGGTCAAAAGGCCTTGAAATGAGGAATTTCTTGAAATGAAAATCAGATTATAATAATATGGTCTAAGCAATGAAAAGGGCGAAGGGACAAGGATTATGGATTATGCGAAAGAATCGTTGAGGCTGCACCAGGAATGGAAGGGAAAGATCCAAGTGGTTTCCACCGTGCCGGTGATGACCAAAGAGGACCTGTCTCTGGCATATACGCCGGGCGTGGCGCAGCCTTGCTTGGAAATCAAGGAAAATATCAATAAAAGCTACGAACTTACCCGCAGGTGGAACATGTGCCTTGTGGTTACCGACGGAACAGCGGTATTGGGATTGGGTGATATAGGTCCGGAGGCAGCCATGCCCGTAATGGAGGGAAAGTGCGTGCTGTTTAAATCCTTTGGGGACGTTGATGCTTTTCCTCTTTGCATAAAGAGCAAAGATGTGGATGAAATCGTCAATGCGATCTATCTCATTTCGGGAAGCTTTGGCGGCATCAATCTGGAAGATATCTCCGCGCCGAGATGCTTTGAAATAGAACGAAAGCTTAAAGAAAGATGCGATATTCCCATTTTTCATGATGACCAGCATGGAACGGCGGTAGTCACCCTGGCGGGGCTCATAAACGCTCTGAAGATAGTGGGAAAGAGAAAAGAACAGGTGCAAATCGTAATAAACGGTTCCGGCGCGGCGGGTATATCCGTGACGAAATTGCTGTTGGCCGACGGGTTCCGTCATATCATTCTATGCGATCGGAACGGGATGATTTATGAAGGGCGGAAAGAGGGAATGAACTTCGTTAAGGAAGAAGTTGCCCGTCTGACAAATCGTGGAAAAAGGCAGGGAACTTTGCAGGATGCTTTGGTTGAGGCGGATGTATTTATCGGCGTATCAGCGCCTGGCATTCTGACGGCAGAAATGGTAGCGTCCATGGCGGAGGACGCGGTTGTATTTGCCTGTGCAAATCCTGTCCCAGAGATTTATCCCGACGAAGCAAAGGCGGGAGGCGCAAAGGTCATCGCCACGGGAAGAAGCGACTACCCGAACCAGATCAACAACGTGCTTGCCTTTCCCGGGATCTTTCGGGGAGCTTTCGATGTTCGGGCCAGGGATATCAACGACCACATGAAAATCGCCGCCGCATACGCTCTGGCGGGATTGATTTCGGAGGATGAACTGGCTCCGGAATATATTATACCCAAGGCCTTTGATCCGAGGGTAGGCAAGGCTGTGGCTGAAGCTGTGGCGAAAGCTGCGGAAAAAACCGGGGTTGCACGGATATAGCCACCAAAGCGGGGGAGCAGGAGACGGGGATCGCCGTTTAATGGATATATGGACCGGAGATTTGGTACATATATAAATGGTATAAATGGAGGATTTGTCATGTTACTGGAAGGAAAGCCGGTGGCGGAGAAAATAAAGAAAGATATCATGACCGCGGTAAGGGGCGCGAAAAAAGATGCAGGGCTAAGCGTCCCAAAAGTCGCGCTTCTGCGTGTGGGCGAGAACCCGGAGGATGTGGCTTATGAAAGGAAAATAATTAAGAACTGTCAGGCCGTCGGTATAGATTCGGATGTTATAGCATTGGATCAAAAGGTTTCAATGGCGGAGTTTATGAAGGCGCTGGAGGAATTGAACCGAACATCCGAAGTGCATGGGATTATGATATTCAGACCCCTGCCGTCGCAGTGGATGTAAACCGAATAAGCGAGATAAGCGAGGCCATCCGGCCGGAAAAGGATATAGATTGCATAGGCTTGATAAATATGGCCAAGGTATTTGCCGGAGATAGAAACGCTATGGAGCCATGCACGGCAGAAGCTGTGGTGGAGATACTGAAGCATTACTACGGGGACTTGAGCGGGAAAACAGGAATCCTGGCGAAGGCGGATCCTGTCTTTGTTGAATTGTCCCGCCTTTCTGCCGAGGTCATTGATTCTCTCACTTGGTCAGGCTTTTTCATATGCAACCTGATTCCGGTAACGCTGGGCAATATTATTGGCGGCGGAGTCTTTGTGGGAATCGCCTACTGGTACATCTACAAGGTTTCTTGAGAAGTTGTAAAAAGTGTCAGACACCAAATACAAAAGTGTAAGTTGTAAAAAGTGCCAGACACCAAATACAA
>JAAYNC010000173.1:0-12891 GCA_012521055.1 Eubacteriales Family XIII. Incertae Sedis bacterium
GATGCCGAGCTTTTTCAGCCGTTCCAGAATGGTGTTCCGGCTTGGGTTCTCCTCAGTCCAGCTTACAATCGTATTTATCTGCTCCATCAACAGCTCTTTGTCTTCTACCGTCTCTTTGTCGAAATACATCTCCGCCCGGCCGATGAGGACATTTCTCAAATAGTTTTTCCTGGCGGACATCTTTCGCTCTTCGCTTGGCACAGGCACTACCGTCTCCGTTATTTCGATACCTGTGGGAAGACCTAGTCCGTACTGCTCCGCATAATGTGTTATCTTCTCGATGTCCATCCTCTCTTTCAATCCGAGAGATGTCCCGCGATAGAAATCCCTGCCGGTCGCTATATCGAAGAAATAGTAGTTGCAGGATACCTCTATGGCCTCGTAGAGATCCAGATACCCGTGGTTGCCACCGTACATGTTCCATAAAATACAGCCATATGTGCGGTTGCCGCTGCGGACGGCGCCGCCGTCCCGAAGCTCGCGCTTCGGGTCCAGCCCGCTCTCCAAAGCGGCTGTCGCCGTGACCATTTTAAACGTGGAGCCGGGCTGGACCGCTGTTCTGGTCGCAACATTGAACAGCGGCAGCGGTGCCAGTGGATCCCTGGGATTCTCAGATTGAAGCGAATCCCAGTCCTCCTTGCTTATTCCCGTGGCAAAGAGATTGGGATCGAAAGCCGGGTAAGATGCCATGGCTAACACATCTCCCGTCTCCACTTCAATGGCTACAACCGCGCCTACCTTAGCGTTCTTATAGGCCCTGCCGTACTTATAGTTCCCGTAGACGCTCTCAAAAGTTCCTGCCGTTCTTATCTTCTCCAAGGCCTGTTCTAAAGCCGCTTCAGCCGTTTTCTGCAGCTCAAGATCCAGCGTCAGATAGATGGTTTTCCCTTTTTTCGGCTTGGTCTCGCTGATGGTGCGGACCGGATCCCCCAAAACGTTCACCTCTACGTGCTTGACTCCGTCAATTCCCCGCAGCACCTCCTCAAAGGCCTTTTCCACACCGTCCTTGCCCACCATGTCGCTAGCGCTATAGCCTTTTTCTAAATAACTCTCTTTCTCGCTTTCGGATATCTTTCCAAGATATCCCAGGATGTGGGACGCCGTCGTTCCGTTGGGATAATACCGCACCGATTCGGCAATTACATCGACGGCGGAAAACTCGGATCCGCGCTCTTCCAGGGTAATAATAGTCTCCGAGCACACATCGCTGGCAATGGTTGCCGGGATGTAGCTCATGTACCCTTGGGCAGCCAGTTCATTTCGCACAACCATGATCTTTCTGGCGTCCCTGTCGGACAATGCCGGATCGATTTTAAAATGCTCTCGAAGCGCCTTAAAGGCTTCCTCCGCCGTAAGATCATAGTCGAGATAATACCTGCCCATAAAACCTTCTTTCTCCAGGTCCTGAAGGTATTTCATGTTCACTACCGAAATAGGGGGGTAGATGCTGTATACGTTTTGAAGCTGCTTCTGCGCTTCATATTTATCCAGACCTTCATCTATGCCGTTTCTCTGCCGGATTTCGTTAAATGCCTGTTCCGCCGTGTAGTTTGACGGCATTGCCTGGGATTCCAACCACTCCTCTATGGCTTTTTGATATGTGTAGTAGAAGGAGCCGTCCGGGTTTAGAATGATGGGAAGATTATCATTTATGGAATCCCCGTTTTGTTCAAGCAGGTTCATCAGCTCCAGGGCTTGCCGGTTTATCTCTTCATCCTTTAGATTTCCTTCAGAAAAAATCACGGTGAAGCTGGGGCGATTTGCCGCAAGCAAACGCCCGTAGCGGTCTAAAATCTCTCCCCTGGGCGCGGAAGAATATACTCTCTTGGTGCTGATGGATTGCGCCTCTTCCGCCCATTCACTTCCCTCCACCACGGTCAAACCGAATAGCCTGACAAAGAGGATAGCCATCAATATCAAAGTAAAAAGCAATATTTGATTGTACCTGAACTTAATCCATCTCATCAGTACTGTCGCTTCCTTTGTCTAATTTAATCAATTGTCTAAATTAATCAGCGTACAGTTTCCTGCCCTTGTAGTATCGGTCCTGAGGATGACGTATAGATCTTTTTCCCACTGTCAGGTAGAAAATCACCGCAATGGCGAAATGAAGCGCAAGTAAAATCGGTACATTTTTTAACATGTACATGAAACTATAGTTGCCTTTGAAGATCATCAATATAAGCCATAGACCAATATAGTACAGCATTGTTCCCAAGGAAGAAGTGAAAAGCATGTTCAGTATGCTGTCCCTGTATAAATAATGCCTGATTTCCGCCATAAGCAAAGCAATCAGAAGATACAATATCGCCGATGGCCCGATAAGGACAGAAAAGGCAATATCCTGCAACAAGCCGAAGATTACGCCGTACACGGCCCCTTGATATCCTTTATATAAAAACGAAAACAAGATCGTAAAGCAAAGGAGAAAGTTGGGCGTAATCCCCGCAATGCTGAAATTCAGCACCAATGTTGACTGCAGCAGAAACCCTGCCAGGAAAAATATTAATGCACTGCTGTACTTCATTGCTCCTCTTGCTCCGTATCTGAAGAACCCGTAATTATTACCGTCACCTTCTGGATGTTGTTGAAATTGACGGCCGATTCGATTTCTACGGTTCGTAGAAGCGCATCGTTATCCCATGTAATCTTACTGATTTTGCCGATGGGAATCCCCTGCGGATATAACTCCATACCGGATGTCACCAACACATCTCCCTCGGTAATGGATGCGTCTGCATCCAGCATGTATCCGGATAACTTACCTTTTCCGTCGCCCGATAAAATCCCAAGCAGGTTTAAGTCACGAAAAACCTGGAAACTCACGTTGTTGCTTTCGTCTATGACGGAAATGACCTTGGCCCACTCAGGACCCACATCAAGAACCCTGCCTATGAGACCGTCTCTGTTAATAACCACTGCATTCCTTTTAACTCCGTGTTTGGAACCGGCATTGATGGTAAAGGTGCGATACCAGCCGGATCCGTCCATGGCAATCACCTTGGCGGTTACGTGGCTGTAATTATCCTCCGGATTTATGTAGTTCAAAGCTTCCTCAAGATTTCTCAGCTCGGCAAGGTCCGCCCGTGAAAGGGATTGCCGGACGAGCTCCCGACGCAATTCTTCATTTTCTTGTAAGAGCGCCTCGTTTTCCGCAAGCACCTTTTTGAACTGAAAAACAGCTTTGACGGTAGTAGAGATAAGGTTTTCACCATCACGGACCGGCTCCTGCAGAAATGCGCTGACTCGTTCCAACTGCATGCCGAGCCAGGAATTAGTCCCCTGGTTTACATACGATGCAACGGTCAGGCTCAAAAGCAGGAGCAAGATGACTCCCAATATGGTAGCCCTCCTGTGTTCCCGGTACCACTTCATAACCGCCTCTAAAACCTCTTATCCCTCGTTGTGTAACGTTTTATATTTTGAATCTTCCTAAGGCTTTTTCCGGTGCCTTCCGCAACCGCTTCAAGGGCATTATCCGCAACGGTGACATTAATTCCGGTCTGCTGCTCGATTAACTTGTCCAAACCTTTAATCAGTGCTCCACCTCCTGTCAGGACGATGCCGTTGGCAACGATATCTGCGGCCAGTTCCGGCGGAGCATTTTCCAAAGTGTTTTTAATGCCCTCGACGATGATGGTAATAGTTTCTTCCAAGGCTTTTATCATATCCATGGAAGAAATGGAAACGGATTTGGGCAATCCTGTAATAACGTCTCTGCCCTTTGCTTCCATAATCATTCTTGTATCTGCTCTATCCGCATCCGGATAAATGCAGCCGATTTTGATTTTCAGGTCTTCTGCCGTCTTTTCTCCGATGTACAGATTGTAGTTTTTCCTCATATACGCAATAATCGCCTCGTCCATTTCATCACTGGCGACCCGCAAAGACACGCTGTTGACGATGCCTCCCAGAGCTATTATGGCAATATCAGACGTGCCTCCGCCGATATCGGCGATCATATGTCCGTTGGGCGCGTCCACCGGAATACCCACCCCGATAGCCGCCGCCATGGGCTCATCCAGAATGTATACTTCTTTGGCCCCCATCTGGCGCACTACTTCTTCAACTGCGCGTTTTTCCACTCCAGTTACGCCTGAAGGCACACCCACTACTATCCTCGCCCTTGTGAAAATTCCCCTTTCCGGCAGCACTTTTCTGAGGAATTCCTTTAGCATAGCCTGGGTCATCATAAAGTCGGATATCACACCGTCCTGCAGCGGGCGAACGACACGGATATGTTCCGGCGCACGTCCTATCATGCTCTTTGCGGCCTTTCCGACTGCCAATATTTTCTTTGTGCTTTCATCCACCGCGATCACGGAGGGTTCGTTTAGAACAATCCCTTTTGCCTTTGTATAGATAAGTGTATTAGCTGTTCCAAGATCAATCCCGATGTCCTGGACAAAAAGGCTTAAACACATGCGTGTGAGCTCCTTTCATCTTGCAAAATTTAATTACATCAGCATCTTTTCTTTCAGGCTGATGAAAACACCGTCTCCGATGATCAGATGATCGAGAACCGGTATGCCCAACAGCTGACCCGCCTCACACAGCCTCTTGGTTATGTCCAAATCGTTCTGGCTCGGCATCGGATTGCCGCTGGGATGATTATGTATGACTATAATGGCTGCGGCTCCTCTTTTCACCGCGCTTCGAAAGACTTCTCTCGGATGCACTATAGAGCTGTTCAGATTCCCGATGGAGGTGTTTTCCACAGACAGTATTTCGTTTTTTGTATTTAGGCACAAAACCTTAAAGTACTCCTTTTTCAAGTAGCGCATTTCCTCCATGTATAATGCCGCCACCTCCTCGGGCGTCCCGACGGTATATCTCTTTTCCCGCGGGCTCTGTGCAATTCGTTTCCCCAGCTCGATGGCAGCAACGACTTTGCATGATTTTGCAATGCCCATTCCTTCAATGCGACACAATTCTTCCGGAGTACAATCGGTTAAATGCGAAATCCCTGTCTCTTCCATGGCAAGAATTCGCTCCGCCACGGAGAGTGCCGACCTGTCTCGGGTTCCCGTACCTATCAGAATAGCCAACAATTCGCCGTTGGACAGGAACTGACAGCCATACCGCAAAAGCTTTTCTCTCGGCCTTTCATCCGCTGGAAGTTCTTTGATGGTGATATTGCTCTTCTTTATTTTGTTGTTCATCCTGTGTTCCTCCAAGACAGTCTCCCGCCCTGTCAGAACCCTGCAGCCACAAAAGCCCCTGTACGCATCGTGAGTGCAGTACCGACTCCTATTTTAACATAACAGCGAGCAAAAATATATTATTTCCTTAAAAAACAAAATTAAATTAATAATCTGCTCCAAGCCTTGCAAGTCCTTATTTTGGCGGGACAGACACGAGGGCCGTAAGAGCCGCATATACTACTAACACTGAAAACCCCTGACCGCGGCGGAAAGGAGCTATTTATTAAAATGAGCTTGTCTCTGGTTCTCACTTCTCTTCTGCTCTCAAACCCTCTGGTGCTATTAACTTCCTATGTGTCAATGGGAAATTCCTTCCCACAGCCTCTCAGCGAAGAGGAAGAGGCTCATTACCTTGCTCTCTATGAGAAAGGCGATATGAAAGCCAGAGATACGCTGGTGGAGCACAATCTACGTCTGGTAGCGCATATTGCAAAGAAATACAATGCCGCCGGCTGTTCTTCCGACGACCTGATTTCAATCGGTACCATCGGTTTAATCAAGGCAGTGAATACATATAATCGCAAGAAAGATGTCCGCCTGGCCACTTACGCGGCTAAATGTATCGAAAATGAGATTTTGATGCATCTTCGCATGTCGAAAAAATGCAAAGTTGAAATATCGCTCAACGATCCCATAGGCACGGATAAGGACGGCAATGAGATCAGCTTCAATGACATATTGGGCACCGACGTGGACGATATTATCGAAGGGCTTGATACGAAGATCAAAATTCAAAAACTCTATAAGGCCATCCGGGAATTGCTCTGCGAACGCGAGCAGACGGTGATCATAAAGCGCTTCGGTCTGGACGGAGGTCCCTGCCGCACCCAGCGTGAAGTTGCGAAGCAGCTTGGCATCAGTCGTTCCTACGTTTCTCGTATCGAGAAGAAAGCTGTCACCAAGCTTAAAGAAGCCTTTCCCAACTGCAACGAAGAGTCTCACCTGTAGAGATTTCTTGCCATTTCATAGAACAGTGCAGCGGCCGTCTTTTCGCCTGCGCCAGCTTCCTCCAGCAATACGGTTATGCCATACAGGGGATCGTCTGCGGGCAAGTAGCCGGTAAACCATTTACCCGAGCCTATTCCTGCAACGGCAAGCGAATCATCTCCTGTTATTTCCGCCGCCTTTCTCATCATTTTCCCAATTGCCCTTGCCGTCTCGCTGGAAATAACCTGCCTGCCTTGGGGTTTCGGAAGCAATGTGGCTCCTTTCACCCCTTCCAAAGTCCCACGAATCACCGAAAGAGGAGAATCCCATCCTTCCGATGCGATGATTCTGGTCATCCGGGCTGCCTGCATGGGAGTGATGGATATGTGACCCCTGCCTGAAGAAAGACTCACAATCCCTGCTCCGAGGACTTCTTCCGGCTGCGGGAGATTTCCCTTAGCCTGCCCCGACAACAAATCCACCGCTTCTTCAGCAAAGCCGAAAACCTGTGCCGTTTCCAAAATGGATCTAACCCCTGTCTTGTCGGACACCAGTGCCCATACCGTATGGCAGGGCATTGCCATTGCGTCACAAAATTGAATTTCCTCGTGCCGCCCCAATGGGCACTTCAGTCGAAGACCCGCAATCTCCAAAGAACCGTTGCACGCGAAACTCGTTTCTGCTGAAATAACTTTGTTTTCCAATGCCGCAGCCGCGACGACCACTTGAAAGAGTGATTCCGACGGGTACATGCAGCTTGTGGCCTTGTTCAAAAGCTCACTTCCGTCGCCGCTTATATATTCATCGATGCGATAGGGATTGTAACCGGGCGTGCTTGCCGATGCCAGTATCTCTCCGGAAGGAATATGGGTAATGACTACGGCGCCGCTTTGGCCCTGATCCGAAAGGGCCTTTTCTGCCATGTTCTGGATATCAAGATCGAGAGTTGTTAGTACACCCCACTCTCTTCCCGCACCTTCGACGCGAATGCCTGTCCCCGGTATTATATATCCCTGGCCGTCGTTTTTCACTGTAATCGTTCTTTGCCCTGCAGAAAGCACCGAATCAAAGTCCTTTTCTATACCGCAGACGCCCGGCTCATTCGCCCCGTTCACATACCCGATTATGTGAGCGGCAGGTTGGTTTTCACTGTATCGCTGCCGCGATTTTATGGCAAGGGCGCCATAATCCCTGCATAACTTTTTGAACCCTTCTCTATCCGGAACCGATATGCTGTATATTCTATACTTTTCGTCACTGCCGATAAATCTGGCTTCCATCATACGGAGCAGATTTTCCGCGTCTTCGTTCATCTTTCTTTCTCCGATCAAAAAGAAAAAGCTTTCGGTAACATCCGTCAACGGACGGTTGTTGCGATCATAAATAGTCCCTCTGGTAGAGATTCCTGAAAGGGTGGCTCGACTCTGACTCTCGGCCAGAAACCTGTATTTAGGCCCTTCCAAAAACTGGATTACAGCCAAACGTGCCGCCAGGGCGCCCAACAGCAGGACAAACAATACAACCAAACAATATATGCGCCTTCTCATTCTCCCTCCGATTTCAGCTAATAGACAAGAATTTTAGCCTGCCCGAGTCATGTCTATTTTCACCCTGTAAAATAGCCAGCAAACAATGCTGACACCCGAATCTTGTCTACTTTTAGTTCTCGAAATAGCCAAAAAGGATTGTTTTGAATTGATTTTTGTCTATTATCAACCTCCGATGTAGACACTTACCAATACAACCGGACGAATCTTGTCTATTTTGAAGCTTTGATGTAGACAATATTCCAGATCGATGGCCAAAGCTTGTCTATTTTTAATTTCAAATTTAGACAATAAATAAAGTCAAAGGGGAAATTCTGGCTATTTTCCTCTTTGAAAATAGACAAGAAATAAGGCTAAATTCAAATCTTGTTGTTAAACACCGATATTGCATTCGGTGTCTGACACTTTTTACAACTATTAAATTTTGGAGCGTAGGGTTACTCTCCCGCTCGATGGCTACGCGCTGCGTGCCGTACGATCTAGACGGCCCGTCCTGCCTGGTTGGCACTTGCTTGTACTCGCTGGAGCGCAACCCTGCGCTCCCAAAAAATATTTGCGCTAAACATGGAGTGTATTTATCAAAACTTCGAGTTGTAAAAAGTGTCAGACACCGGATGCAACTTTCTTATAAACTTTCTTTCAATTAATATGGTTGCCATATTGAAGATCTTTTATGCTATAATCAAATCCGTGAAATGCTTAAAGACTGTAACGAAGAAAGGACCTGATTATGGCTACAATTCGACCTTTTGCTGCTTTGCGCCCTAAAGAAGAGTATGTTGAAAAAGTGATTTCCCCGCCCTATGATGTGATAGACCGCAAGGAGGCTTTAAAGCTTGCTGCGGGCAATCACATCAGCTTTCTTCATGTTTGCCGCTCTGAGATAGATCTGCCTCACATAGAAGATCCTTACCACCCGGAAGTCTATAAGCAAGCCAGATTGAAGCTGGAGGATTTCATTTCACAGGGAATTCTGATTCGGGACGATAGACCCTGTTTCTATATATACCAACTTACCATGGACGGAAGAGTGCAAACGGGAATTGCGGCCTGCGCCTCCATAGACGAATACATAAACGGAGATATAAAAAAACACGAGCTTACTCGTGTGGAAAAAGAATTAGACAGGATCAACCACTTCGATGCATGCAATGCCAACACGGAACCCATTTTTCTAACCTATCGCTCCCATAGCGAAATTACTGCCCTCATCGAAGATTGGATGCAAAACAATGCTCCGGTCTATAATTTTACGACGGCCGATTCAGTCGGCCATAAGCTCTGGCTAATCGATGATTCTGACACAATAGAATTTATTACGGAAAGCTTTACGCGCATTCCCGCTCTTTATATAGCCGACGGTCATCATCGCTCCGCCTCCGCGGTGAAAGTGGGACTTAAGCGCCGGGAACAGAATCCTGATTATAACGGTTCTGAAGAATTCAATTTTTTCATGGCAGTCATCTTCCCGGATTCAGATCTTCATATCTACGATTACAACCGGGTTGTAAAGGATCTTAACGGTATGACAAAAGAGGAATTTATCGCAAAGCTTACACCTCTTTTTCATATCGAGGAAATAGGAAATCGTCCTTTTCGCCCCGACAAAAAGCATGTCTTCTCCATGTATTTGGACAAAACATGGTATCGCCTGTCCGCCAAAGAAAGCATTCTCTCGGATCATATCATTAAGGGATTAGACGTATCGATTTTGCAGGATCATGTTCTCGCTCCCTTGCTGGGCATCGAGGATCCGAGAACGGACGAACGCATTGACTTTGTCGGCGGTATTCGCGGACTGGAAGAGCTTTCCCGCAGGGTCGACGCGGATATGGCCGTGGCCTTCGCACTCCATCCCGTCACCATGGAAGATCTGCTTGCGGTTGCCGACCGGAACGAAATTATGCCGCCCAAATCCACCTGGTTTGAACCCAAGCTGGGCAGCGGGTTATTGATCCATACCCTTTAACGTGCAAGAACCGGAAATGTGCAGAAATATGCAGGGGCAAGAATCGTATACGAATCAGTATGTAAAGAAAATAAAAAAGGTTATATAAAGAACTTATATAACCACTATTCGATGTAACTGAGAATATGTTGCGTCACCTGCTCCAGGTTCATGGCAGTAGTGTCGATCTCGATGGCATCCTCTGCCTTTCTTAATGGGTTCAATGCCCTGGTGCTGTCGTTATGATCCCTTTGAATGATATCCGCTTCTACATCATCCAGCTCCACATCAAGCCCCTTTTCCCTGAGTTCCAGCCATCTTCTTTTTGCCCTCTCCTTAACCGTTGCGGTGAGAAAGAATTTATATTTCGCCTTGGGAAAAACGACAGTCCCGATTTCCCTGCCGTCCATGACAACGCTTTTCGATTCTCCCATGGCTCGCTGCAAAGAAACGAGTTTCTCGCGAACCTCCGGCAGTGCCGAGGCATCCGACGCCAGTTTGGAAATCTCAGGCGTGCGTATTTTCTCGCTTATAACTTCGTCGTCCAGAATAGTCTCTCCCCGGCTGAAGTCGATGTGGATGTTCTCCAACATGGCCTTAAGCGCTTCCCTGTCTTCAATGCCTATGCCTTCCCGCAGCATCTTGTAAGCTACCGCCCGGTACATGGCACCCGTATCTATATAGTCGATGTTCAGCCTGGCGGCAAGCTTCTTCGCTACGGAACTCTTGCCCGCCCCGGAAGGCCCGTCAATGGCTATCTGATATGCCTGCGTCATTTGTCTTTTTCCTTTCCGTTTGTCAGAAGTTTTTCTATCTCAGCAATAAAGGTATTCACGTCGGTAAACTGACGATAAACGGAGGCAAATCGCACGTAGGCCACTTCGTCCAATTCCCGCAGGTGTTCCATGATTACTTCGCCGATCACCTTGCTTTCGATTTCCTTTTCCATCATATTGTTCAGACCGCGCTCTATTTCATCAACGATCTTTTCTATTTGAGAAATGGAAACCGGCCGCTTTTCGCAGGCTTTCAGAATGCCGTTTAAGACCTTGTTACGATCAAAGGCTTCCCTGCTTCCGTCTTTCTTTATCACCATAAAAGGCATTTCCTCTACCTTTTCGTAGGTAGTGAAACGCTTTTTACAATTATCGCACTCACGGCGTCGACGGATAGCTTGTCCTTCTTCAGTAGGCCTGGAATCGATAACTCTCGTTTCTTTCGCTTCGCAAAATGGGCACTTCATGGGCAACCTCTCTCGTAGTTACTAATGTGGAGCAACCTCATTATTTACTCGTCATTATAAACCATATCGACGGACGGGTGCAAGCTGTTTCCCACAGGCACATCCACGAGAACCACATCTTCACCAATTCTTTTCACATCCTTCCAGCGTATCACCATATCCTCGTCTCTTCCAAAGAAACTGAACATTCGACGCTGAGCCGGTACGACGATGCCTTCCACCGTACCCTTCTGCAGATCGATTTCCATATCGTCCACAAATCCCAGACTCCTGCCGTCATGGATATTGATGACCTCTTTGTCACGGATGTCCAGTGTGCTGACCAATCAAACCACCTCCACAGTACATAATATGACAAGCTGTCCCTTCTCATGCATGCATACTGTGTCTCGGGGTTTTCCTTACTTTTTCAGCAATTCCTCAAAGCCGCTGCTGTATTTAGTGCTCCCGTCGTGAAATACCCATACCGCTTCCGTTTCCGGCAGATTTTCAATGTATTCCGATCCCTGCTCAAAAGGCATATTATAAATCATCGTCGACAGGACATCAGCCATGCCGGAATCCTCGCAGATAATGGTTACCGCTCTGAAATATTCGGACGGCATCAGGGTTTCCGGGTCAATGATATGGTGATATCGTTTTTCATCTACCGTGTAATAACGGATGTAATCACCGCTGGTAACCAGTGATCGGTCGGTGATCAGAACGGTGTAAAGATCGTCACCCTCCGGATCCGGATTTCTGACTCCGATGCTCCAGAGCTCGCCATTCCCTTTGTGTCCGAAGCTTCGCACATTTCCGCCGACGCTTATGAGCCCGTCGGTAAATCCCTGTTCCATAATATACCTGCTCACCTGCTCTACCGCATATCCTTTGGCGATTCCGCCTACATCCAGGCTCATTTCAGGATCAGCAAGGTAAACGGTGCCTTCCTTCTCGTCGATCACCACATCGTTTATGTCCACATGTTCCGCCGCAGCTTTGAGCAGTTCCATGGGAGGAACCTGCGCCCTCTCCGGGTCTTCCGTTCCTTCCTCTCTGTAATCGTGCCATATACGAAGAACGGCGCCCATAGCCACGTTCATCCTTCCTTCCGACATTTCATAGGCTTCTCGTGCAAAGAGCAGGAGTTCGATAATTCGCCGGTCCACCTTGATAGGCCTGATTCCCGCATTGTCATTTATCGCCTTAATATTGTTGATGCCGTCGTAGTCGTTATATATGTCGTAAAGCTGATGATAGGTCTCCAGTTCATCGTGAATGAGCTGAACGTATTCGCTGAACTCTTCCTTGCTGTGGGCATAACCGATTATGCAGGTTACCGTATCAAACAGCCGTAGGAATTCTCCTTCGTACCGTTTCTTCTCCTGTCCCCCGCATGCGACCAAATTGAACAACAATATGACAGAAATAAATATCGTAATAATTCTTTTGATCAACTTAAACTCCTGATACAAAAGCCGAGAGGCAGGATTCTCTACCTCTCGACATTTTCTGGATTATTTTTTTACTGCGATACTTATCTGGCAAACTCGAATGCCTTAACGATGGTATCGATGAACGCTGAGATGGTAACGGTTACGGAAGCTAAAAGATCTTCGTCCGCAGCGTCGCCCTCTTCAGTCACAGCAATGCCCTCGACCTCGTCCACTGTCTTGCCTACTACATACTCAGCAAATGCAGCGGCCTGCTCATTCCATTCTTTGCCGATTCCGGAAGCTGCCTTCATGCCATAGTCAGCACCGAGTTCGTTCTTGGTCTTGAAGGGACCTGCCAAATCGGATGTAATCTCCCCGTCTTTCGAGAAATTGATGTTGATCTGGGAAGCATCGATGATGCAGCTTGTGATAACGCCTTCGTCATCAAAGGTCACCACTGCATATGTGGAATATGCCTGGGCTACGCCATCTGCATCGTCAGCAGCATCCTTGGACTTGTCGATGGTGGTCACGAGACCGATGCCCAACTTGTCGTCTGCGGATGCACCCATGTGCTTAGCATTGGCAACTGCTTTCTCAATAC
>JAAYNC010000159.1:0-3670 GCA_012521055.1 Eubacteriales Family XIII. Incertae Sedis bacterium
CTATCTAGAAATATTAAACTGTAATCATCGTCCCATCTCTAAAAATAAACTGGATGTCATCAGCACCCTTGATTATGACTCTATCAATAACTGTCATCCATAAGCTCTCGTCAAACTCTGTCAAAACAGCGTCCTGCCTTAGCAGTATAGTAAGGAATGTTATTACTGCTTTTTGATACTATACGCCTAATCCCTATACCTTTGTGCCATCCAAAAAGATGACCTTCACTTCGTAGTCTGCTCCAATCTCTAAATAATCCAGTGTCTTAAGCATCAATTCATAAGCCATCATTTCAATATGCCCGGTTTCCTCAATAAGACGTATCATTTCCCCAGCCCGATAAGCTTTCAGCACATCGCTGCCGTTGATAGCCCGCTGCCACTCCGGCAAATAGATTTCTTTATTATCAACCAGCCGGTTCCAAGCTTTAATGAAAGCCCGCTCCGGTTCACCAGCTGGAATCCGGATATCGGTGCATAGCATCTGCCGTTCCTGCGGCAGCTTGCGGTGCTTAGCTCTGTAACGGGAGTGTCTGTCGGTCACCGGCTTGGTATAACGCGGCGAAGGGGTAAACGTGCACCCTTCAATCTCCGCTCCCCGCTTCCCCCTAAAGCTGCTGCAGCGCCAGTACTTCTGTCCCTCCTCACCAATTTTCTTTGATTCCAAGAGCATATAAGTACACCCGCAGGTCGAGCAGATTATCTTTGCTGACAGCGGGTGTTTCTCATTACTCCTATGGTATGTGGATATATGATGATCCTGGCAGTATCGCTTCTGCCTTTCCAGTTCCAGCTGCACCAGCTCCCAGGTTTCCTTGTCGATAATGCCAGGGTGGGTATCTTCATAATAATATTGTGGCAGCTCCCCTTTGTTCTTAACCCTTCGCTTGGTGAGATAATCGGCGTTATAGGTTTTCTGGCATTTGGTATCGCCCTTCATCTTTTCGTTGGTTAGAACCTTTAAGATGTGACTTGCACACCATTCCTTGCCTCCATGGGCCATGGGTATGTTTTCAGCGGTTAACCTCCTGGCGATTTGGAAAGTACCGTATCCGTCTAAAAACTCCTGATAAATCCTTCTTACTATCGCTGCCTGAGCTTCATTAATTACCAGGTTGCCATCTTCATCCTTGTCATAGCCCAGGAATTTGCCGCTGGGAATGCTTTGGACATGGCCCCGCTCATACTTGCGGCGTATACCCCATTTAACATTCTCGGATAAAGCTAAGCTCTCAGTTTGAGCCACTGCCGAAAGCAGGGTTATCAACAGCTCTCCCTGGCTGGTCAAACTGTGTATGTTCTCCTTCTCAAAGAACACATCTACATTTAATGCTTTCAGTTCCCTCAAGCTTTTCAGACAGTCCAGAGTATTTCTGCCGAAGCGGGACAGGCTCTTGGTGATAATCATATCTAAATGACCGTCTCTGGCGTCTTGCATCAGTCGGTTAAACGCTTCCCGTTTTTTTAGGTCAGTACCAGAGATGCCTTCATCGGCATAAATACCGGCAAATATGTAATCGTTTCTTTCTTTGATATATTTTTCGTAATAACTGGTCTGGGCATTTAAGCTGCCCAGCTGCTCCTCGCTGCCTGACGATACCCGGCAGTAGGCGGCTACCCTTTTCTTAGCCTCGTCATTCCCGGTTGCGCTTAAACCCGCCGTACTGGGCAGCGGGTACAAGATGGAAATCCTCTTTGGACCTCTTTTTTCGACCCTTGCCATATATAACCCCCTCCACTACCATTGGTTCAGTTATCGGTGTATCTTTTACTATTTCCTGCAAAACCCCGTCCGCTATCCGCATTCCCGGGCACTTGGCCTTTCCTTTACGCAGATAAGTGGCGCAGATCCAGCTTACCCACCGGTGCTGATGAACTACTCTGGTTAAGGAAGCGCCGCAAAAGGGGCAGCGCAGCATGCTTCTCAAGGGATAGGCCTTCTTGCGCCTGCTCTCCCTGATTTGCTGGGCTGCTTCCCAGTCCTTACGGTCTATAATGGCGGGATGGTTGTTTTCTATGAGGTACTTGGCTCTCTGTCCCCGGTTTATGATCTGTCGGCCGTTGTCATTTACAAAGGACTTCTGCATCATACAATCCCCGGTATACTTTTCGTTAGATATGATTCTTAATATTCGCTGTGAGCTCCAGGGCTTTTTGGTATAGGTGGGGATGTTCTGGTCATTAAGTATCCGCGCAATTTTATACCCGGAGATCCCCTTGAGGTACAGCCGGTAAATCTGGCGTACAATTGCTGCCTGTCCTTCATTTATTACCAAATTGCCTTGGGCGTCTTTGTCATAGCCCAACAGACGGTTGGCATCCACCATGACCTCGCCGCGCTTGCACTTATTCTCCATCGCCCACCGCACATTGCCGCGCACTGACTTCCGCTCTTCTTCGGCGACCGCGGCCAGGACCGTAAGGAGGAGCTCTCCTTCAGACTTCAAGGTATTGACCATTTCTTCTTCGAATATGACCCCCACTCCGATGTCTCTTAACTCCCGCACATATTTGAGCAGCAGTAAGGTATTCCTGGCAAAACGGGAGATGGATTTGGTTATGATAAGATCTACTTCACCGCTTCTAGCCTTCTCCATCATGGCTATAAATCCGGGGCGGTTTTCTTTGGCCCCGGATATGCCGGCATCGGAGAATATGCCGCGGTATTCGTAGTCTGGGTTGGATGATATCAAGCGTTCGTAATATTGGGTTTGGTTTTCAAGTGAATTCATCTGCTCCCGGTGGTCGGTCGATACCCTGACATAAGCGCAGACCTTGAGCCTGGCGGGAATAAGGAGGGGAGGTTGCCGGCGGGTGATTTCGATGATGTTTCTCATTTCGATTCCAGTCTCCAGGGCAGTTCGGTTCCGTCTTTAAACTGAAAGACAGCTTCCTTATCTGATTTCACCACCATGGCGTTAAGAGTGGCCGCCCACAGGCTCTCGTCAAATTCCGTCAACAGCTTATCCTGTTTGGATAGTTCCTTAATAAAGGCTTTCATCTGGCTGCGCCGCGCCTGGCGCATGGTTATGTCATTGTTTAATTCCTGCCGCCTGGCTTGCAGTTCGTTATACCTGGCCACATACCCGCTGTACCTGCGGTTGTACTCTCCTTGCTCCAGGCTTAAGCGGGCGTTTTCGGCAATGAGCCTTTTTATTGATGCCTCAATGGCGGCACAATCTTCATCGATCCTGGCGATTTCTTTTTCCTGACTCTTGCAGTCGGTTATCTGGGCTATGATGTCATCGTAGTTTTCCAAAATCTCGGCTTTGTTTTCTATCAGGCTGTTGAAAGCATCAACAAACGCTTTTTTAATCTGCTCCTCTTTCAAATGCGGAGTGGTGCAGAATTCTTTCTTGCTGAACTTTTTATTGCACCGCCAGATTATATTTTCGTATTTGCTGCCGGAGTGCCATACCTTCCTGCCGTAGAAACTGCCGCAATCGCCGCATACGATTCGGCTGGCAAAACAGCTTATGCCGCTGGTGTAGTGTCCTCCGGCTTCTCGTCTTCGGAATTCTTCCTGCACCAGTTCAAATGTCCCCGGCGGTATGATGGCGGGGTGGCTGTTTTCTACATAGTATTGGGGAACCTCGCCCTCGTTGACCTTCATCTTCTTGGTTAGAAAGTCCACCGTGAATCTTTTCTGCAGGATAGCGTCGCCCTTGTA
>JAAYNC010000148.1:0-1995 GCA_012521055.1 Eubacteriales Family XIII. Incertae Sedis bacterium
ATCTATTTGCATCATGCCTTCTCCCGGAATAAACAATTCAGCCCGGATCATATAAGAGGAATAATCCCCGGAAATGCTGTTAAGTATATCGTCCTTATTTCCTTTTGGCTTAGCTTTAACAAGGATAGTATATAACGGTTCGCCGGAATATTCACCCGAATAGGACCCTGAGAGGGAAAAGCTGGCTATCACATCTGGCTTCTTTTTGCTCAGCAAGTCCTCTTTATATTGATAAAGCCAGATTTTTGACGGTGATTCCAACGCCTCATAATCAGATTTTTGAAAGCGGAGTATGCATTTGCCTGTGTTATCGAACATCGCAAGCATATCTTCCAGTTCAACATGCATATCCTTCGGATATTCGAGTACAGCATACCAGCCGGCAAAAGCCTTTGGATTGGTGTTATCTAATGATACTATGGTGGCATCGTACCATGGATTTGCCTCCTTAACCGGTTCCTTTGTAACGGGAGGAACGCTTGTCGGGGTGCTGCTATCGGTGTCTTCACTTGAGGCTGGTTCAGTTTCTTCGGTTTGGTTAACTTTCCGAAGTTCCAATACTACTGTCTGAGTGTTTTCGGAGAAAGACTTTAAGGTTACAGATTTCAGCTTTTTGCCGCTTTTTATGTCGGCAGCTGTACGATACAGCTCCAGTGTCATCGGAAAACCTGCTTTAAGGTGCGCCAGCAGGGTGAAGGTTATTGTGCCGCCGCCGTCGCTGTTTAATTTGCCCGTCCACGATGATGGATCGGCCGTAGAGGAAAGGGGTGCTAAACGCGCGTAACAGCCCGCCCAGGTGGATTTCTCACCTTTGTCCTTATCTTCCTGAATCACAACTGAAAACTTCGTATTATAAAAATCAGCTAATTTTTTGTATTCCTTTTCTCGTTCAATTAAGCTGTCCAAATACATATTTCGGCACATTGTGCGGAATACTGAGTTTAAATATTCATAAAGCTGTGATTTATGAATCGCCGAAATATTTTCTCTGTCTTTTTTCACGGGCCACGGGTATTTTGACAATTTCCCGTTTTTTTCATAGGCATCAATCCAGGATTCCCAATCTGTCCCCGCAACAGTCCAATATTCATTTACATAACGGTCGATTTCCGCTCTCATCATGTCCAGTACCAGCTGCGGATTATCCTTGTTCTTTTTATAATATGATTCAAAAAGCGTTCGCCAATCGTTCAGAGCCCGGCTATTTTCTTTGCGTTTATAGTAAGCGTCATACATGTTTTTCGTGCTTTTGTATTTATTGGCTACCGCAAAAGTTTGAACATCGGATAAAGCAAGATCAATCATCCCGACACTTAAATATGCCAGCTTGATAGAAGGTGTTGCAAAATTAATCGCAATGTCCAGACTGGATTTTACGGCGGTGAAAGTTGTTTCGGCAGATCGAAAACCGTTGTTGTAAGCATTGCAGGCCAGTTGGGCGCAGGCGGTGCTGACACCAAGGCCCGACATGAATTTTTGAAAGGGTTTGGTTACCCAAGCATCATACGCTTCTCCCAGTGAAAAAAAGGTATGTGCGTTAGCGGCAGCAAAATATCTGAGGGTATCGGTGGTTTCCAAAAAAGCGGCGGCAACATTCTCCTGCCATGAATCGCTTTGCTCGGCAAAGGCCTGTAATATTGCCCTTGCCCGAGAATCAGTCATGTATGCGGCATAGACGTTGACTTCAGAGATGTATTCGCTGCGTTTGCCGGGATTGGTAATCTTGAATACGCCGTAGGTGGAAAGGTGATTTGTTATAATATGTACCTTATTGGCTTCTGTGTCCACCGTGTAGAAAACATCCTCCCACTCATTCGTCTCTTGGTTTAAATACTTGCCACAGACCGAAAGTAGCTCTTCCTCTTCCTTCAGTCCTTTATCACTATAAGGAATAATGATTTCAATGGCACCGTCGGGCTGCCCGGAGGAAAGGCGGAAGTCAAAAGCATAAATTTCCACATCCTTATCTACCGGAGCGGGTGTTACCTTTTCAAC
>JAAYNC010000177.1:0-3208 GCA_012521055.1 Eubacteriales Family XIII. Incertae Sedis bacterium
CTATCAGGGTGGGCTTTGCAAAACTCTGGGCCGATAAGAATTATAAGCTGATTGTCGAAACAGCAGAGCGCTTGCCGGAAAGTGTTATCCAGGAAGATGACAAGCTGCTTATGTATTATGACATTAGCTTGGGGAGGGTGTAAACAATGTCTGAATACCAGAGGGGTTCCGAATGGAGGCGTTGGGACTTACATGTACATACGCCAGGAACAATAAAAAACGATAAATATACTGGTAGTTCCATAGAGGAAAAATGGAACACTTTTTATACGGACATAACTACATATATTGGGGATGGAACTGATATTGCTAGAAATGTCGTTGCTCTTGGTATTACAGACTATCTTTCGGTCGAGAACTACAAGAAAGTGTTAATTGATAATCGTCTTCCCGCCACAGTAAAACTAGTATTGCCAAATGTTGAAATGCGAATGTATCCTCTGTCAAAACAAAGTGGCATTAATATTCATTTTCTTTTTGACCCTGCAATAGTAAATGACCTTGATGACCGTTTTTTTTCACAAATGTCAATAACGTATGGCGGCAGGACGTATACAGCAACAAAGAGTCAGTTAATTCAGCTTGGCAGAGCCGTTTCTTCATCAGTGGTTGATGAAGATGATGCTTATAAAATAGGTGTCGGTCAGTTCATTCCATCATTTGACTCAATTAAATCTATTTTTGACAAAGACGCAGATCTCCGCGAAAAAGTAATAATTGTCGTGTCGAATGGTAGCAATGACGGCGTAACGGGTGCAGCAAATCATTCTTGCTATTTCGACTCATCATCTCGTGTGTCAGATTTTGATGCGACTCGACAAGCAATCTATCAGTTCGCGGATGCGATATTTTCTGCTAACCAAAATGATATTGACTATTTTCTTGGAAAAAGAGCTGATTCTCCTGATAAGGTTATTCAAAAATGCGGTTCTTTAATGCCTTGTATACATGGCTGCGATGCACACGAGAATTCAAAGATCTTTGAGCCAGATCAAAAGCGATACTGCTGGATAAAAGCAGATCCTACATTTAATGGTTTAAAACAAGTATTATATGAACCAGAGCAGAGAGTGAGAATTTCTGAACTTATACCAGAACAAAAACCAGATTACTATGTAATTGATCGTATTGAGTTTAAGGATACGGACTTTCAAACACAACCAGTTGTTTTTAACGATAAGTTAACTTGCATTATTGGCGGGAAGTCGACGGGAAAGTCTATTCTGTTGCATAATCTTGCCTTGGCCATTGACAAAAAGCAGGTTGAAGAAAAAATATCCATTACTAATACCAATACTAAGGTAGTTGATAAGCTAAAAGTCTACTGGGCGGATGGCTCAATAAGTTCAGATGCAAGTAATGACACTATACATAAAATCGTTTATATTCCTCAAACATACTTGAATAGACTTACTGACGAAAAAGAGGAAAAAACTGAAATAGATTCCATTATTGAAAATATTGTCCTAAATAACCAAGTTGTTAAAAAGGTGTATGAAGAAACTAAGGAAGCAATAAAAGCATATAAACCTGAGTTAGATAAGGCGATCTATGATTTACTCGAAAAACATAGAGAGCTTGGTGAGATAGATTCAAAAAGGAAAGAATTGGGGAATAAGCCTGGTATAGAGGCAGAGATCAATAAGCTGCGAGCTCAAAAAGAGCAACTGTCCAAAGCATTGTCTCTTTCTGAGAATGATATAAAATCGTATGACGAGGCTGTTTCAAAAGTCAGCCAGCTAACCCGCCAAATTACCGATTTAACTAATGAAATTGATAATATTAATGCTATCTCTTCTCTTGTAGTAGCGAAAGATATCGACTATCCATTTTCAAAAAATACTATGACTGAGATTAATCAAGTCATCAGCAAAGCTATCGAGGCAGCGAATGAAGTATGGTTATCAGCTAAGAAAACAATAATCGAGAATATTAATGTAATCAAATTGCAGAAAGAAAAGGAACTTAGTGGATATATCCAGACACAAGAATCCTTGCATGATAGAGTGCAAGGGAATAAGGCTATTATTGAACTAACTGACAAAATTAAATTAGAATCAGAAAAGCTTGGTAAGTTAATTGAGATGGATAACCAGTTCAAAGAAATAAGTAAAAGGGCAAACGTATTATTAGAGCAGGTTGTTGACTCAATGGCTTTTTATGCTAAACAGCATAAGAAATATGCGGATGCTGTTAATGGAAACACTGATTTATCAACAGATGATCTGGTTTTCTCGGTTGGGTATCCTTTTAGAAAAGAAGCTTTTCTTGAAAAACTCAAGCATATTATAGATAATCGTACACTAAAGAAAATAATAAATCTTGATGATTTTAGTGCAGAAGATTATTCCAAACAAAATGTTTATTCGATTGTCACGAAAATTCTCAGCGGTGAGTTGCCATTAGTAAAAAACAATACAGTAGAATCTGCTCTACGGATTATTTTAGCGGATTGGTATAATACGACATATAGCGTCAAAATGGATGGTGATACTATTGATGTTATGTCGCCAGGAAAGAAAGCACTGGTTTTGCTTAAATTACTCATTAGCTTAGCAAATAGTAAATGCCCTATACTAATTGATCAGCCGGAAGATGATCTTGATAACCGCTCAATTTTTGATGACCTTATTCCATTTATAAAGAGCAAGAAAAAGGATAGACAGATTATTGTAGTCACCCACAATGCGAACATTGTTTTGGGGAGCGATGCGGAAGAAGTTATCATTGCTAATCAAAATGGAAAAAACTCTCCTAATAAAGAATATCGGTTTGAATACAGGTCGGGTTCTATTGAAGATGATAAGCCTGTAATGGGAGCAGACGGAAGTCCTGAATCCGGCATTCTGAATAGTCAAGGCGTCCAACAACATATTTGTGATATTCTTGAAGGTGGTAAAAAAGCGTTTGATTTGAGGAAGCAAAAGTACCGCATATAAGCTAAAGCGTCTACTTTTCATATATTAAGTTTTAAACAGGAGAAAATCGAATGATCATAGGAGATTACGTTTTTGATAAAACTAAAAATGAGCGTGTGCAGATATTGGAGATTAGCGAAGTATGGGGCTTTGTATCATACAAAGTATTTAATGCTTCCACCGGAACGGTTTACAAGTTATCCGCCGATGACATTTGCGCCGAAGTACCCGAAGAAAATTTTAATGAGAGCTATCTTCGGTATGTTGCCATGCTTTCAAAAATCAAGAAC
>JAAYNC010000038.1:0-2950 GCA_012521055.1 Eubacteriales Family XIII. Incertae Sedis bacterium
CACATGGTGAGAGAAGGGCTTCTTCGCCGCATCAATGAAGGATTGACGGCGGAAGCCGTTGCTATGGCCGATTCCAACGGGAGCAAGGTTATTTTGAATATTGACCGCACGAAAGAATTTATAGAGAAAAACCTGACGGAACTGGAGTACGAAGCCAGAAAAATTCTTTCCAGGGAAGGCTGCTGTTATCCGGTGAAGGCGGAATTGGCCGTGGCGTGGATTCCTCAGAAAACATACGGAAATATCACCTTCCCTGCAGGCAATTACAATGCTTTGACGGTCACAATCGGCGAAGGCAGGGGTGAAAACTGGTGGTGTGTGCTTTTCCCTCCGCTTTGTCTCATCGGCCAAACACCGGAAGATCAGGCAGAACTGGAAGAATTGTATAAAGAAGTGTTCATGAATGAGAAATACAAAGAGCTGCTGGCGGAATCGGACAAGCCAAAAACCCTCAAATTGAAATTCAAAGTATTAGAACTGTTGGATCAGTAATGCCATCGATATTGAAATTACAATTGCAAATCAGGTGCAAATCAGGGGCCCGCGATAGTTGAAACAAGCTGTTCGCGGGCTTCTCAATTCATTTAATCCCGAGAGAAAAAGTACAAAAACGGGGCATATTTTATAGCAAAATTTTGGATATTTAAGGTTATTTTCACCCCGAGTGAAATGTGATAAAATTAGGTACTAGTGAACCAAGAGCAGAGATTCAAACAAGGAAGGGAAACGACAGCATGGAACAAGCTATGGATTTTGCCAACGCCCTGAACAAGATGGAAAAATGGCTCTCATATCCGAACATGGAGCCAAAATTACGCAGAGATTTGGCAGCGCTGGAAGAACGCCTGGTAAAGGATTCCGGCGATAAAGAAACGAAAGAAGAGATTCTGGATCGCTTTTACAAGGATTTGGATTTTGGTACCGGGGGTATTCGCGGCATTCTGGGAGCCGGAACAAACCGCATGAACATTTTTACTGTACGGCGGGTAACCCAGGGTTTTGCCGACTACCTTAACCGCCGTTACGACGGAACGGGCAAAAGGCCTTCCGTGGCCATTGCCTACGACAGCCGCACCCGATCCGTCCGGTTTGCGCTGGAAGCAAGCAGTGTTTTGGCCGGCAATGGCATTGAAGTTTACATATATCCGGAGATCATGCCCACACCGGCTCTGTCTTTTGCCGTACGCTATTACGGCTGTTCCGGCGGAATCATGATCACCGCCAGCCACAATCCGGCAAACTACAACGGCTATAAGGTCTATAACGAAGAAGGCTGCCAGGTGACCAGTGAAGCCGCCGACCAAATCCTGGCCTGCATTGAAAAAGTGGATTACTTCGACGGTATAAAAACCGCAGATATGGAAACGGACAGTTTCCTTGAAAGCACGTTCTTTGAAAGCAAGCACCATGAGCTTATCAACATCATTCCCCAGGAAACGGTGGATGCCTATATAGAAGCGGTAAAGGCCACGCGAGTGGGTGTGGACTGCGGAGACCTGGAAGTGGTTTTCACGCCATTGAACGGAACGGGCAACAAACCGGTCCGAAGAATCCTGGAGGAGATCGGCGTGGAAAAGGTTCACGTGGTGCCGGAACAGGAGAATCCTGACGGAAACTTCCCTACCTGTCCCTACCCCAATCCGGAGAAGGAGGAAGCGCTGCTTAGGGGACTTGCCCTTTGCAGGGAGTTAGAAACTCCTGACCTGCTGCTGGCCACGGATCCGGACTGCGACAGGTTGGGAATCGCCGTGCGCCAGTTGGATAAAGAAAAGGGAGGGCCGGTTTATACCAGGCTCACCGGCAACGAAGTAGGCGTGCTGTTGTTGGATTTCCTCTGCTCAAACAGGAGGCTGCCGGAAAAGCCTGTAGCAATGAAGACGATTGTTTCCACCAAGATGGCGGAAGCTGTTGCCTCTGCATACGGCGTTGAGATGATGACCCTGCCCACGGGATTCAAGTATATAGGCGAGAAGATCGGGATGCTGGAAAAGAAGGGACAGGCGGACCGGTTCATCTTCGCCTTTGAAGAGAGTCTCGGGTATTTGGCAGGCCCCTACGTCAGGGACAAGGATGGGGTAAACGCAGCAATGCTTGTCTGTGAAGCAGCGGCTTACTATAAAAAGCAGGGGAAGACCCTTGTGGACAGGATGGAAGAGCTTTACAATAATTATGGATGGTACCGAAGCGATGTTATAGACTTCAAGTTCGAAGGTGTGTCGGGCATCAATAAGATGAAATCCATCCTATCCAAGCTCAGGCAGGCGCCTCCGGAGGAACTGGCGGGCTTGCGGATAACGGAATATGCAGACTACAGTGTCTATAGACGTTGGATTCTGGGAGGCGGTTGCGACATGGCCGCCGGATACCGGCCAACGGGACTGCCATCCGTGGATGTGTTGGAATACATACTTGAGGACGGAAGCAGCATCATCCTGCGGCCTTCCGGTACGGAGCCGAAGCTGAAGATCTACATTTCGGTCAAAGGCACGGACTCGCAGAATTTAAAAGATGCAATCGAAAAATTGAGGAAAATTGTAAAAGAGTGGGTATTATAGTATATGAACAAAGCAATTATCGGAATTGACAAAAGCCGATCCTTTCGGATATATTTCGCAATAACCACCGGAATGGTCGAAGAAGCAAGAAAAACACACAACACCGCTCCCACAGCTACGGCGGCCCTCGGAAGGGTATTGACGGGTGCGGGACTTATGGGGCTTATGCTGAAAAACCCCAAGGACAAGCTTACGGTGCAGTTCAAAGGAGACGGGCCTGCGGGAGAAATTCTCACAACGGCCACAGGCGCCGGGACAGTAAAAGGCTATATCTCTAATCCCGACGCCCACCTTCCCCTTAGGGAAGACGGCAAGCTGGATGTGGGCGGTTTAGTGGGCAAAGGCACCCTTACGGTAATCAGGGATCAGGTCTTAAAAGAACCGTACTTAGGCCG
>JAAYNC010000230.1:0-1781 GCA_012521055.1 Eubacteriales Family XIII. Incertae Sedis bacterium
ATTCAATACTTGCAGGATTTTCTTTGTTTTCTCTTTTTAATATCCTTTTTTGTCTGACGCCAGTTTTGACGCCAGACACTGCTTAACTTATCTTGAATTACCTATTTTTAACACTTTACGAGTTTCGGTTAAACAATTATCCCGCAACTCCCTGAATTTGTCATCGAGTTTTGAAGCAGCAACTCTATCCGGTTTCTTCAAGAAATGTGCATAGATATCCATCGTTGTCGTGGGACGGGCATGCCCTAATCTGCCAGATACAGTACGAACATCAATACCTTCACCTATCAGCAGAGAAGCATTCGTATGGCGTAGGCCGTGAAAAGGAACATCGGGGATCCCGTGCTTCCTGCGGAATTTAGTAAACCATTGACTCGGAGTGTATTCATACATAAGCTTCCCGTTGTTCTGGGTAAATACCATCCCCGTTTCAGTCCATAAATCCCCCATAATTTCCTTTTGTTTGTCCTGCCACTCCTTATATTCCTGCAATACATCCATAGCTATTTGAGGCATCGCCACTATGCGTGCACTGGTTTCGTTTTTTGTGTCTTTTATAAATGTGCCATACCCCGGCAAACTCTGTAATGCCTCCCTTATTGTGATCGTGTTGTTCTCGAAATCGACATCTTTCCACTCCAACCCCCCAAGTTCCCCCAAACGGCAGCCGCAGAATATAGCAACATATATCCAAGCTTGGTGTTTGATTGACTCTCTATCAAGCAAAGAAAACAATCTTGGCAGATCTTCCTCAGTAAAATGAGGGGTATCCTTTTTCTCTTTAACTTTTGGGGCTTCTACTTTCCTGGCTGGATTGTCAGGCAGGATCTGCCATTTCACGGCCTTTTCCAAAATTGAATTTATCAACCTGTGATGATGGAGAATTGTCCTGTCTCCCAAAGCGCTTTGGTTTTTTTGTATGAAGCTATTTGAAATATCCAATTCCATTGCTTTACATATTTCAACGGCTTTGTTGGTCGGAGCGCCTTTCATTATTGTCCTTGCGGTCTTGATATTGATTTTTGCCTGGTCTGCAAAATCCTTCGCTTTCATTTGGGAAATGTAGTGTATGAACGCCTCTGTAGGGTAGTACCTCGCATCATTCTTTATCCCCAACTCCCTTAAATTATTGTAAAACCGATGGAGGTGAATGGGCCTGATGTCACATAATTTCAAGTGGCCCAAAGCAGGGAGTATCCTAGCTAATAACCCTTCATATCGGAGCAACGTTTTGGGAGCCAGATATTTCCCCGCGTAATCTTTTCTCCATATCTCCACAAATTGATTCAAAGTCATTTTGCTGCTGTCATAGTACATACCATCCCGGACGCTTTTTTCGAACGAGGCTGCCATATAACTTAATTCTTTTTCCCATTCCTTATCGGTTAATCCCGGATCCCGCCTCACTGTTTTGCAAAATCTTTTCCTATTTCCAAGTTCGTCTACTCCAACAGATACAGTAATTTGATAGGAATCTTTACCACGTTTTCTTATACTGGCTATTTCCCTCACCTCTTTCAATAGTTAATCATTTTAACTTAATCTAACCCTCTACCTCTATTATGACAGAAATTCGACAGACCTCCAAAAATTTAAGCATTAATCTATAAAATTTGCCTTTGTACTTAGATTTCCACCTCGGAATAAATCTCGCAAAAAAAGTATAGTATATAAAAAAGTAGTATTCGACATAATTCCCACTAAAGTCGAAAAACGTCAGAGGAGTGCTTCTTAGGGGCACACGAAACCAAGGTAAGGCAAAGTAAAATCAAATGGTTCAA
>JAAYNC010000080.1:0-4044 GCA_012521055.1 Eubacteriales Family XIII. Incertae Sedis bacterium
GCAGCAGTTTGGCCTGCACATCCATGGGCAATTCCCCCACCTCGTCAAGGAAGATGGTGCCGTTGTCCGCAAGCTCGAAATATCCCTTTTTCCCCGAAGGATTGGCTCCGGTAAAAGATCCTTTTTCGTAGCCGAACAGCTCCGATTCGATTAAGTTTTTGGAAATGGAAGCACAGTTGATCTTTACAAAAGGCTGCATCTTCCGGGCGCTGTTCTTTTGGATCAGGGTTGCTATCTTTTCTTTGCCCGTTCCCGTTTCTCCGGTGATGAGCACGTTGCAGTCGTATTTCGCTACGCTCAGGATTTCATCCAACACGTTGGCCATTGCCCTGCTTTCGCAGATGAAGTCTTCCACCAGGCTCTTACGATAGTGAGGCATTGCAAGCCCGCTGCCGGAGCGTCCCAAAGGATAGTCCACATTGTCCTCCACATCCGGCGTCACCACTGTGGCAGTCCGCAGGTAGGAAGCCAGCCTTCTCACAAGGTCTATGTCGAATTCGTCGTATTCTTCCAGGTAACCTTCCGCACAGCGGATTGTCAGCTGCCTGGAAATGGATTCGGTGATGTACACGGCTATATTATAATTGTTGATGAGGTTGGCGAAAAAGACAGTTCCGCCGTAGCGGGTGGCTAAAATGTTCACCGTCTCAGCCCCGGGGATGTTGGCGCAGTTGACGCTCATGTCGTAATGCCCTTCCGCATTCAGGCGCTGCAGGCATTCCACCGGACGCAGGATGTTCACGTAATGAATTTTCGTAAAGACTTCGTTAAGCAGCTCGTCCAGGCTGTCTCCTTTAAATATGATATCGGATTTTTTATCCAAAAGGCAGACCACCTGGGCATCGGGCCCCGCAGCGCTCCGGATGGCACATCCAAAGAGCAGATTGGTGAGCAGGTTGTTTCCTACTACGAGAAAGTTCCTCTTCCCTTTGGCTTCCCGGCTCACCGCGTAGAGAGTGCCGGATTCGTCGTAAGCGAAGAGCAACAAATCGATGGGCACGTCCTTCGGCGGCTTCACCACCGGGAATTCATCGAACAGGATCGCATAGCCTTCCGCTTCTATCTGGGAATAGGCCATGTCGATTTTCGTGATGCGGCTTATGTAAAGAGGGATTGCTGCCAGCGAAGCATTGCAGATAACCTCGTCTCCCGGCTTGAGGCCCTTTTTGTTGTGATACTCGCTTCCGATCTCCTCCACGATGCCGTAGACTACGCCCCCCGTATCCGTCACAGGATTATGAAGCTTCCCTCTTCGGATTACGATATCCATGATTTTATCTTTTATTTTTTGCGGGTCGTTGTTGGCTTCGATGCAGATCTGTTTGAAGCTGGTGCTTTCGATATGAAGCCTCTTTATCGACACGCGAAGCTCTTTAGGGTGGATTTCCCGGTTGTTGTCCACTCTCCACGCTGAGGTGGAGAGAACATGTTTTGGCTCAAGCACCCGGTTCAATCCAAAACGGTTAAACATATATTGAACCTCCTGTTTTCCGGTTCAACCAAAGCGATTGAACATTTATTTATTGATTTCTCTCCGGTTTAACTAAAGCAATTGACTTATCATATATTTATTGATTTTCCTTTTTCCCGAATCGCCCAAAATTATTGAACATATATCGACCCTCATAATTTTGGGGTGATGCAAATTCGGTTCGAAATCTGGCTGATATAAGCATAACGCATTGGTATAGAAATTGCAAATTTAATCTGTTAAGATCGATATATCAGAAAATCGGATATAATAAGATCGATCCCTTACCATTATTTCGTTCTCCTGCGACAGAAAAAAACAGTGTTTATTATCTGGCTGCAGGACTACAAAACAGGCAGCGGTTTCACTATTCTGCTGTAATCACTGTTGTCATCACAGTGATCAGCGATAGGAACGGATCGACAAAGGATCAGTAACCGCAATGCAAGGAACATTAACTGCATGCGAGTAACAACAATCGCAGCACACAAAACCATGAACGAATCGATCATGAAGCAGCTGCCACAATACACAAAACGAGGAGGAAAAAACAATGGAAAAAGTCACTTCTACGCTCAGAGTTAGAATGTCTTACAAAGATGCCCACTACGGCGGCAATTTGGTGGACGGTGCTCATATGGTCCATCTCTTCGGCGACGTAGCAACCGAACTACTTATCAAAATGGACGGCGACGAAGGCCTGTTCCTGAAATACACCGATGTCGAGTTCCTGGCACCCGTATACGCCGGTGACTACATCGAAGCCTACGGCGAAATCTACGAAGTAGGCAACACCTCCAGAAAGATGCGTTTCACAGCGCACAAAGTCATCGCAGCAAGACATGACATATCCCCCTCCGCAGCCGACGTATTGGACGAACCCATCCTGGTCTGCAAGGCGGAAGGAATCTGCGTCATGCCAAAAGACGCAAAGAGAAAATAAAGCCAATAACCAGAATATGTCGTGCAACCGACACAAGGAGAAAAAATCCAATAGCTTGAATATGTCGGCGCAACCGACACAAGAAGAAAATGAAGCCAATAGTCTGAATATGTCGTCACGATCAAAGTCAACAAACGGGGCAACGGAAAACTGCCCCGTTTTTATTTTTATAAAACTTGTATTCGGTGTCTGACACTTTTTACAACTTTCAGGTCGGAAGCGACGATAGCCAGTTCCGAAACTGAATCCTCGATGCTTTTTCCCGGCAGAGTCAACGATATTGTTAATCAAAACCTAATCTTCGTTGCTTTTCTCCGAAAGAGTCATCGACATCTCCTCCCGAAGTCAAATCGTCGATGCTTTTTCTTGACAGAGTCATCGATATCTTTAATCGAAAATAGATCATCGTTGCTTTTGGAGCGCAGGGTTGCTCTCCGGCGAGTACAAGCAAGTGCCAACCGGGCAGGACGGGCCGTCCAGATAGTATGGCACGCAGCGCGTAGCTTCTTCGAGCAGGAGAGCAACCCTAGGCTCCAAAACGTGATTAAACAATTGTAAAAAGTGTCAGACACCAAATGCAACTTATGTTAAGCGGCGGCTGTATTGACATGGTTCAGTAAAGGATATAAAGTGTAGAAGTCGCACTATAAAAATCGAACTTAATATTTCAGGAGAATACCATGTTTGCACCCTTTTTCGTCCTTTTCGGACTGATGGCCGTAGGGTATCTATGCAGAAAATTTGATTCAATTGACGATGTGAAAAACGATGGGCTTGGCAGCATGGTTCAGCTCTCCATGCTCACTTCAAACAACGGTTTCATGGGTTTCTCCATCACCATGGCTTTCTTCGGCCAGCAGGGTCTCATCCCATAAATGTAATGTCAAATCAGACTTAAATCAAAGGCTTTTTAAATACTCCACTTCCTGCCGGGTCAGTTTTCTATAGTGCCCTTCTTTCAAATGGCCCATGTGAATCCGGCCGATTGCTATGCGCTCAAGCTTCATCACCTTGTTGCCCACAGCGGCAAACATCTTCCGGATCTGGCGGTTCTTTCCCTCATGTATTTTGATCTCCACTAAGGCGGACCTCTCCCACTGTTTCAACACAGCAACCTTGGCGGGAGATGTAACGAACCCGCCGATATCCACTCCTTTTTTCAGCTTGGCAATTCGTTCCGGAGACAGCACGCCCGCCACTCTTGCACGGTAGGTTTTCTCCACCTCATGTTTGGGATGGGTCAAACGGTAAGCCAGATCACCGTCGTTGGTCATGATCAGCAGACCGGAAGTGTTGTAATCCAGCCTTCCGACGGGAAACAAGCGCGCATCCACCTCCGCCACCAGATCCATAACCGTGGGCCTGCCCTTCTCGTCGGATACGCTGGTAATATAGCCTTTAGGCTTGTTCAGCATGATGTACACATGTTGTTTGACCGGCTGGATGATGCTGCCCTCTACCTCCACCACATCCCCGGGCTCCACAACGTAACCCGGTTCGTCTAAAACACTCCCGTTGACCTTCACCTTCCCAGCCTTTATCAGTTCGTCCGCCTTTCTGCGGGAAGTAAGTCCCGAAGCGGCAATGTATTTATTCAATCTCATTTTTTCACCTGTATCCATATGATTCC
>JAAYNC010000231.1:0-2007 GCA_012521055.1 Eubacteriales Family XIII. Incertae Sedis bacterium
TTCAGAGAGAAAGCGGTGAAAGAGACAGGGAGAGGTACCAGACGGTTTACTGTAAAATAGAAGGATCCGTTGCAGCCCCCACAGCGGGGCTTCATTTTACCGGAGAACTCCTTGATCGAATAAAAGCTAAAGGCGTTTATCTGGCTTATGTAACTTTACACGTGGGGATAGGTACCTTCAGACCTGTAAAATGTGAAAACATCGAAGAGCATAGGATGCATTTTGAGGAATACTGGATCGATGAAGAGACGGCTGATTTGATTAACAAGACCAAGGCCTCCGGCGGGAAGATATTTTCCGTAGGCACAACATCAACCAGGACCCTCGAAAGCGCCGCCTCAGAAGACGGCACCGTAAGGGCGGGTCACGGAAATACGGATATCTTCATTTATCCGGGCTTTAAGTTCCGGGTTATCGACAGTCAGATTACCAATTTTCACCTGCCCAAGTCCACGCTTTTGATGCTTGTTTCCGCCTTTTATGACCGGGAGAAAATCCTGGAAGCATATAAATTGGCGGTAAAAGAAAGATATAGATTTTTCAGCTATGGCGATGCCATGCTGCTTTTATAGAAAGGACAGCAATGAACGCAGTAACTTACGACCTGAAGAAAGTATGCAATAAAACAAGAGCCCGCAGGGGACAGCTAAAGACGCCTCACGGCATCATTGAAACCCCGGTGTTCATGCCGGTGGGGACGGCAGCTACGGTGAAGGCCATGCGGCCGGAAGAGGTGAGGGAATTAGGAGCGCCGATTATTCTCTCAAACACCTATCACCTGTATTTGAGGCCGGGCCACGAGATCGTACGGGAAGCGGGCGGCCTGCACAAGTTCATGAATTGGAACGGAGCCATCCTTACAGACAGCGGCGGCTTCCAGGTGTTCAGCCTGGGGCATTTGCGGAAGATTACCGAAGAGGGCGTGACTTTCCGCTCCCATATAGACGGTTCAACCCATATGTTCACACCGGAAAAGTCCATCGAGGTGCAGAATGCACTGGGTTCCGACATAATCATGGCTTTTGACGAATGCGCTCCCTATCCGGCGGACAGAGACTATGTGAAGCAGTCCCTTGAGAGGACCACAAGGTGGCTTGCCCGCGGTAAGGAAGCGCATAAAAATACAAAAAAGCAATCCCTCTTTGGCATCATGCAAGGAGGAATGTACGAAGATCTGCGAAGACAAAGCGCTGAGGAGATCGTGGAGATGGACCTTCCCGGCTATGCCATCGGCGGACTCTCCGTAGGGGAACCGAAAGAAATCATGTATGAGGTTATGGATAACTGCGTCGAGCTCCTGCCTAAGGACAAGCCCAGGTATTTGATGGGTGTGGGAAGCCCAGACTGCCTGTTTGAAGGTGTCGAACGGGGGGTTGACATGTTTGACTGCGTGCTTCCCACGAGAATTGCAAGAAACGGCATGGCCCTTACCTCCCGGGGCAGGGTTTCCATTAAAAATGCCAAATACGAAAGGGATTTTTCGCCCTTGGATCCGGAATGCGACTGTTATACCTGCAGGAACTATTCAAGGGCTTACCTGCGCCACTTGTTCAAGGCCAAGGAAATCCTTTCCTCTATGCTGCTGACCCATCACAATCTATATTTTCTTGTAAACCTGATGGGCAATATTCGCACAGCTATAGAAGAAGACCGGTTTCCGGAATACAAAAAAGAATTCTTTTCCAAATACGAAGAAGAACACATGGAGAACGAGACGGAGCCGTCCCGGTAGCCGGAAAAGAGAGACACAATCGAAACGGAGGAGTGAAGACACATGCCAATCATTGTACCAAAAGGATTGCCAGCCTATGACATACTGAGAGATGAGAACGTCTTCGTCATGCATCATCTTCGGGCTGAAACACAGGACATCCGTCCGCTGGAGATCGCCATCGTAAACCTGATGCCCACAAAGGAAGTTACGGAGACCCAGTTAATACGTCTCCTTGCCAATACTCCGCTGCAGGTGAACGTAAAGCTTCTCACCATGGATTCTCATGAATCGAA
>JAAYNC010000193.1:0-3740 GCA_012521055.1 Eubacteriales Family XIII. Incertae Sedis bacterium
CGGCCCGTGTCAACGGATTGTCTGCTTTAATCAGCATCTTGCCGCCTTCTTCATAACCTTTCAGCAGTTGGTTCTCTACTGCTTTATTCAGCGCAGCGGTGGACCAGTTGTCCGGCATGTCCGCAAAAATAGGATCTTCTCCTGTTTCGCCGAAGGCCATGCCCATGGATCCCAACAAAAAATTATTATAAGTTGTCTATAACCCGTGCTTTGCCAACTTCCTTACCACGGTTGGCTGGCTGATGCCAAGGGCCCTGGCAATTTCTCGGGTTGTCTTGTATTCGGCCAGGGCGTCGGAAAGGATTTGTTTCTCCACGGCATCCAGAGTATCCTGCAGGCTTGTGCATTGAGAGATGCTGATTTCTCCCGGGCTCCTTGCATTTTCGAAAATGTAGCTGGGCAGGTTCTCCGGCCCTATGATGCTTCCCTTGGTGGTGATAACCAACCGCTCGATGATGTTTTCCAGTTCCCTTACATTTCCGGGCCATCTATATTTCAACAAAATGGACATGGCCGCCGTGTTCATGGTCTTATGCTCATTGAATTTCTCGTTGTTTTTATGCAGAAAGGCTCGAATCATGGGGACGATGTCTTCCGGCCGGTCGCGAAGCGCCGGAATTGCGATGGGCACCACATTGAGTCTGTAGAATAGATCCTCCCTGAAACGGCCCTCTTTGACCATCTCTTCCAGATTCCGATTGGTAGCCGATATGATTCTCACATCCACCGGAATGCTTTCCAAACCTCCGACCCTTTGAACGGCTTTTTCCTGGATAACCTGAAGGATCTTTACCTGCAGGTTTAAAGGAAGCTCGGATATTTCGTCCAAGAACACCGTTCCGTTTCTCGCCGCTTCAAAAAGGCCTTTCTTTCCTTCCTTTCGGGAACCCGTAAAGGCGCCTCTCTCATAGCCGAACAGCTCAGTTTCGAGAAGATTTGCAGGGATAGCGCCGCAGTTAATCTGAATAAAGGGTTGATCCCTTCGATCTCCTATCTCGTGGATAAGTTTGGCGATAACACCCTTTCCTGATCCGGATTCGCCGGTAATCAGAACCGTAGTATCCAGCGAAGCCAGCCGTTCTGCCATCTGGATCACGCCGAGCATGGAAGGGCTGTTGGCGATTATCCCTTCATATTTATGCACTTCTCCGGTCCACATGTCCTGTAAGGCGCTCTGTATGCTCTCCAACTTGTTCTGCAGTTCCATCAGTTCTGTTACATCATGGGAGGTGGATACGATTTTTGAGAGTTCGCCCTTCTCATTCCAAATAGGCATCCCCGTGCTTAACAGCTGCTTTCCGTCCTTGTTTTTATGTAGGATGGTAACTTCCCTTTTTTCTTCCAACACCCGCCGGGCAACGGAGGGCGCAAAGATCCCCATATGTTCCAGATAAGTGCAATGTTTGCCTATAACATCTTCTTTATTAATTCGGTATATTTCCTCACAGGCTTTATTAATCCACAGGGCGTACCCCTCTGCATCATCGATAAAGATAGCCTGACCGATGCTGTTCAAGATGGGCAGCATGTCATTTATGTCCAATCCATATTTTCTTGCATCCAATTCGTTGTCCATATCCATTGCCTTTCTGTCCTATAAGGACTATAATAGTAAATGTAGAAAAGATCGTTATCGCTGCCGCCAAACAGAGGAATCAGGGCGGCTCAGAGCATTATATATTGATTAATTATTGAATCGTTTTGATTCAATATCGAATCATCTAACCAGTTAGGCATTTTTCAAGAGACTTTACAAAGTAAAAAATTAACAAACTTCTGTCGATTCATAATTGTATCACCAGTTTCTCAGGAAATCAAGGGCACGTTTAGTGCCTTCGCCGAAAGCGAAACCTTGCGAAGGCCGGATTCATTGCAAATAAAGGCTTGTCCCTGCTACGGGCCGCCATTTTCGCTTTAATAAACTTTAATAAAATATTATGTTGTTTATGGTATGGTTTTTGCGTTAATATTAGTGTTAGTAGGTTGTCCTTCAGGACAAGGGTTCTCTTTGTCCTGAAACCTCTACAACACTAACTATAGGTAGAAATATTCTAAGGAGGAAGATGCTATGTCGATCGATTATGCAAAGTACGTTAGTGAGCTCGTAGCAAGGGCAAAGGCCGCACAGGCAATTGCAGACGGCTACACACAGGAAAGAGTTGATGAACTCTGTGCAGCCATCGCCTATAGAACTACCCGCCCCGAATGGGCACAGCAGGCTGCAGAAATGCTGGCCGCCGAATCCGGTATGGGTATCGTCGAGCACAAGGTAGCAAAGATCTACACGAAAGTTAAGGGCGGATATCGCGACATGAAAGGCAAGATATCCGTCGGACTCGTCGAAGAGAACAAGGAAACCGGCGTAAAGGTTTATGCCAGACCCATGGGCGTTATCGGAGCCATCATGCCTGTTACAAACGGCGAAGCTACTCCGATTTTCAAATCCATTTCCGCTATCAAGGGCAGAAACGCCATCATCCTTGCACCCCATCCGAAAGCAGCAAAGACCAATATGTTTGTTGCCCAAAAGATTCGTGAAACTTTGAAGGACTACGGTGCTCCCGAAGATCTCGTTATTCCCATCGAGCCGGAATACGTAAGCATTGAAACATCCGCTGAACTGATGAAGCAAGTTGACTTCGTTCTTGCAACCGGCGGAACACCCATGGTCCGTGCCGCATATAGCTCCGGAACCCCCACCATCGGCGTAGGAACCGGAAACGTTGTTACCATCGTTGATGGCACCACAGATCTCGACAAGGTTGCCGATCTCATCATCGCTTCTAAATCCTTCGATAACGCCACAAGCTGCTCAACGGAAAACAACATCATCGTCTTCGAGAGCTGCTATGACGCATTTGTAGAAGCCATGGCAAAGAAGGGCGGTTATACGATTAAAGACGGTTCTGAGGAAAAAGAAAAAATCGTTAAGACATTGTGGCCCAACACACCGAATGATCATGTGCTCAACCGCCACATCGTAGCCAGACCCGCTGTAGAAATTGCCAAGCTGGCCGGAATCGAAGTTCCTGAAGATACAAAGATCATCATGGTGGAAGAAAACGGCGGTTACGGAAACGAATTCCCGCTCACCGGCGAGAAACTCTCCCCCGTTGCCGAACTGAGAAAGGCAAAGGACTTCGAAGATGCTTTGCAGCAGATGGAAAACATCCTGAACTACATGGGACTCGGACACAGCTGCGGAATCCACACATCAGACATGGAAAAACCCCATATCATGGCCCAGAGAATCAAGGTTACCAAGGTTGTTGTAAACCAGGCACAATCTCTGGTAAACAGCGGAGCTTGGACCTGCGGTTATCCCATGTCCATGACATTGGGTTGTGGTACCTGGGGCGGCAACAGCATCTCCCACAACGCAAACTGGAAAGATCTGTTGAACTTCACCTACCTCGCCACCCCGATTCCGTCCACACAGCCCACAGACGAAGAGCTGTTTAACGGAAAGACCTACTAATTATTAGTCTGATCCGTTATTCCTGAATAATTAAAGAATGAGGAGGAAACAAGATGTCAAACGTAGTTGAAATGGGCAAGAAATATAACTTATATTCCTGGTCAGCCCAAAGCAAAATCAATCCGATTAACATCGTGAAAACAGAAGGCATTTACTTCTGGGATGGGGACGGCAAAAAATATTATGACATGTCCGCTCAATTGGTTAACATGAACTTGGGTCATGGTAACAAGAAGCTGATCCAGGCAATCAAGGATCAGGC
>JAAYNC010000215.1:0-8694 GCA_012521055.1 Eubacteriales Family XIII. Incertae Sedis bacterium
ATACCGGCGCCGAAACAACCAAGGGCCTTTTCGAGCAGGCAGACGGCGGCATCCTGTTTCTCGATGAGCTGTCCGCCATGCCCTACCATGTGCAGAGCAAACTGCTCCGGGTCATCCAGGACGGCAGCTTCCGCCCTCTCGGCAGCCACATTGAAAAAAGAGTAAACGTAAAAATCATTGCAGCTATGAATGTGGACCCTGTCAAAGCCATGAAAGATAAGATATTAAGAGATGATTTATTCTATCGATTCAGCAGCAGCATGATCAACCTGCTTCCCCTCAGGGAACGACTGGAAGATGTGGAGTATTACATTACATATTTTATTGAGGAATTCAACAAGGTATACGGTAAAAATATCCGGGGTATCGATGATGAGCTTAAGGATTTCTTCCTGCGCTACCGTTGGGACGGAAATGTGAGGGAGCTGAAGCATGTTATCGAATCCATGGTCAATGTGGCGAAGTACGATGTTCTAAGCGTCCGGGACTTGCCCGCCTATGTCTATGACCGGATGCAGGAAAGCAGCGATGATCCTGCGCCCAAAGAACGGATTTTCAATCCTATGGCAAGCCCCCCTCCGATAAATGTTGAAGATCTCAACCTCAAAGCTGCCTTAGAGAAAACAGAAAGAGAGCTGATTAAAAAGGCCCTTGAACAGGCTGGCGGCAATAAGACGAAGGCCGGAATGCTGCTGGGGATTCCCAGGCAGACCCTGAAATACAAAATTGATAAGTTAAAAATCGATTCGAACCCGGACAAAGACAGCAACGATAAACCCTTACATTGGGAATTCCAGGATGCAGATAGAAAACTGTCGCAATAAAGCAGCATCCGACGAAAAACTGTCGGATGCTATTCATTTATTCTATAATTCCATTCTTACAAATTCCAACAATCGTTGATAATTCAAAGGAATACAATAAGGACAAGCTGTCAACGTTTGGCATAACTATTGCTATTAATAAATTATGCCGGGCTGATATCTGGTTTGTAGTAGCGGATATTATGCGCCGTAAAGGGACGCTAATAAATTATCCGCAAAAGCGTCAATATAGCCAATATAGTTGTATAACAAAGCGCATAACAAACAAGGAAGAAGGGGAGGAACGGAATGATTATAGGAATCCCAAAAGAAATTAAAAATAATGAATACAGAGTTGCCGCATCTCCCGGGAACGTCAGCGACCTGGTAAATCACGGCCACCGCGTATTGGTTGAAACCGGAGCCGGGGAAGGAAGCGGCTTTTACGATGAAGAATACCGGGCTGCGGGAGCGGAAATCGGAAGCACTGATTGGGTTTATTCAGAAGCGGAACTAATTTACAAAGTTAAGGAAATCCTTCCTCCGGAATACAAGTACATGAGAGAAGGGCTGATAGTGGTAACTTATCTGCATTCCAACGCACACATTGAAATGACCGACGTGCTGCTGGAAAAGAAGATAATAGGAATCGCTTATGAGGATATCATCGATAAAAAAGGCGAATTCCCCCTGCTTAAACCCATGAGCGTGTTGGCGGGGAAGGGAGGCTTTTTAGCCGCTCTTCATTTCAGCCAAAAGGTTCACGGGGGAAAGGGCATCCTGCTGAGCCGCACCACCGGCATTCAGGTACCCATCGTGACGATTATCGGCGCGGGTCATGCGGGAATGGGCGCCGCCGAGCTGGCTGCCGCCTTCGGTTGTCATGTGCGGCTATTGGACTTAAATTTGGAACGCCTGGAGGAAGCCAGGATGAAACTGCCCAACAATGCAGAGATGCTGTATTCTACGCGTTTCAATCTGCTTGCATGCCTTAAGGACTCGGATGTTCTGATCAACTGCATACTATGGCCGAAGACAAGGAAAGATCACCTGGTCAATCGAGAGGATTTGAAGCTCATGAAACCGGGAGCCATGATTATCGATGTGTCCTGCGACGAAGCGGGGGCCATAGAAACAAGCCGTGCTACTACCCATGACGATCCCATATATTATGTTGACGGTATTTTGCATTATGCAGTGGACAATATTCCCTCAGCTTTTTCCCAGACTGCATCAATCAGCCTGGGCAATGCCACCCTGCCCTATATAATGGAGATCGCCGACAAAGGTTACAAGCGTGCGCTGAAGGAAAATCCCTATCTTCGGAGGGGCTTGAGTTTCTATTTCGGCAAGCTCACTCTGGAAGAGACGGCGCTTAAGCAAAATCGCGAGTACACTTCACCGGATGATATCGTAAAGGATTTTTGATGGACGAAAGATTATAAGTTCATTATCAAAAGGGGTCCGTCCCTTCGGGATCCCTTTGATATAGAAATCATAATTTAGGTAATGCGAAAAAAGGTCAAAAGGAGGAATCTGAGAATGGACTATGGAGTCTTATCCCTTGCCCCTGCTCTCGTAGCGCTGATCCTGGCGTTTATCACGAGAGACGCACTATTTTCCATCATTATAGGTGTCATGGTGGGTATCGGCATCAGCGGGGAAAATCTGTTATTTGGATTTACCGGTATTCTGCAGAGCGCCTTAGGAAACGCGGATTTCATTTGGGTAGCCGCTATCGAGGTCTTTATCGGCATCATGGTAGCCTTCTTCATGAAATCCGGCGCAATTCAGGGAGTCGCTGAATTTGTAGGACAGAAAAACATCAAGCAGAGGGGAGCTCAGCTGGCTTCGGCGATCCTGGGCGTAATCATCTTCTTCAGCGACTATTTCAGCCCGCTCTTTGTAGGCAACACCATGCGAAGTGTAACGGATAAAGTCAGAGTTTCCAGAGAAAAGCTGGCCTACATATGCGACTGCACTTCGGCGCCGGTCTGCATCATAATTCCCTTCACCTCTTGGGGTGTTTATGTGGCCGGTCTTCTCGTCGGCATCGGCGCCTTTACTGACGTATCCCTCAGTACGGAGGCTGTAATCAGGGCCGTGCCTTATCAATTCTATGGAATCTTGACATTGGTTATGGTATTTGCAATATCTTCAGGAATTTTGAAAGATTTCGGTCCCATGGCAAAGGCAGAGAAGAGAGCGCTTGAAACGGGACAGGTCTATGCGGAAGGATCCAATCCTTTACTGTCGGAAGAGCTTGAGACGATCACTCCGAGAGAAGGTATTAAATCCAACCTGTTTATCAATTTCCTGATGCCGGCCCTTCTCATCATCGTCATTACCGTCGGTACGTGGCAGATATTAGGATCCGCAAAGACACTGGAAGCATTTGTCGTGGCCGTTGCTTATCAGTTCGTCACTCTGCTCGTCCAGAGAATGGCCAATCTGAAAGAGATCATGGAGTGCGTTATGATCGGTATCCGTTCGGTTATGGGTGCGACCATGATTCTGGCAGCTGCTTATTGTATCAACTCGATTTCTAAAACCCTGGGAACCGCCGACTTCATTATTTCCATTACGGAGCAGTGGATTACTCCCGCCACATTGTTGTTCCTCACTTTCCTGGCTTGTGCGGTAATAGCTTTCTTTACAGGAACTTCTTGGGGAACCTATGCTATCATGATTCCCATCTGTATACCGTTGGCCTTTACACTTACCGGAGGAGAAACATCGAGTCTTGTTTATGCAACAGTAGCTGCAGTAATGAGCGGAGGCGCTTTCGGCGACCACTGCTCGCCCTTGTCCGATACCACGATTCTGTCTTCCCTGGGCGCAGGATCCGACCATATCGACCATACCAAGACCCAGTTGCCTTATGCATTGACGGTAGCGGCAGTCAGCAGTGTGGCATACCTGATCTTGGGCTTTACCATGATGTAGTTTGATGAGTTGTAACAAACAATTGATGAGTTAGAAGTTATAGAAAAGAGGCGCATTAGTTATGAAAGTAGCAGTATTGGGATCCGGGAACGGCGCTCTCTCCGTAGCCTTCGAATGGGCCAAGGCGGGGCACGAGGTATCCATGTTTGATTTTGAGACCTTTCCCAGAACCATCGCGGCCATTAGTGAAAAAGGCGGAATCAGTGCGGACGGCGAGTTGGAGGGGTTCCAAAAGCTGGTATATGCAGGCCATGACATTTCAAAGGTCATTCCGGATGCGGAGCTGGTGTTCGTAGTCGGTCCCGCTTATAGTACAGAACCCTTTGGTAAGGCATGCAAACCCTATGTGAAGCCCGGGCAGATTTTTATCGTCTGTCCGAGTTCCTGTGCGGGCAGCCTGGTGTTCAAAAAGACCCTGGGGCTTGCAGTAGAAGATGATTCCGTAATAGTTGCCGAAACCTCCACTCTGCCCTATGCGGTCCGGATTACGGGAGATGCGCACATTACGGTTTACAACAGGCTGAAGGGTGGTTACTTTATTGCCGCATTGCCCAGCAAGTTCAATCAGAAAGTGCACGATATCGTCAGCCAGGTATATACGCCAATAGAGCTTGCGGAAAATGTGATGCAGACTACCCTGCAAAATGCCAATCCGATCATACATCCGGCCGTATCCCTGTGCAATGTAGCGCTGATAGAGCGGACCCACGGCAACTTCCTGTTTTACGAGGAAGGCGTAACGGAAGGGGTGGGCAGGATCATAGAAGCTTTGGACAAGGAGAGAATCGCCATAGGAAAAGCCCTTGGAATTGAGGTTATCCCCGATCCGGAATTGGGAATTAAACAGGGGTATCAGGCCGTAAACAACTACAGTACCGGTTATTCGGAGGCCCCCGGCTTTAAGGGGATTATGGCCCAATCTCAATTGGATTACAGGTATTTCAACGAAGATGCCGGATATGGACTGGTCTTCTTTACGGATCTCGCTGACAAACTCGGAGTGGAAGTCCCGAACATGAAGGCTGTGCTGAGGCTCAGCTCCGTAGTAATGGGCCGGAACTATGAAGAGGAAAAGGCGCGAACCATGGAATCCGTAGGCTTGGACGGATACAGTCCGGAAGAGCTGAAAAAGGTGCTGTAACGGATTTACAATTTCAATCAGCCTGAAGAGAATTTTCTTCAGGCTGATTTCTGAAGCAGAATTGGAGCATGAAAGAAGGGAGCAACACAATGATCATAGGCATACCGAAAGAGATTAAAGAAGGAGAGTATAGGGTTTCCATAACACCGTCAAATGTGCAAAAACTAACCCTAAGAAACCACACCGTTTTGGTGGAAACCGGTGCGGGCGCCGCAAGCCGCTTTACGGATGAGGAATATGAAGCGGCGGGAGCAAGAATCTTAAAGGAGCCCGTTGAGGTGTGGAAGCAGGCGGAAATGATCGTCAAGGTGAAGGAAATCCTGCCGGAAGAGTTTGATCTGCTGGAGGAAAAGCATATCATCATGACCTACATTCATTCGGCCAATCGCCTGCCCCAAACCAAAGCTCTTCTCGACCATAAGGTTGTAGCCTTTGCCTATGAGGACGTAAAGGATGAGGAAGGAGAATTCCCTCTCCTCACTCCCATGAGCGAGATTGCCGGTTATATGGGTTTGCTCGTGGGTGTTTTCAATCTGTTTACCACGAACGGAGGAAAGGGCAAACTGATCTGCGGCGTGCCCGGTACGGATAATGTAAAAGTAATCATTTTCGGTGCGGGAAATGTAGGGCTCAGCGCGGCCCGATTGGCTGTAGGAATGGGGGCGGATGTGACGGTGCTGGATACGGATGTGAAAAAACTGCACAATGCGCAGTACCTGCTCCCTGGGATAAAAACTTTGTATTCCAATCATGCAAATGTTATTAAAGCCATATCTGATACGGATCTGGTGCTCAATGCGGTGAAGTGGTATCCTGGTTTAAAAATAATCACCCGGGATATGCTTAAATTTATGCAGCCGGATTCTCTCATCGTTGATATCGATGCGGAACCGGGAGGGGCCATCGAAACTTCCCAATACAGCACCCACGATGAACCGGTGTTTATCGTGGACGGCATACGCCATATCGGCATTCCTAACCTGCCCAGCGCCGTGGCAAATACCGCGTCGGTGGCACTGTCAAACGCCACCATTCCGTATATAGTTGAGGTTGCTGACAAAGGCTGGGCAAAGGCGGCTAAGGAAAACAAGAGCCTGCTTTGCGGATTGGACTTTGTAAAAGGGCTTTTGACTTTCCGGCCCACAGCGGAGACTTTTGGCTTGCCTTATACAGACGTAATGGAAGCCATCGCCATCCACGAATGACCATATGTCCGGAAAATGGAGTTTTTGTTGCACAAAAGTCTACCCATTTTGTTAAAAAGTGCACACGGAAAATCAAAAGGGACTGTCCCTTTTGATTTTCCCTTTTTGTACGTTATAACGCAGGTTATAACGTACAATGTAAGAGGGTAGCTTTTTAAATAAACAGGGACATATCCGATTCTTCCGCATTAGCCAGCATGGCTGCGGCGCCGCCCATTTTAACCCCGTCGATGAGTTCTTCAATTTTAATGCCCATGACATCCATGCTCATGGAGCAGGCCACTAATTCTACGCCGTTTTCTAAAGATGCCTTGATCAGATCTTCCAAACTGTCGATGTTCTTGTTCTTCATCACACTGCGGATCATCTTCGGCCCCAAACCGCCCATATTCATCTTGGACAAGGGGAGTTTTCCGGCGCCGCGGGGCATCATCTTTCCGAACATGGAGCTGATGAAGTCCTTCTTTACGGATACTTTTTCCGGCTTTCTTAGGATATTCAGTCCCCAGAAGGTGAAGAACATAGAGACTTTTCTGCCCATTGCCGCAGAGGCGTTGGCAATTATAAACGAGGCTATGGCTTTATCCAGGTCTCCGGAAAAAACGATGATGTTTTTGTTGGTTCCCGCAGTCTCAGGTATGCAGGCTTCTCCGCAGCCCTTTTTAATAAGAGCGGTTATGATCCCCTTTTCGGAAGAAAGGCCGAGAAAGGTATTTCCCGTTCGCCGGCACCAGGCTTCTATATCTGCGCCGAATGCGGGATCACTGCTCTTTACTTCGATAATATCTCCTTCCTTCGCACCGGCAAGAGTATCCGAAACCTTCATGATGGGGCCGGGGCACTGCATGCCGCAGGTGTTCAGCCGGACGGAGGCAACCGCCGAAGCTGCATCCGGGTCGAGAGGCGAATTTGATGTGCTCGTGGTATTGCCCGTTGGGTTCGCCGGCTCGCTGTCTTTATAGGAGGATGCCTTGTAAATGCTGCTCCAAAGACGGTATCCGCCGGCCAAGTTGTAGCAGTCGTAACCTCTTTGCGAAAGCATCCTGCAGGCAGCGTACCCCTTAAGGCCGATTTGACACATGATATAGACGGGCTTGGAAGGATCCAGTCGATGCAGGTTATCCCGCAGAGCCTCTTCCGGAATGTTGATAAAGCCTTCTATGCTGCCGTTTTTGAAATTTTCTTCCGCTCGGATATCAAGGAGAGTGAAGCTTCCGTCTCTCGGAAGGTCGTTGACCTGATCCCAGTGAAAGAACTTTACTCTGCCCTTTAATGTATTTTCTGCCACATAGCCTGCCATGTTCACCGGGTCTTTTGCGGAGGAGTAGGGAGGCGCATAAGCCAGTTCAAGCTCCGTCAGGTCGTAGACCGTCATGTTGGCGCGGATTGCGGTAGCCAACACGTCGATGCGCTTATCTACACCGTCATATCCAACGATCTGCGCTCCTAAAATCCTGCCGTCTTCTTTTTTGTAAAGCAGCTTGATGGTCATGTTTGTTGCGCCTGGATAATAGGAGGCATGGGAAGATGCCCAGACATAGGATCTTTCATAATCTATATTCATTTGCTTTATTCGGACTTCAGTCAAGCCGACGGTGGCCACTGTCAGGTCGAAGACCCGGAGAATGCCCGTACCCTGGGTGCCTTTGTAGGCGCTGGGGATACCGCAAATATGGTCGGCGGCAACCCTGGCCTGCTTGTTTGCCGGACCTGCCAATGGGATATAGCCCTTATCTTTGGTAATATAGTCGACGATTTCAGTCACGTCGCCCACGGCGTAGATGTCCGGATTGGAGGTTTGCTGGTGTTCGTTGGCAATGATTGCTCCCCTGGCATTCATAGCAAGGCCTGCCTGTACAGCCAGAGCGTTCTCCGGATACACGCCTACGGAGAGGATCACCATATCCGTTCGGATTTCCTCGCTGCTATCGGAAACGATACCGTTGCTTTCGGTTCGGCCATTGGATTTAGCATCAGTTCCGGCATTTTTTCTGCTAATAGTAACGCGGAGATCTCCTTCTTCTTCGTAAATTCCCGTGACTGCCGTCTCCAACATGAGACGAACACCTTTATGACGAATATGGTTATGAACTTCAGCGGCCATGTCGAAATCCAAGGGGGCAATTACGTGATCGAGAAACTCCACCACCGTAACTTCTAAGCCCGCCCTGTTAAGATTTTCCGCCATTTCAATGCCGATATAGCCTCCGCCCACAACCAGTGCCCTGCGGGGCTTTTGCTCGTCTATAAAGTCTTTTATCCGGTAAGTATCCGGAATATTTCTCAGGGTAAACACCCGGTCAAGATCGGCGCCTTCAAATTTAGGGCGTACCGGTGCCGCGCCGGGAGCCAGGATAAGCTTGTCGTAACTTTCGTTGTAAACCTCCCCGGTCTTTAAATCCTTAACGTCTACGACTTTAGCCACAGGATCAATGGATATTACTTCGTTCTGAGTCCTTATGTCCACCCGGAATCGATCGTAAAAGCCCTCGGGCGTCTGCACGGTCAAATCCGCCTTGTCGGTAATTTCTCCTCCGATATAATATGGAAGACCGCAGTTTGCAAAAGAAATATATTCGCCGCGTTCAAACATGATGAT
>JAAYNC010000089.1:0-5784 GCA_012521055.1 Eubacteriales Family XIII. Incertae Sedis bacterium
ATTTTCTCTGTTCAGTTTCATCGTCATCTGACGTAAAAATCTAAAGGGACACCTGCATACAATCGCGTTGTGATTGCTGTCTGACTCGGATGGTTGGCAATAATGCTGTTGATAAAATCTCTTATCCACATCGTATATTCGAGCCAAAGCGTTCGAAAAGCAATGATAGCATTCATCTGCTCAAAAGTATATTTGCGGGAATCGGGGTAATAGGAGGGACACTCGACATAGCTGAAGGCTCCTTTTTAATATGAAATTTGAGACCGTTTTGTTCCCGGGATCGGGGCAGGGAGCCCCGGTAAATTACACATTGAAATAGATTAAAATTTATGATAGGATATTTTAGCTAACGCGAAATGATAATAGTGAAGCAAGGCTCGCAGGTTTCGGGCTTGTAAAAGCATTGCAGGTGACAAAATGACACCCGATTTTTTTATGAGAGAAGCCCTCAAAGAGGCTGAGAAAGCTTTTGAAATCGGTGAAGTCCCCGTGGGTGCGGTCATTGAGCGCCACGGGCAGATTATCGGAAGAGGCCACAACCGTACGGAGACTGGGAAAGACCCGACTGCCCATGCAGAGATTATCGCCATTCGACAAGCTGCGGAAACCCTGGGAGGCTGGAGGCTTCTTGATTCGAATTTATATGTAACGACAGAGCCTTGTTTCATGTGCGCCGGCGCAATTGTCCTTGCGCGGATTAAAACGGTGTATATAGGGACTATGGACCCAAAAGCGGGGGCCTGCGGTTCCTTGATGAATATACTTCAGGACGAAAGGCTCAACCACAATGCGGAAATTCGAACCAGTGTTTTGGAAGAGGAATGCCGGCAGCTTATGAAGGATTTTTTCCGAAATCTACGACAGCAGAAGAAATCAACCGAAAGGACACATCAGGAGGAACAGTAAATTATGAAGAGATTAGGCACAATTTTATGCCTTTCCCTAATAATCGTGCTTTTGGCAACCAGCGTCAGCTTTGCATCGGGGCTCACACTGGTCAGCAGTTTTCCGGAAGAAGGCAACTCTGCATTAACGCCCCAGAACGTGGCCATTAAACTGGTTTTCTCGGAAAAAATAAGCGATCCGGCAAGTATAAAAGCCAATGCAGGTCTCTTCTCCATTGTTGATGAGAACGGGAAACCTGTCAAGTTTGAACCTTTATATAACGAAGAAAAATATCCCAATGAAGTATGGCTGCAAATCACCGAGACGTTGATACAGAACACTTCCTATACGGTAACCGTAAAAGAGGGATTGCAAAGCAGCTCGGGAAATACTTTGGATGAAGCCGTTGTACTTCACTTTTCCACCCGTAACACAGAGGCCGACAACAAGGGATACATGGTGCTCATGGCCATTATGATTGCAGGGATGGTGGTATTTACCATTCTCGATACGAAGCGCAAGGAGAAGAAGGAAAGCGCTGAAAAAGCAACGGATCAGAAAGTCAACCCCTACAAAGAGGCCAAGCGTACAGGCAAGTCCGTTGAGGAGATCGTCGCCCGTACGGAAAAGCAGAAGACTCAGGCTGCAAAGCGGAAAGCAAAGGTGGCCAGAATAAAGAGCGCTGAAGAAAAGGTGGAAGAACCGCCGCGGCCCGGAGTTAAAAGGGTGAAACGGCCCAGAACCATTTCCGAACTGGGATATAAAGCGCCCCAAAGCTTTATCGATGAAAGGATTGCCAGGGAGCAAGCCAAACAAAAGGCTAAGAAAAAAGCCAAGCAGCCCCAGCAGAGGAGCAAAGGCAGCAAACAGCGCCAGAGAAAGAAAAAATAAAAGACCAGTATTTTAATAACGGCAATAAAAGCTAAAAACCTAATAGCCAGAATAAACCGAAAAGAACAAATGAAATAATCAACAAAACCCGGAGGAAGCCAAACCCCGCCGGGTTTTTTATTTGCACCAAACTTGCATTTGGTGTCTGACACTTTTTACAACTATTCAAGCAAGTTTGGAGAGCAACCCTGCGCTCCAAAACATAAAACTAGTTGTATTTGGTGTCAGACACCAAATACAAATCCAAATACAAGTTTATGCCAGGGCGGCGCGGATGCCGATGGCGCACTCCAGCCGTTTTTTCTCCATTTCGCAACCCATTTCATAAGGTATAGATATGGCTCCGTTCATATTGTACGCATTTGCGTGACAACCGCCGCTGCAATAGAATTTGGCCCAACAGGATTTACATTTTTCCTTGTTGTAGATGTGAGCTTTGTTGAAATCTTCGAAGAGCTAATTTTCAAAGGATTCATCCCAAACATTACCCAGTCTGAAATCCGGATTGCCTACAAACTGGTGGCAGGGATAGATATCCCCCTCGGGCGTAACGGCCACGTACTCTGTTCCCGCGCCGCAGCCTGCAATCCGTTTGTACACGCAGGGCCCCTGCTCCAGATCTACGTTAAAATGAAAGAACTCAAAGGATTTCCCTTCCTTTGTATATTGCAGATAAAGATCTGCCAACCTTTCATATTCCGCAAAGATCCTGGGCAAATCCTCTTCTCTCAGTGAATAGCCCAAAGAAGGACCCGTCACCACCGGCTCCACGGAAATATTTCGGAAACCCAGGTCCGCCAAATGTTTCACGTCTTCGGCAAAATTTAGATTGTCCCTGGTAAAAGTGCCTCTCACATAATAGGTCCCTTCGTGCTCTTTAACAAAGTCCAGATAGTTATTTATGATCAGTGAATACGTACCCTTGTCGTTGGGTGTCCGGCGCATTCTATCGTTGACTTCAGGCCTTCCGTCGATGCTGAGGATTACGTTCTCCATATTGGCGTTAATGAAGTCCCGCTTTTCTTTATCCAGGAGCAGGCCGTTTGTGGTGATGGTGAAACGAATATTCTTTCCATAGGCTTTTTCCGCTTCACGCCCATAGGCAACCAGCCCCTTTACGACATCAAAATTCATCAGCGGCTCGCCGCCGAAAAAGTCGATTTCCAGATTGTGGCGGGTACCGGAATGAGTAAGAAGAAAATCGATGGCTTTCTTGCCTGTTTCAAAGGAAAGCAGGGAGCGTTGTCCTTCAAAAGCGCCGGTGTCGCCAAAACAGTATTTGCAGCGCATATTGCAGTCGTGGGCAACGTGCAGGCACATGGCTTTGATTACCGGTCCTCTGCCTTCCAGCATTTCCATAGTAATCTGGTCATCGTCGGAAAAAAGCATTCCCTTTTGTTTCAATGCTTCAATTTCATCGAATGCATCGTTTATCGACGTTGGGCTATAGTTGTTGCTCAGTCGCGAAATTACTGTTTCTTTGGGTTCATCCGGGTAAAAGTCCAGGATATCGTAGACCATGTCGCTCACAATGTGAATTGCGCCGCTGTTGATATCCATCACGATATTCAGTTCTTTAAATTTAAATTTGTGAATCATCTAAAGTATAACTAGCGCCGCCTTAAAATATAATTAGCGCAGGCAGCGCTTCCTTTCTATTAATTTGGTATATAGCTTCTCGACTTGCATATTGCTGCGAACAAACGCTTCCGTTCCAAGAAAAAAACAGCGAAAATGCTGTTTTTGAATGCCCCGCTTAGTTGTATCAGGGGAAAGTTGCATTTGGTGTCTGACACCAAATACAACTTTCTAATCCTATTATCTACGCCTTGTGTTATCGCACTGCTGATTTGCTACTGTGCAGGAGGTCTTGCAGGCGGATTGGCAGGATGTCTGGCATTCTCCGCAACCTTTGCTGGCTGTATTTTTCAATGTCGGTTTCGCAATCGTTTTGATGTTTTTCATTGACGTCACTCCTTACTTCACTTGCTTCTGAATTCCGATAAGTATATCTGTTGGAATCTGCTTAACGTAACGTAGAATACTCTAAATGAAATTCCGGACATTGTCAAGAATCCTTTACGGTTGAGACAACAGATTCAACCCCAACAATTGACATTGAATCTAATAAAGGGCCTTTGCGATACGATCCGCAAAGGCCCTACAATCACGTTTATTACCATCTAATGCATTTTCAGTTTAGAAAATAAATCCTGTGATCAGATATCCCACTGCGGTAAGCGCCGCGGCCAAGATTCCAAAAGGAGCTTGCGTAAATGCATGGTCAAAGTTATTACATCCCGTAGCGGCGGAGGTTAATACAGTGGCATCGGAATAGAAGCAGATATGGCTTCCGAATACGCCTGCAGAGAGAACTGCGGAAACGGCCAAAGGCATGTGCACGCCCATCTCCATAGCCAACGGAATAACGATGGGAAAAGCAATAACGTACATACCCCAGTTGGTACCTGTGATGAACTCCGTCACGGCCAAAACAGCAAAGATAGTCAAAGGCATAAGAGAGGGAGTCATGTATTGGGATGCTGAAGTAATTACGTAATAAGTAAATCCGATCTGATCGTTGACATCGGCAAAGACGAAGGCCAATACCATCAGCAACAGCGGAAGGATCATGTTTTTCAATCCCTGCAGGGAAATGTCGGTAAACTCTTCGGCTGTCATAATGTTCTGGGCCAAATAGAATACGAACATGAATCCCATGGTGACCAGCACGCCCATCTGCATGTCTACGTCAAAATAAATTGTCGCACCCACAAGTACGAGGATCGGGAGCATAAAGTTCATGATCTTCGGGTTGTCAGGAAGGGTATTTACTACTCCTGCCCGAATATCGATCTTCTCGGATCCCGGAGGTGCCAGGGCGCCTCCGGCTTTTACACGTTCTTCTGCCTTTTTCATAGGACCGAAGGTGGGAATGATTCCTAGAATAATAAGAGGAACAACAATAAGTGCAATCCAAGCGTAGAAATTAAAGGGTATGGTTTTAATAAAGTAGGTCAGACCTTCCCCTTCCGGAGCCCATCCGTTTACCTCCAGGAGCCGTCCAGCAAAGACCGCCCAGGTGGTGATGGGTACGATGACGCATGCAGGCGCCGCCGTGGAGTCCACAACATAAGCCAGGAACTCTCTGGGCACCTTGTGCCTGTCGGTAAGCGGAGCCATGCAGGAGCCCACTGTGAGAGAGTTGAGATAGTCGTCAATAAAAACGACGATTCCCAATACCCATGTCCATATGAGAGCCGACTTTCTGGTCTTGGCCCGTTTGGACACCCATTCGCCGAATGCAAACGCCCCGCCGGCTTTCTCAATCAGCGAGATTATGCTGCCCATGAGCCCGCACACAATAAAGAGCCATGCAATGTCTTCGCTCATCATGACTCCCAACAGTGAGATGCTGAACGCACCAAGAGTGTCGCCCTGGGATACCATTATAAATCCCATAATAGAGGCCAGCGTCAACGCCTCGAGTATTCTCTTCGTAGCAAAGATATAGACGATCAGGAAAATTGCAGGGATGAGGGAGGCCGCTCCAAAATCCGCCGGATCATCCGGCAGAAATGTAGTTAACAGCCATGAGATTCCTATGATAATTATGACCGCTATCAGAGACCTCCGCCCATTAAAGGTTCTGACTTCGTTTTCTAATTGTTCTACCATCATATCCCACCTTTCTGGTATAAATATATTGCGTAGAAGTATATCCACGATGACAATATTATAATTTATAATTCCTTCTTTGACAATTAGAATATTTTTTTAACAAATTGTTTCAATTGAAAAGTGCCAATTTGCTTTTTTGCAAAAAGTGTCAGACACCAAATACAATTTTGTCTAACAGAAACAGAAAACAGCAATTTCTAATTCTGTTTTTATTTATGTACACAATCTGATTGTTACCGTTGCAACACGAAAATGCTTAAATCGGCTATTTTTCAATGCCGCCAAAAGTTGTAAAAAGTGTCAGACACCAAATACAGACAGACACCA
>JAAYNC010000058.1:0-3805 GCA_012521055.1 Eubacteriales Family XIII. Incertae Sedis bacterium
GCACAATAGATTTATCGGGCATGGATCCTCGTATCAGCGAAGCCGAATTTATCGCCTTATCCGATGTGACCAGCCCGCTATGCGGTCCAAAAGGCGCTTCAGTTGTATTTGGTCCACAAAAGGGAGCCGGATCGGATATGATTAAAGTTTTGGACTCTAATCTTTATCACTACGGACAAGCTATTGAAGCCTTAACGGGAATCGATGTGATAAACGCTCCAGGTTCCGGAGCCGGAGGAGGTATTGGGGCAGGGTTGATTGCTTTCTGCAATGCAAAGATCCAATCTGGTGTAGATGTAATCTTGAATATGCTGAACTTTGATCGCTGTTTGAATGATGCTGACCTGGTCATAACCGGGGAAGGCCGCATTGATCTGCAGACGGCAGCGGGGAAATTGCCCGCAGGCATTGCCGGCAGGGCAGCAAAATATGGAATACCTGTTATTGCGATTGTCGGCAGCGTGGGCGAGGGTGCGGAAGTTCTATATGACCATGGTATCGATGCCATGGTAAGCATTGTAAACAAGCCCATGTCACTTGAAGAGTCATTGGCGCGCGGAGTAGAACTGATCGAAAAGGCAGCCGCCAATATTATTAGAATCCTAGAAATCAATCATAGAAAGAGTGGTTTTATTTTAAAACAAGATATTCATGATCTGTTAGAAGAAAGGAGGTAGTGGTAAATTAACTATTTGTGGAGTTTAATATCAACAGTTACTGTGAAAGTGAAACGAAATGTGAAACTAGAAGGAGATAAGGAAATGAATGGGCGATATACAGAGCAAGATAAATCGTACAACCGCAAGAGCCAGAGGTCTGGCCAGAGATTATAAGACAGCCAAAACCGTAGGAGTTATTGAAGTTGATGAAGAAAAGCAGCTCGTGAAAATCGGGAAGCCAGTGGGAATTGTTGCTGCGCTTATTCCCACCACAGTGCCGGCAGGGGTGGTCTTTATCGGTGCTATGAATATGATCATGGGAAGGAATGCTATGATCTGCTCGCCTCATCCGAGAGCGAAAAAAACAACCTTAATGGTCGTTAATGATATCCGGAATCTATTCAAAAAAATGGGTCTCCCTGAAGATCTTCTTCAGTGCATCGAAGAACCTTCTCTGTTGAAGACCGATGAATTGATGAGGCAATGCGATCTGATCGTGGCCACAGGCGGAGCCGGAATGGTCAAAGCAGCGTACTCCTCCGGAACCCCGGCATACGGAGTAGGGGCAGGCAACGTGGTCGTGGTGGTAGATGAGACTGCAGACATTAAAGATGCAGCCGATAAGATAATGAAGGCACAGCTCAATGACTTGGCCATCGGTTGTTCTACAGAGAATTCTGCAGTGATCCAAAGGGACATTTACGATGACTTTGTAAAGGAATGTGTAAAAACAGGGGCCTACGTTTGCAATGCAGAAGAAAAAGCAAAGCTACAGAATACATTATGGGTTGATGGTCATCTGAATCCGGAAGTGATCTGCAAGCCGGCTACTTTCATCGCAGAAAAGGCAGGAATTAAGGTTCCCGATGATTGCAAATGGATCATTGTGGAAGAGACAGGCTATGGAAAAGAATTCCCCTTTTCAGGAGAAAAACTATCAGTTGTAGTAACGTTCTACAAGTTTGACAAATTCGATGATGCAATTAAACTGGTTAACAATATTCAAGACTACAGCGGCGCCGGATATTCCTGCGGCATTCACAGCACAGATGATGACCGCATCATGAAATTTGCTTTAGAAACTCGTACAGCGAGAGTGGCAGTTAGAATGACTGTCGGAACATCCAATGCAGGAAACTGGAACAACGGTATGCCTTGGACCATCAATCTTGGATGTGGTACATGGGGCAGCAATATCACTTCAGAAAATGTAACCTATAAGAACTATATCAACACTACCTGGGTTGCCAGAGAAATTAAGGATTATACCATTCCTTCTGATGAAGAACTCTTTGGTGACGTTATGAACGACAAAACTCTCTTTTAGAGCAGGACATTATAGAGCAAGGCAGTGAAGTATGACGGCATGTTCGATGGAGTAATGGGACATGCCGTCATGCGCAACAGGTAACAATAGGAGGTAGGAATATGAGAAAAGCTGTAGTGCTGGATGGTTATACGTTGAATCCCGGTGATTTAGAATGGACTCCCATCGAGAAGCTGGCGGCACTGTCGGTATATGACCGTACAACCTTTGATCCGATGGAAATCGATAAAATAGTCGAGCGAGTGGGTGATGCAGAAATTATACTTGACAACAAAACCCCTATCAAATACGAAGCGTTGAAGAGGATGCCGCATCTAAAATACATCGGTATGCTGTCCACCGGATATGATGTAGTAGATGTGAATGCAGCAAGGGAGCTTGGCATCACGGTGACGAATATTCCAACTTACGGCACCAATACGGTATCCCAGATGGCCATTGCCATGCTGCTGGAAATGTGCCACCACATCGGAGCCCATGATGCTTCCGTTAAAGAAGGTCGCTGGGCAAACAATGCGGACTGGTGCTATTGGGATTATCCCATCATTGAACTGGCTGGTAAAACCATGGGAATCATCGGTTATGGGCGCATTGGCCAGGCTACGGGCCGGATCGCACAAGCCATGGATATGAAGGTCATAGCTTATGATCGTTTTCAAAGGCCGGAACTGGAATCTGCAACTATGAAATATACAGATCTGGATGACCTGTATGCGAAAGCCGATGTGATCGCACTGCATTGTCCACTGACGGATGAAAACAGGGGTATGATCAATAAAGAAAGTATTCGTAAAATGAAAGATGATGTCTTGATCATCAATAATTCAAGAGGACCGCTGATCGTAGAGCAAGACCTGGCGGATGCACTGAATAGCGGGAAGGTGAAGGGTGCCGCTCTCGATGTCGTATCTACGGAGCCGATAAAGGAGAATAATCCATTGCTGAAGGCTAAGAACTGCCTGCTGACGCCTCATATATCATGGGCATCTAAGGAAGCAAGACAGCGGATCATGGATATGGCAGCCGACAACCTGGAGCAGTTCCTGAAAGGCACTCCGATAAATGTTGTAAACCCGTAGTGAAGGCAGACGGACAAGCAGGCGATTTGAAACTGTCTCAAACATATTAATTGATTATTATGCTGAAACAGAGTAAGATAGGATTATATTGGAATAAATATGTTAATTGGAATAAATATGTTATAGGTGGGAATGCATGCAGAAAAAAGAAAAAAATAGTAATATAAAAAAAGTATCCATAGCAGAAGCAGTTGCTCGCGAGATCAGAAAAAATATCATTCTGCACAACTACAAACCGGGGCAGCGGTTAAAGGAGCGGGAGCTTTGCGAGGAATTTAACGTGAGCCATACGCCTATCCGTGAAGCATTTAGGATTCTACAGGCGGAAAACCTGGTAAAGATGATACCCTATGTGGGCGTGGAAGTAGTACGTTTCGATGATAAAGATATCCGGGATCTTTACGGCGCTCGGTGCATCATCGAATCCAGTACTGCGGAACTTGCTGCAGTAAGAGGGACAAAAACCCAACGTGAGGAATTGTATAGTATTATGGAGGAGTTGGTTTCTATCGATTATGGAAATTTCAAGAAAAGCGACGAAGCAGAATCCAAGTTCCACCTATACATTGCGAAGATGTCAGATAATAAGGAATTGGAAAGCATTACCCGAAGCATATATCGCAGGAGCCAGATGCTACAAATCATCGTCCTATCTACCAAGGAAGGATTTAATACATTAAAAAAGCAACATCAGCAGATTGCAGAGGCAATAATCAATCAGGACTCTGCTGCGGCCAGAA
>JAAYNC010000206.1:0-11907 GCA_012521055.1 Eubacteriales Family XIII. Incertae Sedis bacterium
AGGGCCAGGAAGTTGATCCTTGCCTGCTTGATCATATCTGCCAACTCTCTGGTAGTTAAGACGATATCCACATCACGGATGCCGTCCACTTCCATTTCAGGTCTCTGTGCTTCAGTCTTCTTTGCAGTACAAGGCATTACAGATACGCAAACCATCTTCTTCGGATCGATGCCGGCTTTGTTGGCATAGTAGGATTTGACCAATGCTCCGAACATCTGCTGCGGTGATTTGCATGTAGACAGATTATCCAGAAAGTCTGGGTAATTGATCTCGCAGAACCGGATCCAGCCCGGTGAGCAGGAAGTAATCAAGGGGAGAGTTCCTCCTTCCTTGAGCCGGGTCAGGAGCTCGGTTCCTTCCTCCAATATGGTCAGGTCCGCGCTGAAGTTGGTGTCGAAGACCTTATCAAATCCCAATCTTCTGAGAGCGGCTACCATTTTTCCGGTAACGGGTGTTCCTACCGGCAGGCCGAAGGCTTCACCGAGTGCAGCCCGCACTGCAGGAGCCGTCTGAACGACCACAAATTTTTCGGGATCGTCCAGAGCTTCCCAGACCTTTTCAATGCTGGTCTTTTCTCTCAATGCTGCAACGGGGCAAGCATTGATGCACTGACCGCAGTACACGCAGTTTACATCTCTCATGCTGAAGTCATAGGCCGGGGCCACTTCAGTGTTGAAGCCTCTCTTTGTGAAGTCCAGAACGCCGATGCCCTGTACGTTTTTACATACACTTATGCATCTGCCGCAGAGAATGCACTTGGAAGAATCGCGAACGATGGAGTGGGACAAATCGTCCAAAACCGGTGTTCTCTTGGCACCGTCGTAGGGCACATCATCAATACTCAGTTCTTCACAGAGTTTCTGGAGCTCGCAGGTGCCGTTTCTACGGCAGGTAAGACATTCACGGTTGTGGTTTGCCAGGATCAGTTCCACATTTTTGCGAACCGCTTTTCTCACCTTTTCCGTATTGGTTCTCACATTCATTCCTTCCTGAACCTGAAGTACGCAGGATGCAGGCAGGTTTCTCATGGGAACCCCGTTAATATCTACTTCCACTACGCAGACCCTGCAAGCTGCGATTTCGTTGATATCCTTCAAGTAGCAAAGGGTGGGGATATCAATACCGGCGGCTTTTGCTGCCAATAATACGGTGTAATCTTTGGGAACGCTGACGGCGTTTCCGTTTATAGTTACATTGACTTTTTCAACATTACTCATGCTAACCTGTCCTCCTATTTTCTAATGATGGCCTTGAACGTGCAGGCATTCATGCAGGCACCGCATTTGATACATTTTTCTTGATCGATGGTGTGCCTTTGTTTGACTGTACCGGTGATTGCCTTGGTAGGACATACTCTCACGCACCGGGTGCAGCCTGTGCAGTCTTCCGTGATGAAATAGCTCAACAAGGCTCTGCAAATGCTTGCAGGACATCTCTTGTCCACTACGTGTGCTTCATACTCATCTCTGAAGTGTTTCATTGTGGAGAGGACAGGATTCGGGGCTGTCTGACCCAATGCGCAAAGTGATGTGTTCTTGATGTTTTCGGCCAGTTCTTCCAGGTTAATCAGGTCCTCCATGGTGCCCTTGCCCTGGGTAATTTTGCCCAGGATTTCCAGCATTCGCTTTGTTCCTTCACGGCAGGGCGTACACTTGCCGCAGGACTCGTCAACGGTGAAATCCAGGAAGAAGCGAGCAATGTCGACCATGCAGTTGTCCTCGTCGATTACGATCATTCCTCCGGATCCCATCATGGAGCCGATGGCGACCAAGGTATCGAAATCGATGGGTGTGTCCAGATCTGCCGTTGTTATGCATCCACCGGAAGGTCCGCCGGTCTGAACTGCTTTGAAGGCTTTTCCGTTGGGACAATCCTCACCGATGTCATAAATGACCTCACGGAGAGTAATTCCCATGGGAACCTCTACCAAACCTGTGTTATTGATTTTTCCGCCAAGAGCGAAGACCTTAGTGCCCGGGGATTTTTCCGTGCCCATAGATTTGAACCATTCGGGTCCATTGAGAACGATCTTGGGTACGTTGGCCAAGGTTTCTACGTTATTGATGATAGTGGGTTTGCCCCAAAGTCCTTTGTTGGCGGGGAAAGGAGGCTTGTTTCTCGACATGCCGCGCTTGCCTTCGATAGAAGCTATCAATGCTGTTTCCTCTCCGCATACGAAAGCGCCTGCTCCCAGTCTGATTTCGATGTCAAAATCGAAACCGCTGCCGAAAATGTTCTTGCCGAGAAAGCCCTTTTCTTTTGCCTGTTGGATGGCTATCTCCAATCTGCGAACGGCCACAGGATATTCAGCTCTTACATATATGAAACCCTTTGTGGCGCCGATAGCATATCCGCCGATGGCCATGGCTTCCAATACAGAGTGAGGATCCCCCTCCAAAATGCTTCTGTCCATGAAAGCACCCGGGTCTCCTTCGTCGGCGTTGCAGATGATATACTTCTGATCCGCTTCATTAGCCGCGGCGAAGCTCCACTTTGTTCCTGTGGGGAATCCTGCACCGCCTCTGCCTCTGAGTCCGGAGGCTTTGATCAGGTCAATGACTTCGTTTGGCTTCATGGCAGTGACTACTTTTGCCAGCGCCTGATAGCCGTCAATTGCTATATAATCGTCGATGTTTTCCGGGTTGATCAACCCGCAGTTTTTGAGAACGACACGCTTTTGCTTTTTGTAGAACTGTACGTCATTCAAACTCCTGAGCTTGCCGTCTTCCGTTTCACCGAGAGTAAATTCAACAACCGGTTTGCCTTTTACCAAGTGTTCGGAAACAACTCTTGTGACCCGATCCGGATCCATATGAATATATGTAACCTTCTCTTTGCCGGGCTCGTATACCTCGACAATGGGCTCATATATGCACATGCCGACACAGCCTGTGGGGACGATTTGCACATCGCCCAAGCCTTTAGCGGCTGTCTCTTCCTTAAGCTTTTCCATAACTGGCTTGGCTCCGGCGGAAATTCCGCAAGTGGCCATTCCGACAACTATGCGGTAGCCGTCGGTAACTTCAAAATTCTTAACAGCGTCAGCTTTCAGCTGGTTCAATTGATTGATACTATTCATTCTGCGCCACCTCACCTCTATACTTATCAAGAATCGCAGGAATTACATCCGCGTTATCCAGTTTGCCGTAGACGTCATCGTCTATCATCATAACCGGTGCCAAACCGCAGCAACCGAGGCAACGGGTGGCGTCGATGGTAAACAAACCATCAGGCGTGGTCTCTCCAACGCCGATATTCAATTCCTCGACGATCTTATCAAGAACTTTTTGAGCCCCTCTCACGTAGCAGGCTGTACCGAGACAAACGCCGATATGGTGTTTGCCTTGCGGCGTTATGGAAAATTGGCTGTAGAATGTTGCGACTCCGTATAGTTCGGCGATGGGAACGCCAATATTCTCGGAAATAAATTTCAGTACATCCAGGGGCAGGTAGCCGAAAATGCGCTGCGCCTCCTGAAGCACTCCCATTGAGATTCCTTGTGAATCTTTGACAGAATCGATGTACGCTTTCAATTCAGCGTATCTTTTGTCACTTGTTCTGTTGCAATTGCACCCGCAGTCATTTTGCATTTTCTAATTCTCCTTAATTAATAGTGATAATTAATAATTTAATTGTGATAATTGTGTCAAGCCGAACCTAAGATGTCGAAGGAATTGTACTGGCGGTACCACCTCCTAAAATTGCTTGTGTGTAAGCAAAATCAATATATGTCGGGATTATAAACGAGATTAAATTATTATGAAATTGATATTTTTTCTACAATCAATTTTAGAATAGCATATGAAGAAAAAAGATGCAATATTTTCTGACAAACTGACAAACTTTGTATAAATAATAACTTAACAATTTTGCTATGTTATCGTACTGTTTTGAGGCTGCATTCTTGTCAAGAATCTATGGGGGTGATAAACTATAATAATAGACTGTAATAAAAGTATGAAGATGCAGCTTTTGAAGTGAAAAATATAACGAAGGAGAAGGATTATAGAAGGTTAAGACAGGACAGGAGGTTTGTCATGGAATTAAAGGATGCTATTTATAAACGGCAGAGCATTAGAAAATACAAGGAGCAGGACGTTCCCCAGGAAGATCTGGAGAAGATTTTAGATGCGGCGAGGGTGGCGCCTTCAGGGAAGAACAGCCAGAACTGGCACTTTGTTGTGGTCCGGGACAAAGAACTTAAGCAAAAGATCGCCCAGGCCATCCTGGATAAAAATGAAGTGATTGCCAAAAAGCTGGACGAAAAGGATCCGGAAAAAGGACGGCGATTCAGTAAATTTGCGAAGAATTTCTCGCTCTTTTTCCTGGATGCGCCGGTGCTGATTCTTGTCTACGCAACGGTGTACTACTGTACGGGCTACGATGAATATAAATTTGCCGGTTTTCCGGAGGAATACATTGAAAAGCTGCTCCTTCGCAATCCAGGGATGCAGAACATTGGCGCGGCGGTTCAGAATATGGTGCTCACCGCGGTGGATCTGGGATATGGTTCCTGCTGGATGACAGGGCAGAATTATGCGGCGGAAGAGATAGAGGCGGTGGTTAAGGAGGAGACGGGTTTTGAGAAGGAGGGCTATTTCCTCGTGTGCATGCTGCCAATAGGTGTTCCGCAGGAAGGGGCAAAGAGCCCGGGGAGAAAAGAGTTAAGCGAAATCTGTACCTTCGTTTAAACCAAGGCAATCCATCGTGTGCAAAATTTAAGATTGTACGTAGATTTATACAGATGCTTTTGTATCCTGTATACTTACAATCTTATTTTTTGCACATAGAAAGGAGAGTGTGTGGTGGTCTGATTGCAGGATGTATCTTATCGCAGAACGTGAAGCAGGCTCTGTATTGCTTCCTCCATTTTTTCAATAGGGATTCGAGTGTAGTAGAACATCACCACAGAGTAGCTGCCGTCGATTTCGAAATTGGAAACGGGCGCCAGGGTGAGCCCGGATTCGGCGACGGCGGCGCAGATCTCCTCTGTGGTTTTTCCTTTGTTTGCGATTTTAAGCAGCATATGCAGCCCGGAACTGTTGTTTAAAATTTCAACAACATCTTTGCCGTACCGGTTCAGCGCCGCCGTCGCCATCTGGATTTTCTGCGCGTTAAGCTTTCGCTGCCTGCGCAGGTTGGTCTGATAAAAGCCGCTGCTCATGTAAAGAGCCAGGGTAAGCTGCTCCGCTTTGGAACAGGTCTGGGTGTAGCCGCTTAATGATTCGCGGAACAGCTTGAACAAAGGCTTGGGAAGAACCATGTAGCTGATTTTGATGGATGGAAAGAGGGTAGAAGAAAAGGAACCCAGATAGACGACTTGTTCACCCGTGTCGAGGCCTTGAAGGGAAGGAACGGGGCGGCTGTCATAGCGCAGTTCACTGTTGTAATCATCTTCTATTATGATACTTCTATTCCGGTACGCCCAGTCCAAAAGAGCATATCTTCTTCCCACGGGCATGATGGAGCCTGTAGGAAATTGATTGGAGGGGCTCACATAAACGGTAGTGGGTATGTTTGCCGGAAGCTTGTTTATTTGGATGCCGTCCCTGTCGATGGGGACCAGGGTCATTTTGAAATTCCTATCTTTGAAGATGTTTCGCACGGGCAGGTAGCCGGGATTTTCGAAGGAAGCATGATCGATGTCCATCCTCTGGAGAATAATGCAGAGGAGATTGATCAGTTGCTGGGTTCCCGCCGCGATGACCACCTGATCTCGATTACACCGAACGCCTCTTGCCTGGTAAATATATCGGGAAATCTCGTCTCGCAGAGGCGCTTCACCTTGGATATCTCCTTCCAAGAGAAGCAGGGAAGAATAATCGGTCAGGATCTTGTTGCTGCACTTCTTCCATTTCGCAAAGTCAAAACATTCCGGATCCACATAGATCTGATTATTTCCATAGGCTTCCGGCAGAGAATAAGGAGGGGGATCGGAGCCGGGAGAGAGCGGAGCGAGCAAGCCTCTTTCACTTCCGGGAGAAATTTCGCTCACAAAATAACCCGACCTGGGTCTGCTGCTGATGTAGCCTTCTACTAAGAGCTGGTTATATGCTAACTCCACGGTGGTAATGCTTATATTAAGAGATTTGGACAAAGACCTGAGGGATGGCAGCTTCTCGCCGGGCAGTATATACGAGCGTAAAATCGCGTCTCGTATATAGACAAAGAGCTGCTGGTAAAGAGGTGTGGCCGACTCTTCATGAAGTACCGGTGTCAAAGAAATCATGGCATCCTCCTCCGGTTCACACACAAGACTGTATATAACAGATAGTAATTAACTGTACCCTAAACATAGCCAGATCCTCGAAATCGACAAAAAAATCGAAAACTGTATATATAAAAATACTCATAACTGGATATTTTAGCAACTACAGCTCAAGGGTATTATAATAATAAAAGCAATTAAAGTAAAGACTAAGGGCTAAAGCCAGGTGAATTCAAATGACTACAACTGAAAAGAATAACAAAATAATCATGACAGGCGTAATGATGGCCGTCATAGCGATAGCCACCATGATCATTGCCATTCCCGTTCCCTTTACCAACGGGTATATACACTTGGGCGACAGCATGATATTCATGTCGGTGCTGATTTTAGGATGGCGTTACGGAGCCGTTGCGGCGGGAGTGGGTTCTGCCCTTGCGGATCTATTTTTGGGATACGTTCACTGGGCGCCCTGGACGCTTGTCATTAAGGGCGTTATGGCTCTTATGATGGGTTTTATGATAGAAAAAGCCATGAAAAACCGCAGGAACGCTGTCGTTGCCATAGCAGCCATCACTGTGTTCTGGTTGGCTTTCCATCTTGCCGTCAATTGGATTATCCGCTACGAGGCAACGCACAACCCGGCTAATCTAATCGGCGACGAAATTGCGGATGTGTCCGCTTTGGGGGAATTTTTGAATTCCATGCAGAGCCAGCTTATGGTGGTGGCCTTGCTGATTCCTGTTTTCTTGATAGTTATCGCATTGGTCTTTAGAAAGAAAGAACGCTACAGAATTCCCATGTGGGAGATCTTGGGCATCACGCTGGCCGGACTCTGGATGGTTTTAGGATATTACATCGCCGGAGGCTTGCTGTACGGCAACTTTGCAGTTTCCGCCTTCAGCATTCCCATGAACGTGCTACAGTTCATCATGGGATTTTTTGTTGCATCGCTGATCACTGCGGCGCTGTCAAAAACTCCCGCTGCAAAGTTCTTCACCTTCCGCGTACGAAAATAAAAAGCCCCGGCCTATTTAATCACCGGGGCTTCCTGGAAATTGTTCAAAGTTTAATATTGTGCTTTCGACTCAAAAAGGTTTGCCTTTGGTTCAAAAAAGGTTTACAAGATCACCTTTTTTAATTTGCTGTTATTCCTTCTTTTATATAAGAGTAAGTGCTATAAAATCCCCTCTTTTAATAAATAATTTGCAGCCCTGGTTTCTTCTTTAAAAATAAGGGATACCGGTTTGACAAGCAAGCTGTCCCGCGCATCCGGGTTGATTTTCAGATAATCTGCGATGACGAAAGCCAGGGACTTCTGGTTAATTTTTTTAAGCAGGGAGAGCAGGAGTTCTTTTTCAAGAGAATGTCTTTTCACCTGGTCCTGGAAGCTTTGGACTTCGGCTTCCGTTTCCTTTTGATATGAAAGCACTGTGGTCGACAGCTGCCGGCGGAAAGAATCCCTGGTATACAGGATTTGCGGATCTAATTCGAAGACGCGCGCGGCGGTTTCGGCGGATTTTAACGTTCTCTTATCCATCTCCCCCTTGGCAAAGGTATAATATTTACCATCGAAAAATCCGAATGCTTTGAGGGTATCCAAATATCCCAGCCTGATATTTTTTGCTGAATTTTTCCCGTCGAATTCCATGATATCGCCCAGATCCCATTTGCAATGGACAATAATCAGATTTTTAGCCTCCTTCAAGGGTTTCTTCTGCACGATGCCTGCTGTGGAAAGATCCACCGCAACCACATGAGTGGCACCTTTTTTCAGCGCCATCCCCACAGGAAGGTTGTCCAAATATCCTCCGTCTACATACTTGGTGTTGTTAATATCCGTCGCCCTGAAAGCGGGAAAAAGAGAAGAGCTGGCAACGATATAGTCGATGAGCTTTCCTTTCGGAATGTCTTCTTTATAAAAATGACGGGGGACGAATCCGGGAAGCTCAACGGTGACGAGACCAAATGCCGCCTGGCTGTCTCTCACCTTAGTTTCGTCGATATAGCGGCTTAACAGATTTTTCAGAGGCGTGTTTTCTCTCCGCAATAACCTCTTGTCTACCACCATGTGTGTTTGAATTTCTTTCCATACCTTACAGGCCAGTTCAAACTCGTCCTGGGCCACCAATGCTCCGTTGATGGCGCCTACGGATGTACCGGTGATAATATGGATTTTCACATCCATTTCCCGCAAGGCTTTCCAGACTCCGATTTCATAAGCGCCCCGCGCTCCGCCGCCGCCCAATACTAAGGCGGTTTTCATGCTTTCCGCCATAAATGCCTCCTGTAATTTTGAAATATAGTCACGCCCGTTACGGCTGTTCGATTTGATTATATCCTTTGGGTGTAAATATGCAACATGAAGGTCCAGGCGAACATATGGGAAATCAGGGAGGAGCAGATCCGGGAGGTCATTCCATATCAACCAATCCACTCGGGTTTTTGTATTAATACTTGAACAAACCGGCTCCATGGCATATAATAAAAGAACAAATGTTCGACAAAGGGTGGAGGCAGTCATGGAGCTTTACGAAAAGCTTAGGATCCTGGCAGACGGCGCAAAGTACGATGCTTCCTGTGCCACCAGCGGCGTGGAGCGAAAAAACGTAGGGCGGATCGGCAATGCTTCCTGCATGGGAATCTGCCATTCCTGGTCTGCTGACGGGCGATGCATTTCTTTAATGAAAGTGTTGCTGACAAACCGCTGCGTCTACGACTGCGAATACTGCATCAACCGCAGAACAGCTGATATTGCCAGGGCTTCCTTCGAGCCGGAAGAGTTGGCCGGTCTCGTCATGGAGTTCTACCGCAGGAATTATATAGAAGGACTTTTTTTGAGTTCGGCGGTGGAGGGGTCGCCGGACCGCACTGCGGAAAGGATGCTCCGCACCTTGATGCTGCTTAGAGAGGACTACGGATTCGCCGGGTATATTCATGCGAAGATCATACCCGGGGTTTCACCTGAACTGATACATGCCATCGGCATGGTAGCGGACCGCATCAGCGTCAACATCGAGTTCCCCACGGAAGAAGGCTTGAAAAAATTGGCGCCCCAGAAGAAACCGAAGGCCATATTTGGGCCCATGAAACAGATTACGGAAACTATTTCAGACAGAAAACAGCTAAGGGGGGTTGTTAGGAGTTATCCGGGCAGACCGGCGGGGCGTAGTGCGGATCTTCAATATCAACAGCCCGCAGATGCAGAGAATTTTGGCCTACAGGCGACAGGTGCGTACGATTATAATCTGCAGCAATGGGATTTAGAAGGTTTTGTGCCTGCGCTGCGGACCAGATACAAAGAGAGATTTGCTCCTGCGGGGCAGAGTACCCAGATGATAATCGGAGCGGCGGGGGAGTATGATCGACAGATAATAAAGACATCGGAAAGCCTTTATCGGATCTTTAAGATGAAGAGGGTCTATTATTCCGCCTATATTCCCGTGGTCAATTCGTCAAAGCTTCCTTCGCTTATGACAGAGCCTCCGCTTATTCGAGAACACAGACTTTATCAAGCGGATTGGCTCATGCGCTTCTATGGATTTCAGGCAGATGAAATACTGGACGATGGCGATCCGTTTCTTGATTTAGAGCTGGATCCGAAAGTGGCTTGGGCGTTGAGAAATCTTGATCTTTTCCCGGTAGAAATCAATAAGGCATCAAAAGAAGAACTCCTCAGAGTGCCCGGCATCGGCACCGTTTCCGTAGGGCGTATTTTGCGCCAGAGACGGGTGGCGGCAGTCAAATTTGATGACCTGAAAAAGATAGGCGTTGTATTGAAACGGGCAAAATATTTTATTACCTGTTGCGGGCGATATTATGGGGATTGCGAATTGGAGCCGATCCGGCTGCGAAGTCACCTGATAGACGGTGAGAGAAAGTCAAATAATCTATTGCCAATAGACGATGGAGCCCAGATTTCAATGTTCTATTAAAACGGTTTGACGGAGGCAATCATGGACTATCTCTATGATGGCAGCTTTGAAGGGTTTTTGTGCTGCGTGTACCTGCATTATTATGAAGAAAAAGCGTCGGGAATTTACGTTCAGACCAGTTATCAGAACAAACTGTTTCAGCCTTGTAAAATCGTAGATACGGATTATGAGCGGGCGGAAAGAGTATACGAAGCCATAGAATCGAAGATATCATCCCGGGCTCTGAAACGGGTCTATTATCTCTTGCTTTCCAACTATGAAGAAAAAGAAAAGGTCGCACTTAACTATCTCAGACTGGGTTTCAGGCTGGGGGGCAAAGTGGATTACTACCACAGCCATCCCGCTGTCTATGAGGCTCAGCAGGTTGCGCGAAAGGTTGCAAACGAAGCCCATCGTCTGGCCGGCCTGGTACGCTTTTCCGTCCTAAGAGCCAATTCGAAAGAAGGGGAAAGGGAGCTGTTGTATGCCAAGATCGAACCGGACCACGATATATTGGAACTGCTGGGTGAGCATTTCTCCGATCGCTTCAAAGGCGATCCTTTTCTCATTCACGATGCCAAGAGAAGCAAAGCGCTTTACAGCGCAGCTGGACAGTGGCGCATTGCCCCTATAGATGAAAAAACCCTTCCCGATTTGTCTGATGAGGAAAAACTCTATCGCAGGATGTGGAAGACATATTTTGATATCATTGCCATCGAAGAAAGGATCAACCCGGCCTGTCAGAAGAGGTATATGCCGGTGCGATACTGGAAAAACCTGACAGAGATGCGGACCCCCGGCCCTTGTTCCGGTAGATAAAATGTAATAGAATGATGTGAGTGAAAGGGTTGGAATGTGTGTGAGGGAATTTGAGGTGAAAGATATGTACGAAGAATTAAAAGAAATTATCGATAAGAGCAAGCGAATAGTTTTTTTCGGCGGCGCAGGCGTTTCAACGGAAAGCGGAGTGCCGGATTTCAGGTCTGAAAACGGCTTGTATCAAGCCAGGCAAAACTACGGCCGCTCGCCGGAAGAGCTGCTCTCTTACAGTTTTTTTCTCAGCGATATGAACACCTTTTTTGACTACTATAAAAACAATCTCATCTACCGGGATGTGAAGCCGAATCGGGCCCATCTGGCTTTGGCGGAACTGGAGAAACGCGGGAAACTCTTAGCTGCGGTGACCCAGAATATAGACGGGCTCCATCAATTGGCGGGAAGTAAAACGGTTTGGGAACTGCACGGTTCAGTACAGCGCAATTACTGCATGAAGTGCGGTGCGTTCTACGATCTTGATTACATCCTGGATCCTGAAAACTGCAAGGACGCCGAGGGGAAGCAATCCTACATTCCGTATTGCAGGAAATGCGGAGGTGTGGTCAAACCGGATGTGGTTCTATATGAGGAAGCTTTGGATCAGAAGGTACTGAACAATGCAGCGGATGCCATTGCCCGGGCGGATACGCTCATCGTGGGAGGAACTTCCCTGGTGGTTTATCCGGCTGCCGGATTGATCAATTATTTTCGCGGAGATGAGTTGGTACTGATTAACAAGTCGTCTACACCCTATGACAGGAAGGCCAGTCTGGTCATTCACGAGTCCATAGGCGATGTGCTTGGCACCTGCGTGCTTACCGAACACTGAATCGATAAATGCAAAAAGCAACCGAAAAATTCTTTACTAAAAAACAGTTGCTTTTTTCTATTGAAAATGATGGATAATGGCGCTTTTCTCAAGGCCGGCGCTTTTAAATCAACTAAAAATTCTGTAAGAGCTTTATTTTA
>JAAYNC010000241.1:0-2718 GCA_012521055.1 Eubacteriales Family XIII. Incertae Sedis bacterium
AAAAAGCGCGCGCTATAGTGGATTTCGTGAAATCAAAAGACGACCTCATAGCGGCCGCCTTCCCGGCTTCAATGTATAATCCGGTCATGTATCTGGCTAAAAACAGTATCGATATCGCCATCTCGCCGGTGCCTCTTAAAGAAAGCGAGAGCGAATTTATCCAGGCCTTGCGGCTCTTTGCCCAGCGTGAAAAAGCCTTCTTTGCCGGCAAAGAGCTGTATGTTATCCGCAATGTCAGTAAAAAAGGCATCGGTTTCTTTGAGGAAGCCGGCTTCTATCCCGATTTTATCATGTGGATGGTGACAGCCGGCAAGCAGTATATTACCTTTATTGAACCGCATGGAACCAGGGATATTTCCATTGAGGACGAAAAGGTAAAGCTTTACGCTAAAATTAAGGATATTGAATCATCCCTGGCCAACACCGATGTTATCTTAAATTCAGTAATCCTAACGCCCACCAAGCATCTGGAAATGAGTAACAAACATATACCTAAAACCGATTGGAATTCCCGCAATGTTATCTTTATGGAAGACTCAGACTATATCGACCAGCTGTTCAGTAAGATCCACTAAAGCCAAATGCCGCTTTGCCAAAGCCGCAAGGTGGCATTTTCATATTTCTTGCGTACCAATACTCGGCAATACTAAGTAATGCCGTTAATTCCGTTTATGTAATCCGTTAACGAGGCTCCAGGCAGTTTGCGCTGCTTTTGCAACATATTTGCCCATATTGCATTGCCTTGTTTTTCGGTTATCAAGCCTCCATGTAAGGCTTCGACCAAAATATCCGCTGTGGTAATGTGCTGCAGTCCATACTTCTTAACATACGGGACAACGTCACTAAGATTATTGCTCGCCAGTATACCATTATTTTGCCTGGCTAAAACGATCGCAGCAGCTTCCCCGCGCCCAATCACCCTAAAGCCTCGATCCGGTTTGGAAGTCAATGTAATGTAAAGCATATGTTCTTCAGTACCGGCCATTATTTGACCAATGTTGGCATGTCCAGAATCAACAAGCATATCAGTTCTCTGCTTCAAATGGGGAATGAATGGTTTTGATAACTCATCGTAAACCTGCTGGGGAACAATGATTTTGCCGCCGTAGAGCTTGACCAATATATTCTCATTTCCAACCCATAAGAACGCAGAAAGGCAGTCAGTATCAAAAAACAGCTTATCAGTCATATCTTTCTACCCCTGCTGTATCCAGACCATAGACGATATCCGCCCGGAAGGCATCCATCAGTAGTTCTTCATACTTGCCGCCGGATATAATATCTTTTTCTCTAAGTTCCTCTGCCAGCTTGATGTAACTACCGGTCGTCATATATTGCTTGTTTTCGGGTAAAGGTCGATAAAGAGAGGCATCGTAGCCAAGCTTTAAGGCAGATTTAATTACATTAGATTTCATGGATTCGGCAAATTCCCTGCTGATATATCCATCGTTAATCAGGCGAAAAAGCGTAGCCTGCCTGCTCATTTGAAAATACTGCTCGATTCTGACAACATCTTCCACCGATAAATTCATAGGCCGCTTTTTTAATACATCGGCAACAAATGCTTTTAGGGCATCATACGGGGCTAAGAAATACGAAGCAAAGGCGTCTGCTTCCTTTTCTGGCTCTGGCTTTTCAGACTCTATATTCGTTTCACAGATAGTACTTTTAAACCCTTCTTGAATAAACAGATGATAAAGTTCGTGTGCAGCTGAATAACGCTGCCGTCCGTAGGAAAGGGTAGAATTAATGGCCATAACCATATCATTTTCAGATTTTATAGACATGCCGCTGATGCGCTCCGAAAAAGGATAAAATACCAAGGTGAAATTGTCCAATCTTCCAAGGGTAGCAAAAACATTAAGGGGAGACATGGCGTCCTCCCCCAGACGTTTTCTGAGCATTACGGCTTCGGAATTTAATTCAATCTTCTCTTTCACGACTGCGCCACCCCTAACAGCTGCCTCATTTGCTTCAAATTTAAAGCTATTTTATTAATATCTGAAATGGCTGATAGATCGTCATTACTGATTAACGTAGCCCTAAAAGCAAACTGCAAATGGTTTATATCATCATCCCCGTCTGATATTTCGCTGAGGGTACAGCCAAACAAACAGCAAGCTTTCTCCAGTGCACCAACGCTTAGCTGCCTCTCCCCCTTTTCACATTTGGAAATGTAACTTTGATCTACATCTAAAAAAACAGCTAACTGCGCCTGATTTAAACCGCTTCTTTCCCGCAAAGTTTTTAGTCTATTCCCAATGGTATTTATAGCGGTCATTCATTCTCACTCCTTTCTACGTATATTATATGCCCTCTCTGTCATAAAATAAACAATAATTTTTATATAATTTATGACAGGGTAGAAAGCAGCTACTTTTTGATTGACTTGGTTATTATGTTTCTGGTATCGACAAGAAGCTGCTTGCCGGGTCCAGAGGAACACACCACCCTTTCCTGGCCGGATGGCCGCAGGTTTCGGCGTTTCTTACTGAAGTGTACCCCAAACCTTTTAACGATTCCTATACTTTTTAACGAAAGGTCGTTTTCCGCCGGCAGGGGGGTGCATCTTTTAACGAAAGGGTGCAGAAAACAAAAAACACCGTCCGCAAACGATGCTTTATCTCAGCACAAAATTGCTGCAAATCCCGATAATACTGGGATTTTACATTGTATCAATTTTTGCGTACTTATCTGGTGGAGGCGGGGGGAGTCGAA
>JAAYNC010000142.1:0-2313 GCA_012521055.1 Eubacteriales Family XIII. Incertae Sedis bacterium
CGTCTGGTCAATACATATATGGAGATTGTTAAGAGCAACACGGTTCTGGAAAAGGTGGAATTAAACGACCAACTCGATTATTCTGTCGAGGATTTAAGAAAAATGGTCAGTACCCAGGCCGTTCAAAATACCGAGATCTTCTATGTTAAGGTGATGAGTGACAATCCACATCATGCCCAGTTGCTGGCAAATCGGATTGCCATGGATGCGCCGGAAGAGATCATGAATTTTGTAGAGGCCACCTCCGTTAAAGTTATTGATTTTGCTACGTTGCCTACGGAGCAGGCCACTCCCAACGTTAAACTTAATACAGCCATCGGGCTGCTTCTTGGACTGGTTTTGAGCGTTCTGCTTGTGCTCCTGCTGGATATGTTGGATGTGACAATCCGCTCAGAAGAAGACATTAAGAGACTTACGGATTTACCCGTTCTGGGTGTTATTCCATTTATTGAAACAATGGATGGCAAGGGAAAGACAAACGGCTACGTTTATGGAGGTAAGTATGGCTATTAGTAGATCAGGCAGAAACTTCTTTAAGAGAGGCAAGATGGAAAACGATGTCAACGTAGCGTATACTCTTCTCAGTGAGCATACAGCCTTTCATGTTAAGGAAGCATACAAGGCAATGCGTACCAATGTAATGTTTTCCGTTCCGAATGAAGGCTGTAAAGTTATTGGCGTTACAAGCGCAGTTCCCAGCGAAGGGAAAAGTACTACCGTGTTGAACCTCTCCATTACCTTCGCTGAAACAGGCACCAAAGTGCTGCTCATCGATGCGGATATGCGCCGGCCCAATATCAAAAAAATACTCAATTCCGGAGAAGGTGCAGGTCTTTCCGATGTTTTGGCAAGGTTTGTTAAGGCCAAAGAAGTAATTCGCCCCTCGGGCTATGAGAATCTGGACGTTATATTCAGCGGCAATATTCCGCCCAATCCGGTGGAACTTCTGGCCTCCGATACTATGAAAGACATGATCGAAGAACTTAAGGCTGAATATGACTATATCTTTATCGATACTCCGCCTATAAATGTAGTGACCGATGCGACAGTAGTATCAAGGCTTCTCCACGGAATCATCTTAATTGCCCGTGAAAATGTCAGCAGGAAGGATGAAGTGGCAGAGGCAATGAATAAGCTTCAGTTTGTCAATGCGAAGATATTAGGGCTGGTCTTAAATGATAAGATGTACCAGAGTAAACGGCGCGGCCGTTACGGAAAATACAAGCATTACTACAATTACAAAAAATATGGCGAAGATGATTGATTGGCATACACATATTCTCCCGCTAATGGACGACGGAAGCAGAAGCACAGAGGAGTCCGCAACCATGCTGGAACGCTGTATTAATATGGGCGTGAAAGGGGTTGTGCTAACTCCTCATTTTTATCCGTACAAAGAAGATCCGGAAAGCTTTTTGAAGAGAAGAGACCGTTCTCTCGCCAGACTAAAGGAACATATTTCGAAATCTCCGGCCTGGCCGGCTTTAATATCCGGCGCAGAAGTTTACTACTTTCCGGAATTGGCCCTCTTGGAAGAAGAACGTCTGAAGGAATTATGCATCGGAGAAAGCCGCTATCTAATGGTGGAGCTGCCGGCAGAACCGTGGGATGAAGATATATACATTACTCTTGAAAGCATGATCTGCAACCGGAAAATCATTCCGGTGCTTGCGCATATCGACCGCTATTTTCATTTTATTAAGGATGTGGCGCCTCTGCGGGAACTGATTCGTTTGGGTATGCTTGTGCAGCTGAATGTGGAAGCCCTGGATGGCTTTTTTACCCGGAGGAAGGCTTTGAAATGGATCGATGCAGGCATGGTGCATTTGCTGGCATCGGATTGTCACGACGTATCTAAACGTCCGCCAAACCTGGATAGAGGCTGCGAGATCCTGAGAAAGCATATAGATCAAAAAACGATAGAAAGGATAACAACCGTAACACCATAAACTTAGAGCTTTGCTTTCATTTCGATATATTAGCAGGGACAAGGTATTTATGCCTTGTCCCTAATAGTTAAGATTTACTCGTATCTGAGTATCTGTACTCATGTCTATTCATATCTCGTCTTGAAATTAATCTCATCCGGCGTGATTTTCCAATCCTCTTTCCAGACTACTTTAGCCGGCCGGATGCAGTCTGGAACCGGACATACATTGATGCAGAGGTGGCAGCCAACGCACTCGTCATTGATGGAGGGACGCCGATTTTCAAAGTCCCAGTTTATGGCCTGGTGTGCGGCATCAAAACAGGATATATAACATCTTCCGCATCCTATGCATAAATCGTGGTCTATATCGACGATGATCTTGA
>JAAYNC010000086.1:0-8873 GCA_012521055.1 Eubacteriales Family XIII. Incertae Sedis bacterium
AGGAGACATAAGACGTAAATGGCACAACTCATCGATTTGAAATACGGCTGTAATCCCGATCAGAAGCCTGCCCGGATATTTATTGAAAACAGGGATCTTCCACTGGAAGTCCTCAACGGTAAACCCGGTTACATCAATCTGTTAGACGCATTGAACGGCTGGCAGCTTGTAAGCGAACTGAAATCGGTTCTCGGCCTGCCCGCCGCCACCTCCTTCAAGCACGTCAGTCCCGCGGGGGCGGCGGTGGGGTTGTCCTTGGATGATACACTCCGGCAGATGTATTTTATTGATCCCGACGAGGAACTATCCCCTCTCGCATGTGCTTATGCTCGGGCAAGAGGCACCGACAGGATGTCTTCCTACGGAGATTTCATTGCCCTTTCCGATATCTGCGATCTGCCGACGGCTCGCTTGATCGCAAAAGAAGTTTCCGACGGCATCATCGCACCGGGATATGAAGTGGATGCCTTGGAATTGTTGAAGACCAAACGCAAGGGCAGTTATGCGATTTTGAAGATCGATAAAAACTACGTACCCCATCACATAGAAACAAAACAGGTATTCGGAATCAGCTTTCAACAAGGAAGAAGCAGGTATCCCATCGACGAGGACTTGCTCCACAATATCGTCACCGAGAAAAAGGATCTTCCCGAAAGCGCCAAGCAGGATCTTCTGCTGGCTTTGATCACGGCTAAATACACCCAATCCAATTCCGTATGCTATGCCTATGAAGGCCAGACCATCGGTGTCGGCGCCGGCCAGCAATCACGAATTCACTGTACCAAGCTGGCGGGAGATAAGGCAGATCTCTGGCACCTGCGCCACCACCCCAAGGTCCTGGGATTGAAGTTTGCCGAAAACATCGGGCGCGCTGATCGGGATAATGCCATCGACGTCTATTTGAGCCAGGACTATGAGGACGTCATCGGGAAGGATGTATGGCAAAGCTTATTTACGGAAAGGCCCGAACCCCTTACTGTGGAAGAGAAAAAGGACTGGTTGAAAAAGGTGACAGGCGTTTCCCTGGCAAGCGACGGTTTCTTCCCCTTTGATGATAACATCAGAAGGGCAAGCCGCAGCGGTGTCTCCTACATCGCCCAGCCGGGAGGTTCCATCCGCGACCAGGATGTCATCGACACCTGCAACGCCCTTGGAATCACCATGGTCTTCACCGGCCTGCGCCTCTTCCATCATTAATAGCTTGACTAACTTGTTTTTTTCGGATGATAGTTGAACTTGGCGCTGTATTTGGTACTTGCCAACAAAGTTGTATTTGGCGCCAGGTTGTGCCTGGTGGCCGACACCGATTACAACTGATAGCAAATAAAATTGACAACCAAATGCAGTTAAAAAAAATGTGCAAAAAATCGGATCGTTACGTAAATTTTTATAAAAAATTATCTCCCTTTGTGAATTAAGATTGTACGTATGCTAGAGACTAAAATATCCAAATAAATCTCCGTACAATCCGAAAATTTGCACATATAATTCTACGATTTGGAAAATTAACGAACTGATCTACGTACAACCTGAAATTTTGCACAATTAAGCAGGAAAAATAATGGGAAACACAACTTTGGGAATACAAATCCAAACACAGGAGAGAGAAGGATGAAATTAATGGTTTTGGGCGGCGGCGGCCGCGAACACGCCATTATCAAGAAACTACGGGAAAATCCAAAGGCAGAAACGATCTTTGCCTTGCCAGGCAACGGCGGAATCTCCTACGATGCCCAATGCGAGAACATAAACGCCCTGGATTTGGACCGGGTGGTGGACTTCGCTCTCGCTAATAAAGTGGACTTTGCCGTGGTGGCGCCGGACGACCCCCTGGCTAAAGGTGCCGTTAACAGGTTGCTCGAGGTCGGAATTCCCGCCTTCGGTCCTACCGCCGAAGCGGCCGCCATCGAGAGCAGCAAGGTTTTCGCCAAAGAGCTTATGAGAAAATATATGATTCCTACTGCGGAGTACCGGGTATTCGATTCCGCCGCCGACGCCATCGCTTACGTTGAAACCGCAGACTGCTTTCCCGTGGTTGTGAAGGCCGACGGGCTGGCCCTTGGAAAAGGAGTCATCATCGCGGAGAATTTGGATGATGCAGTAAGTGCTATTCACCGAATCATGACAGAGCGAGTCTTCGGCGACAGCGGCAATCGGATTGTCATCGAGGAGTTTTTAACTGGACCGGAAGTCACAATATTGGCATTTACGGATTCTAAAACCCTGGTCCCAATGGTGTCATCGATGGACCATAAACGGGTTTTCGACGGCGATTCGGGACCTAACACCGGCGGAATGGGAACGATTGCTTCAAACCCCTTTTATACCGACAAAATCGCCCGCCGGTGCATGAAGGAAATTTTCCTGCCCACTATAAATGCTATGAACGCGGAAGGCCGTCCGTTTAAAGGTTGCCTATATTTTGGTTTGATGCTTACCGAATCAGGACCTAAAGTCATTGAATACAACAGCCGTTTCGGAGACCCGGAAGCTCAAGTAGTGCTTCCTCTCCTTGAAACCGACCTCCTTACCATAATGGAAGCGGTGGTGGAAGAACGGCTCTCGGAGATTCCTGTCACCTTCCGCAAAGGCGCGGCCTGTTGCGTAGTAGCCGCTTCTAAAGGATACCCTGGCAAGTACGAAACCAACCTGCCCATTTCCGGCCTGACAGAGGGCCAATTGGAAGCAAAGGGCCAACCGGGGCCGGTTTCCGTCTTCCACGCGGGCACCAAACGCATCGGTGAAGGTTTGGTCACGGCAGGCGGCCGGGTATTAGGCGTCACCGCTGTGGGAGATACATTGCAGCAAGCCGTTGACCAGGCATACGCCGCAATGGAGAAAATCCATTTTGACGGAATGCATTACCGCAGGGACATCGGCAAAAAAGCCTTGCTCAGCACCCGCCCCTAAAATGTCTTTGGAGCCAGACACAATGGTTTGGACACAATGGTTTTTGGCATCAGACATTAAATACAACTTAACACTAATAAATAACTTTATCACTATATACAACTTGCAATTCCAGTAAAAAAGGATGGTAGAAAGATGGCTGTATTTCGTATTTATGTAGAGAAGAAAAGAGAATATGCCGTTGAGGCGCAGAGGCTGGCCGCGGATATCCGCGATTTCCTTCAGATTTCTGCCCTTGAGGACCTTCGCATAGTGAACCGCTACGATGTGGAAGGCATAGACCGGGAGTTGTTTGAGCAGTGCAGGCATACGGTCTTTTCTGAACCCCAAGTTGATAACAGCTACACCGAGCTTCCGGAAGCACCGCACACCATAGCAGTCGAATACCTGCCCGGCCAGTACGATCAGCGGGCTGACTCCTGCGCGCAATGCATTCAGTTTGTGTCACAACAGCATCGGCCCATGGTCCGCACGGCTCGTATCTACCTGCTTTACGGCCCCCTTTCTCCGCAAGACATCCAGACAATCAAAGACTACCTGATTAATCCCATAGAATCTCGGGAAGCTTCTCTCGAACCCTTCACTACACTGAAAGAACACTACGAGATTCCTGGCGACGTACCCATCCTTACGGGTTTTCGTGATATGGAGGATAAGGATCTTGCCGATTTCCTTTCCCGGTACGGTTTGGCCATGGATCAGGCCGACCTGGCCTTCTGCCGCGACTATTTCCGTTCCGAAGGCAGAGATCCTTCCCTTACGGAAATACGCATGATCGATACTTATTGGTCGGACCACTGTCGCCACACCACCTTCCTAACCCGGATTAAATCCGTCACCATCGAGGACAGTCACGTCGGCAGAGCGTTTCAGTCCTATCTGAATATGCGCTTGCAACTGGGCCTGCAGGACAATCCCATAACCCTGATGGACATAGCCACCATCGGCGCAAAGTATTTGAAACATACCGGAGCCTTGACCAACCTGGAGGAATCCGGCGAAGTTAACGCCTGCTCCGTAAAGGTGAACGTGGATGTGGACGGTGAAATACAGCCGTGGCTCCTCATGTTCAAAAACGAAACCCACAACCACCCCACCGAAATCGAACCTTTCGGCGGTGCGGCTACCTGTATCGGCGGCGCCATCAGGGACCCCCTTTCCGGCCGGTCCTACGTCTATCAAGCCATGCGCATCACCGGCGCTGCAAACCCATTGACTCCGGTGGAACAGACACTACCCGGAAAACTTCCCCAAAGAAAGATTGTAACAGAGGCCACTGCGGGCTATAGTTCCTACGGCAACCAAGTCGGCGTAGCCACCGGTCTCGTTAAAGAAATATATCACCCCGGTTACGTGGCAAAGCGCCTGGAAATGGGCGCAGTCATCGGCGCTGCGCCGGCAGATCAGGTCGTGCGAGAAACTCCCGCCCCCGGAGACGGCGTGATTTTAGTCGGCGGGAAAACAGGCAGGGACGGCTGCGGCGGCGCCACAGGTTCCTCTAAATCTCATAACGTTTCCTCCCTGGAAGCATGTGGCTCCGAAGTCCAGAAAGGCAACGCGCCGGAAGAGCGCAAAATTCAACGCTTGTTCCGAAATGAAAAGGTTTCCCGCCTCATCAAGCGCTGCAACGATTTCGGCGCCGGCGGCGTTTCCGTTGCCATTGGCGAGCTTGCTGACAGCCTGGATATCAACCTTGATGCCGTGCCGAAGAAATATGAAGGACTGGACGGCACCGAACTGGCGATCAGCGAATCCCAGGAACGGATGGCCGTCGTCGTTGCTCCAGAAAACATCGACCTCTTCATCGAATATGCGAAAGAAGAAAACTTGGAAGCCACCCTGGTAGCCCGGGTAACCGACACGGGCCGCCTCACCATGCATTGGCGCGGTAAAAAAATAGTCGATCTTTCCCGGAAATTCCTTAATTCCAACGGTGCGCCCAAACACGCAGAAGTGGAAGTGCCGGCACGCAACATAGATTCCGCGGATTTGGGTTTTACTTATTTCGAAGATTACGCAACCGCGAAATCTGCAGGTTATAAAGACTTCAAAGATTATACAGCTGCTCAGCAACAACCTTGCCCGACATTGAATCAGTTTCGCCCTGTCCTCGAAAAGCTGGTTGCAGACCTCAACTTCTGCTCCCAAAAGGGTCTGGTTGACCGCTTCGATTCCACCATCGGCGCCGGAACCGTTCTCATGCCCTTCGGCGGAATCTACCAGGCCACACCGGCCCAGGCCATAGTAGCAAAACTGCCCGTGTTAAAAGGCGACACCACCACCTGTTCCGCAATGAGTTGGGGATTCAATCCGTTTATAACAGAGGCGGACCCCTACGCCGGCTCTTATCTGGCCGTGGTCGAATCCGTTGCTAAACTCATTGCCAGCGGCTGCAACCTGGAAAACTGCTGGCTCTCGTTCCAGGAATACTTTGAAAAACTGGGCGACGATCCCAAGCGGTGGGGCAAGCCCTTTGCCGCTCTCCTGGGCGCCCTTTCCGCCCAAAGGGATTTGAATGTTGCGTCCATCGGCGGAAAAGACTCTATGTCCGGGAGCTTTGAAGATCTGGACGTTCCGCCTACACTTATTTCCGTCGCTGTTTCGCTGTGCAACGCTGAAACCGTAATTTCTCCGGAGTTCAAGGAAGCCGGCAACCCGGTGCTGCTCATCGCCCCGGAATACACGGAGGACGGTCTCCCGGAAAGAGAAAGCCTGCTGAACTGTTTCAATACCGTGCAGCAGCTTATAAAAGAGAAAAAGATTTTAAGCGCCTATGCTATCACCTCAAGCGGCTGCGCAGGGGCTCTGTTCGAAATGTCATTGGGGAACCGGATCGGGCTGCGCTTTGCTCCGGATTTTGATCTGGCTCAGCTGTTCAGGTGCGCCTACGGCGGGTTTGTAGTGGAATGGAATTCCACCACCGGTGCCACTGGCTCCGCTTCCGGTTCTTCCGTCGGAACGCTGCCCGGGGTACAGATAGGCACAACCATCGAAGAGTTCCGCTTTGAGAAGGATTCTGAAATCATTGATCTTGAGCAGCTTGAAACGTTGTACCGCAGTACCCTGGAACCCATCTACCCCACTGCCGTTCAACACAAAACAGATGGGGTTTCCCTTGAAAATCCACTCGGCGATGCAGCCGGAAATATGCCTAAAGATGATATCGAAAATACGCTCGAAGATGCGATAGAAAATACATCCATGTCCATGGTCGGAAAAACATCCGGAGATGCGATGGGGAATGTACCCGAAGACGCGAAGAGAAACACCCCCGGAGACACAGTCGGAAAACCCCCCGGGATAATAGCCGGAAACTCAGCCGGAAAGCCCAAAGCCTTGATACCCGTTTTCCCCGGCACAAATTGCGAATACGACACGGCCAAAGCTTTTGAACGCGCCGGAGGCATTGCCGAAATAGCCATTATCCGCAACCTTACACCGGAAGACGTTACGAATTCCATTAAAGAAATCGCCGAAAAGATACGGAACTCCCAAATCATCATTCTCCCCGGCGGCTTCTCCGGAGGCGACGAACCGGACGGATCAGGCAAATTTATCACTTCCTTCTTCCGCAATCCGGTGATTGCTGAAGAAGTGCAGCGGCTGTTAGAACAGCGTGACGGTCTGATTTTGGGAATCTGCAACGGATTCCAAGCCCTGGTAAAGCTCGGCCTGGTTCCCTTCGGCTGCATTCGCCAGACCACCGCCGATTCCCCCACCCTGACTTTTAACCCTCTCGGCCGCCATCATTCCGGATTGATACGCACCCGTATCGTGTCAAATAAATCGCCCTGGCTCATGGATATGGAAATTGGCGAAATCCACACCATCCCCGTATCCCACGGCGAAGGCCGCTTCATTGCCAATGACGAACTGCTCAAACAGCTGGCTGCCAACGGGCAAATCGCCGCCCAGTACGTCAACCTTTCCGGCGCCCCGACAATGGATACCCGCTTCAACTTAAACAGCTCCTCCCTGGCAATCGAAGCCGTCACTTCGCCGGACGGAAGGATATTGGGCAAGATGGGACATTCCGAGCGAACAGGCAAATGGCTATATAAAAATGTTCCCGGAAACAAGGAACAAAGGCTTTTCGAAAATGCCGTAAAATATTATGGTTTATAAATGTTAGAATAGTCTGACATTGTTAAAATAATATTTTTTTAAATATTCTGAAAAAGTTATTGACAAGTTGTTTTATATATTGTATTATGTGCGTACTCAAAGAAAGGATCATCAGAGTACATGAACCCTCATAAAACGGACTAGGTCCGAATATACGGAAAACTTATATCAGGCGCAGCGGCCGAAATATAAGCAAACCCCCTGGAAAAGGCTGAAAAGCTCCAAGTATATGAAGGTTCAAGGAAATGACAGATCCGAGTAATTGAGAAACCCCCCGATCAAAAGGTTCGCCGAAGAAATCGGGCTTGTTCCAAACCGGCGGTCGCCTTGACAATAGATACTTGCTAATACAAATTTAAGCAAAGGAAACTTTGCGAAGCAAATTTAAACCAAGCAGGATTCGGAGAGCAAGGCCAAAGACCGGTTCGGGTATGGAACAAAGGAAGGAGGATGTACTCTCTTGAGTTACACTCCGCAGAAAGGGTAGACACAATCCGCATAGGAAATATGGTCTACCCTTTCTCGTTTTGTTTTTTGCTAATTAAATGATGCTTCTTTTATAAACTCTTGTCCTCTGTCCAAGCTTTATCAATTCCTGTCCAAAATTTATAATTCGTCTATTAATCCCGTTGCCCACGCTGTCCGGATCGACAAAAGGCAGCGATTCTATTGTCAGAACAATTAGCATTTAAAATTGCCCATAGAAATTTGCATATTTTCTTTCACATTTAGACAGACTATTGGTCGGAGGTGATTTTCGTGACAGTTCAACTAACTACAAAAGAAAGACTGCTGTTGCAAGACCAAAAGTCGCAAGAAGAATTATGTGTTAAAAAGTATCAAAGTTATGCCGGGCTAGCTCAAGATCCCCAGCTGAAACAGCTGTTTAGTTCCCTGGCGCAAAAAGAGCAGGAGCACCTGAATACCATCAACCAAATCCTGTCAGGTCAAGTCCCCAGCGTAGGAGCCCAGTCAGGCAGCCAGTCGGGTATGCAGTCCGGCATGCAATCGGGTATGCAATCCGGAACCCAGTCCGGCATGCAATCACAAGGGCAATCCGGTATGCAGTCCGGCATGCAATCACAAGGGCAATCCGGTATGCAGTCCGGCATGAAGTCCCAACGTATGTCAGGCTCGCAGTCCCAAGGGCAGTCAGGGACGAGCCGCAGCCAGTCAGGACAGACATCCGGCGGTACCCAGAGCGGAGTGTTTAATGATAAAAACCTTTGCTCCGATATGCTTGCCACGGAGAAATTCGTATCCAGCGCTTACGACACCGCCATCTTCGAATGCACTAACTCAAACATCCGCCAAATCCTGAACCACATCCAAAAAGAAGAGCAGCAACACGGCGAACAGATTTTCAATTATATGCATAGCCACGGCATGTACAGCGTACAGTAGCGCCCAATATCCGCTACCCCGTCCCAATCGTATGAAAATCGCATGGAAATCGTGTAAAGCCCCTTGCCAAAACCCGGCAAGGGGCTATTCATTGCGACAGTCGGCGGTAATCACTACTTCGTAATATGCTCGCCGAATTGGATGGTTACACCGTTGGGATCCTTGATGAAAAAGAACCGGAAATCAGGGCCGGGTTGGAAAGGTCCTCCGGTAATCTCTATGCCCTTTTCTTTTACCAACTCCATCATCCCATCCAGAGATTCCGCTTCAAAGCCCAGTGAAATGCCGGTCTTGTTTCCCTGCCATTTATCCGACCCATCGTGAATAAGTTCCACTTTCGTCTCTCCTTCACCTAGGAATGCGATCTCAGTCGGTCCTGCAGAAAATCTATTTACCACTTTAAGCCCTACCACTTCTTCGTAAAAGCGGATGGA
>JAAYNC010000245.1:0-7576 GCA_012521055.1 Eubacteriales Family XIII. Incertae Sedis bacterium
CGTCTTTAAGTGCTTTCGGAGTTGGGAGAGTGAGCTCCGGCGAGTACAAGTAAGTGCCAACCAGGCAGGACGGGCCGACTGGATCGTACGGTACGCAGCGCGTAGCTTCGTCGAGCGGGAGATTACTATCCCGACTCCGAAACCTAATTTTCAGAAATTAATCACCAACGGGATTGGTAAGGATTCCGATCTTCTCAATCTGACATGTCACCCTGTCGCCAGTCTTCAGGTACTTGGGCGGATTGAAACCCATGCCCACGCCGGCAGGGGTTCCGGTGAGAATTATATCGCCCGGGCGCAATTCGTAACCCCGGGACAGGTCGCTGATAATCGTGGGAATGTCGAAAATCAAATCCCGGGTGTTGCCATGCTGCCTTATCTCTCCGTTCACATAACATTTGAGGTCAAGACACAGTGGGAAAGGCAGCGCGCTCCTGTGCACTATCCATGGACCTATAGGGCAATGGGTGGTGAGACTCTTTCCTTTGTACCACTGAGTGTGCTCATGTTGCAAGTCTCTGGCAGAGACATCGTTTGCTATGGTATAACCGAAAATATAGTCCTCAGCATTTTCCTTGGGAATGTTCATCCCCTTCTTGCCGATTACGATCGCCAACTCTACTTCGTAATCCACCTTGGAGGTGACGTGGCTGTGGGGAAGAATAGTCTCTTCCGTGCCTATGACTGTATGATCGGGTTTGGTAAAATAAATGGGATGCTCGGGAAGCTTATCGGAAAAGATTTGTCCTTTCAACTCTTCCGCATGAGCCTTGTAGTTTTTGCCCAAGCACACGATATTTCTTGCAGGAGCCGGTATGGGAGCCAGCAGCTTTACCTCCTCAAGTGGAATAGCATACTCGGGACGCTGTCCAAAAAAGAAAGCGATTTTGTCTGTCCATTTCCCATCATAGCAACGAATAAAATCGATCATCGAGGAGGGGGCTTCTTTCCCGGCCAACTCTTGTTCGAAAAAATGCTTTAACAAAAAAACTCTGGCACCCACGCCGTCGATGCAGCAGAGCTGCTCCTTGTCATCATGGAATATGGTTGCATAAATCATAGTTTGCGATAATCCTTTCTTTCCTGTGCTTTTATGTCTTTCCGGTTGGAGTATTTTCAGCCGAAAAGTTCTTACGTGCATATCGAGGTTTTCAGCCGAAAGAGTTCATGCCTGCATATCGAACATTTTTCAGCCGAAAATGTTCTTGCCTATACACGCGCTTGCATATTAATATACATTCTTTCGATATGGTACTTCAACCTTATTTTCTTCCGATTATCCTGAATCGTTTTTTTGAATTACTGTATTGCTTAAAAACTCATCCACAACTACATGATAGAGAACTCCTGCCGCATCTTGCTCCGGCATGGTGAAGTACTATTACCCCATCTTACTCCGAATTGCGGTATTGCTTTAAAAACTCATCCACATCCACATGATGGAGTACTCCTACCACATCCTCAACAGGCAGGGCAAAGGACAGCCCCCTGCCGGGTGTAGCCAAACCGGCTTCGTCGACGATGGCGTGCATGATTTGCCTGGTGAGCTTATGCTTCACCAAATTCAGGACTACTTCTTTCTCCGGTTGTATAGTGATTCCGAAGAATTTTTCTACCTCATGAATACCCGTACCCCTGGCGTAAAAGATGGTGCCTCCTTGGGCCCCGGCTTTCTTAGCTGCCTCAACGACCACATCCGCATATCCCCGGTTGACTACGGTTATTATCAAATCATACTCTCTCTCAGGGTTCATTTCTACCGCTCCTCTCTTCATATCCACAAACATAGCGAAGCGCTTTCGGTCCGCTTATCCCGGCCAGGGGAATTGTAAAAGCAATTCCAGTGTTGGGTCTTTCCAGATCTATAACCTCTTTAATCTTTGTAAGAATCTCATGTATTTTGTCCTCGTCTGCAACGCTCAGCACCATGTCCTTTTCCATGTCCGTCAAGCCCAGATAGTCCATTATTTCCAGACCGGCAGCGCCATGGGCAGGGGCTATCATATTAAAGGTAATTCCGTGATCTCGATAGAAGGCAACCATCTCTTCGCCGTCGTCTTTGTTGAGAATGGTGATGAGCAGCTTCATCCTCTTAGGAACCGGGCATGTAGTGTGTTCCATGATAAACCTCCATTCGGCCGTTAATTACGGCCATATTTTCATTCATCATAATTTCCGGCTTATAATCCATGCTCTCAATTTAAAACTCCAGATCTATGTAATAATTGTCTTTTTCCAACAGCTCTTCCAAGGTCTCTCCATGATAGGCCACTTTCTGGTTTGCAGCTGCTTCTGCTTACGAATCTTCGCTCTCCAACTCGATATACTCTTCCGCCTCTTCCAGATCCATATCCAGGGCTTCTTCCTCTTCTTCTTCTGTCTCTTTCAGCTTCAGTTTGTAAATGACGCCGAGGACTTGAATGGTAATCAAAGGAGTCATGGCCACCATAGCCACCAGGCCGAATGCGTCGGTAAGAAGATCGCCTCCCGCGGCATTACAGGCTCCCATTGCGAAAGCCAGCTGGAAGGTGGCTGTCATGGGTCCTGAGGCCACGCCGCCCGAGTCAAATGCAATAGCCGTAAAGACCTTCGGAGCAAAAAATGTCAGAATCAGGGCCAATGCATAGCCGGGGAGAAGTACATACCAAATGTCTATATGATATAGGATTCGGGCCATGGCTATGCCGATGGAAAGGGCGACTCCGATTGAAAGACTGGCCATCATGGCTTTTTTGGAAATGGCGCCGGCTGTCATCTCCCAAACCTGGTTGTTCAGAATGTGAACCGCCGGCTCTGCCGCCACTACGAAGAACCCCATCAGCGCTCCCAGTGGAATCAGAATCCAGTTGTTGGGAAAACTGCCTACGGTTTCACCGATAAACTTGCCCACGGGTATAAAAGCTACATTTGCGCCGGTCAGAAACATAACCAGTCCCACAAATGTATAGATCAGACCTACTGTTATCTTGATAAGCTGTGGCTTGGACAGCTTGAGAACCGTCAATTGAAATATAATGAAGAAGGCGACAATAGGGCATAAAGCTATCAGCACGTGATTGCCAAATACATGGAATCCGTTGGCAAAAACCCATATCAGTTCCCACAAGTCGGAAATATCCGTGAAGACCTCAGACCCATAGTGAATGGAAGATGAATTAAAAAACAGACCCATGATCATGACGGCAATGATGGGACCGATGGAGCAGAGGGCCACCAGGCCGAAACTGTCATCGCGGGAACTCTTACCGCCTAAAACGGAAGACAAACCGACACCCAGCGCAAGAATGAAAGGCACGGTAATCGGCCCGGTAGTTACGCCTCCCGAATCAAAAGCTACCGCCAGGTAGGTTTCGGATGTAAAGGCGGTCATGATGAAGATTAAAATATAAAAAACTATGAATAAAAGATTCAAAGGTATTTGATAGAGTATTCGAAGAAATGACAATGCCAGGAAAAAACCCACGCCGGCTGCAACGGAGGCGATGAGGATATAATTGGGAACGGAAGGAACCTGTTCCGCCAAGACCTGAAGGTCCGGCTCGGCGGCAGTAATCATGGCGCCGAGCAAGAAGCAAACCGGAAGTAAAATCCAAAGCTTGTTCGTCTTTGTTAAATGTGAACCGATCAGTTCCCCCATAGGCATCATGGCTACATCTGCTCCCAGGCTGAACAGCCCCATGCCTAATATCAGAACTGCAGCCCCCGCCCAAAAAAGCATAATCGTTCCCCAAGGCATGGGAACGATAGTTAATTGGAGCACGGCGACAATGCCTGCAATAGGCGCTACAGACATGATGGATTCCTTGATTTTGCCCCAGAGTTTTTCCAAGCGATCCCCCCTTCCGGAAGGAATCTGTATGAAAATACCGTTAGAGTCCAAACAAATAATTAATACGACTACTGTAAAAATATTTCATCATTATTTCTTTTAGTTGTCAATTGCTTTTTCAAAAGGCGCCTAACGGTTTTTACGCTTTTAAAAAGCCATATTTATGGTATAATACTATAGTTACAATGGAGGTGTCTATGAGGATTTTAGTAACTAACGACGATGGTATTAAGGCTGAAGGTATTCAGCATTTAACAGCTGCCTTGGCCTCTGTTGCAGAGGTCTTTGTTTTTGCTCCCGATACCCAGCGCAGTGCATGCGGCCACGGGATTACGGTTACGGTTCCCATCACGGTAAGCGAATACCATATGCCCGGCGCAACTAAGGCCTGGTCCGTTTCGGGAACGCCGGCGGATTGCGTAAAACTTGGACTGCGGATCCTGAGAGATCTGGATGTTCAAATCGACTATGTGTTCTCGGGCATCAATCATGGTTCCAACTTAGGCACCGATACTCTGTATTCGGGCACCGTGTCCGGCGCTATCGAAGGAGTCATCAACGGAATCCCGTCCTTTGCCGTTTCCGTGAATTCCCGCAAACCCGCACATTTCGATACCGCTTGCCAGATTGGGCTGAAAGCCCTTGAAACAGCGGCGGGAAAGCTGGACAGTAAAACGGTTCTCAATATAAATCTTCCCGACGTTTCCATGGAAGAATTGAAAGGCATTCGGGTCACCAGGCTGGGAGCCAGGGAATACGACGAGGATTTCCGGGTGCATGAAAAGCAAAAAGGCAGCGCGTCTTATCTTTATTCGGGAGAACCGGTGGTCTATTCAGGCCTGCCGGGGGATATTGATGTTATCGCTGTTCAGGACGGATATGCGTCCATTACGCCCCTGCATTACGACTTAACCAATTACCAACTGGTTGAAGAAGTGAAATCCTGGGGATTTTAAATGAGTTTTAAAACGGCACGCAGCGCGTAACTATGTAGAGCGGGAGCGCAACCCTACGCCCCGAAAGAGACCCAAAAACGAATGTAAACGAGTATTAGGAGGTATATTTTATGAAACCGTTGAGAATAAGAAAAGAAGAGTCCATACTGGTGCTTATCGATTTCCAGGAGCGCCTCATGCCTGCCATGAAAGGCAACGAAGAACTGGAAAAGGCAGCCGTTAAACTGGTGAAGGGATGCCGCATTCTTGGAGTGCCTGTCTTGGTAACCCAGCAATACACCAAAGGGCTGGGCCCCACGATTCCCAGTATCCACGAAGCCTTAGGGGAATATGAGCCCATTGAAAAGACCGCATTCAGCGCCATGGGCGAGCCCCTATTCGTAGAGAAATTGAAGGAATCGAAGAGAAAGACCGTCATCCTGGCGGGGATAGAGTCCCACGTATGCGTATTACAGACGGCGCTGGACCTAATGGAGGCGGGATATTCGGTCTTCCTGGTCAATGATTGCGTTGCCTCAAGGAGCAACACAGACAAAAAATACGCCCAGCGCAGGATTGCCGAGTCCGGAGCTGTGGGAACCACTTACGAATCCGTTCTCTTTGAACTTCTTGGAGACGCAAAGAGCGAAGGGTTCAAAGATATATCGGCATTAGTAAAGTAAGGCGGCGATAAGACAATCATGTTTATGTTAGAAAATCAAATTACCATAGGATCAAGAAATGTGCTTGAGGAGTATCTGGACGGCTTTGATTACAGAACTTCCGGGCTTACTTTCACGTCTATGTACATGTGGAGGAATATAAATTTTTTCAGTTGGCAGATCATCGGCGACTATCTTTGCATTTCCGGTATAAGCCATCTGGAATTGGATAAAAAGAGACCCTTCCTATTTCCTCCTCTTACGAAGACAGGAGAGTACGATCCTTCAAAACTTCGCGAAACCATACTTGAAGCAAAAAAGATCTTTGAAGACAGAGGTCATGAGTTCAATATACGGTTGCTGCCTTTTCATATGATCGAGATCATCGAAGCTGCGTTTCCCGGCGAACTTCGTTTTATTGAGGACAGACCTAATTACGACTACGTCTATTTGGCCAAGGATCTCATTGAACTCGCCGGCAGGAAATATCATCCCAAAAGGAATCACCTCAATTACTTTAGAGAGAACTACGACTACAAATATATCCGGTTGACCTCATCCATGGCGGAGGATGCCATGAAATTTATCCGCGAGTTCAATCTGCGCAAGCTGCCGCTTTCTGATTATGAGATGGATCTGCTTCGCATGGAGGAACTGGCCATGGAGGATGTATTATATAATCTGGAGCGGGTAGGCTACCTTACGGGAGCCATCATTATTGACGATGCCATCCAGGCGCTGTGCATAGGCGGACCCCTGGGTCGCAACACAATTGCTGTTCATGTAGAAAAAGCGAACATAGAATACCGGGGGGCTTATCAAGCCATCAACAACGAATTTTGCAAACATGAAGCCTCTAATATTAAATACATAAACAGAGAGGAAGATATGGGAATTCCGGGCTTGAGAAAGGCCAAACTATCTTACAGACCTGTCAAGCTTATCGAAACGCATATCGCTTTTTTCAGTAGACGGAGCGATTAAATTATATGGTTCCGTTCCCTTGAATTATCACATACGAAGTGATAAAATGAAGAGTGTTAAATATTTAATATATACCTTATGCGTTAGGAGGGAAAACAAATGAGGGAAGTTGTTATTGTAAGCGCGGCCAGAACTCCCATTGGAAGCTATGGCGGATCGTTGAAAGATGTTCCTGCTGTTGAACTGGGAAGGATTGCCGTTGTTGAAGCCATTAAAAGAGCCGGGATTACGCCGGACATGGTAGATGAAGTAATATTCGGTACCGTATTGCAGGGCGGTTTGGGACAAAATGTTGCGAGACAGGTGTCTATTGCGGCAGGTATTCCGATCGAAGTTCCTTCCATGACATTGAACAAGGTTTGCGGATCCGGACTGCGAACCGTTTCTCTTGCCGCTCAAATCATTAAAGCGGGCGACGCTGACATCATCGTTGCCGGCGGATGCGAAAACATGAGCGCGGCGCCTTACGTTGCCCCCAATGTAAGATGGGGAGCCAGAATGGGCGATGTCAAGCTGATCGACATGATGGTACATGACGGATTAACAGATATTTTCAATAAATATCATATGGGAATCACCGCAGAAAACATCGTAGAAAAATGGGGACTTACCAGAGAAGAGTTGGATGAGTTTGCTGCCAGATCCCAGCAAAAGGCAGAGGCCGCCATTAAGGCCGGAAAATTCAAGGAAGAGATCGTTCCTGTTGAAATTCCCCAGAGGAAGGGAGATCCCGTTATCTTTGATACAGACGAATTCCCCAGAGCGGGAGTTACTGCCGAAAGCCTCGGCAAGTTAAAGCCCGCATTCAAGAAGGATGGAGTGGTAACAGCAGGCAACGCTTCCGGCATCAATGACGGAGGAGCGGCTCTCATCGTTATGTCAAAGGATAAGGCAGATGAGCTGGGCATTAAGCCTATGGCAACCATTAAATCCTATGCTTCCGCAGGTGTTGATCCTGTTATCATGGGAATCGGACCGGTTCCCTCCTCGCAGAAGGCGTTGGAAAAAGCCGGGCTTACAGTTGCGGATTTGGATTTGATCGAAGCCAACGAGGCCTTTGCCGCACAGTCCGTAGCCGTAGGGAAAGACCTTGGATTTGACCCCGACAAACTAAACGTAAACGGCGGAGCCATTGCTCTTGGCCATCCCATCGGAGCGTCAGGCGC
>JAAYNC010000060.1:0-2140 GCA_012521055.1 Eubacteriales Family XIII. Incertae Sedis bacterium
TGGCCTTTGCAATCCTGTCTTTGATGCTTCCGGCAGGGTTGAAATACTCTAATTTGGCGAGTATGGTTGCTGAAAGGTTTTTATCTTTGGCGTAATTTGTCAGTTTCAATAGCGGTGTTCCGCCGATTAAATCCGTTATTGTTTCAAATACTTTCATTGCGATTCGCTCCTTTAATATAAAGATGAATGTTAATACCCGTTTTTCCTTGTCTGCTACTCATATTATAAGCCTAAAGTCAATTATTTTCGGTATGAATTTTTGGCCAGCAGATAAAGCCTATAATACTTACCATATTTATATGGTTAATACTGCCCTGTACTTTTGTCAACTCTTTTCTGCCATCTTTTTCATCAAATTGTATTTGGTGTCTGACACTTTTTACAACTTTAACACTTTTATTTTCCCCTTCATATACTCATATTAGACCCGTTTTGGGTTTATGCGAAAAAATTATAAAGGTGATGAGATATATGTATAAAAATAGATATTTCTTTTGCGAATGCCACTGCGAGCAGCCGGACGTTCTGGATGTGATAGAAAAGGGCATTTGCCTGATCAAAGAAGGCATTAAAGATGTTAAAATAGGCCTTGATCTCATTTGCTGCTGCCGGATCCAAGAAGGCATAAGGTGCACCGAGAAGGGTCTCTGCAGACTGGAAAAGGGCCTCGACCTTGTGGTCAAAGGGTTGAGGGATGTTGAATTCGAATGCGATTACAGGAGCAATATGAACATCAAAGAAGGCATTTGCGACCTTAAAGACGGCATCCGCGATGTTCGCGAAGGACTGTGCCAGCTCAAAAAATGTTGTCTCTGCGAAGGGCTGGAAAGCATTAACTGCGCCCTGCGCGACCTCGACGAGGGCCTGTGCAGGCTAGTCAAAGGAGTAGCCGAAATTCGAGATGAAAGAGATATGAGGAGAAAGAGGAAGCTCTGCAAATAGGTCTCACAACAGCATCCATAAATTGTAACTCAGCCGTTCCAAGGGTTTAACTCGGAGCGGCTGTTTGTTGATTTTGGGTAATATAATCAAAAATGCCTTGGGCAAGAAAAGTGCTGGAGGTCTCAGCTATATCCAGAAGCCGGGTAAAGATATCGATGTTCCTCTCATAATCTCCCGTAAGAAAAGTGTTGGACTCCTCAATTGTATTGCGCAAGTTGGCGTAAAGAAGATCCCGCCACGGTTCTTCCTGCCAAAACGGATTAATTGCGGACACGGCTGCCGCCCTTTCATCTGCGTTTTCATATAGGCTTCTGGTTACAAGGTTTAATTCCTCCACATTGTTTTCCAACATGGCCGTAACAAAAGAGGCTATCAGCTCTAAATAGGTGTTAAAGAGCTGCAAATAGCTTTCCACATCAATTTTGGGGAAGAATTTCTTCATGGTATTTACAAATGTTTCGGGCACCTGCATCAATCTGGCAAATATCATTTCCGGATCACCCGTTCCCGCATACCGGCTTAACATATACGTCCGGATCCAGACCACCAGCTCGAACCAGAACATCCTTATGGTGTAAATATCAGCCATCTGTTCAAGGGTGATACACGGTACATTAATCTCGGCCGGCGGGGAACCGGATGTAAGGTAGGCATAAAGACCCTCCGCAAAGGTGTCTCCCATCCTGTCAGTATGCTCATTCAAAGCGTCAAAGTGCTCTATTTCCCTGGCCGTATCCCTTGCTGCGGTGGCATTTGCCAATTCGATTACGTGTTCAATAAAACCGTAGAATAGGTTCCTGTATTCTTCTGCGCTCCAATAGGGATTTAAGTTTTGGAGGAAATCCGCCCTGGCATCCACATTTTGATACAGCCGTTCCACGCTTCGATTGACCGTTTCAAGGTCGCCCGCCAATTGAGCGATGATAAGCTCATTGGCTATGATGGCGTACTGGCTCAACAACTGGCTGTACTCTTCTGCAGCCTGCCGTCCAAAGATGATCTGCAATATCTCTCCAATGTCCAGAGTCTCAAGATACAGCCGCTCGAACTGCGCCTCCATAGTTCCGATTCCGAAATACCGGCTCAGCAAATAGGCCTTGGTCCACGTGGTCAGCCTCCTGTAATAAAATCTGGCGTTAAAGATAAGATTCATCTGACTGTAAGTGATGCATTGCGGATCAAAGGTTGCCATATTGAA
>JAAYNC010000228.1:0-2143 GCA_012521055.1 Eubacteriales Family XIII. Incertae Sedis bacterium
ACTCCTTGGGCCGGTCGTTTCGTAATGGAAGACGGTCTCGATGTGGACATCATTAAATGGTTGGCCGCCGAAGACAAAATCTACAGCAAGGCAAAAGTTGAGCACAACTATCCTCATTGCTGGAGATGCACCACGCCGTTGATTTATTACGCCAAACCCAGCTGGTATATCGAAATGACCAAGCTGAAGGATCAGTTGGTTGAGAACAATAACAAAGTGAACTGGTTCCCGCCCTTTGTGGGGGAGAAGCGCTTCGGAAACTGGCTTGAAAACGTCAACGATTGGGCAATTTCCCGCAACCGGTATTGGGGTACTCCTATCAACATCTGGCGATGTGAAGGCTGCGGCCATTTGGAGAGCATCGGTTCCCGGGCGGAACTGGTGGAAAAAGCCATTGAAGATATCGATGAATCCATCGAACTGCACAGACCGGACGTGGACGAAGTCCATATCAAGTGTCCGAAATGCGGGAAGATTATGAGCCGCATTCCGGAGGTCATGGACTGCTGGTTTGACAGCGGTGCCATGCCCTTCGCACAGATTCATTATCCCTTTGAAAACAAAGAAAACTTCGATAGGGAGCATTTCCCCGCCGATTTCATCTGCGAAGGCATCGATCAGACCAGGGGCTGGTTCTATTCGCTTCTTGCCATTTCAACCTTCATAAAAGGAACGGCTCCGTATAAGAACGTATTGGTTAACGACCTGATTCTTGACAAAGAAGGGAAGAAGATGTCCAAGTCCAGGGGCAATACGGTGGATCCCTTCGAACTCTTTGACAAGTACGGCGCAGACGCGACCCGGTGGTATCTGTTGCATACCTCTCCTGCCTGGACTCCTACCAGGTTTGACGAGGACGGGTTAAAGGAGATAGTAAGCAAGTTCTTCGGAACCTTGCGAAACGTTTACAACTTCTTCGTGCTTTACGCCAATACTGACGGCATCGATCCAAGAACCTTTTTTGTAGATTACGACAAGAGACCTGAGTTGGATCGATGGATCCTGTCCAAGTATCACAAGCTTATACGCGAAGTCATCGAAAAAATGGATCGATATGACCATTTGCGTACCGTCCGCAAGATTCAGGAATTCCTGGTGGAGGATTTCTCAAACTGGTATATTCGCCGGACAAGAAGGCGCTTCTGGGCAGATGGGCTTACGGAAGATAAAAAGTCTGTATATCTGACTACCTACGAGGTGCTGGTGGGCGTTTCCCAATTGGCTGCGCCTATTGCGCCCTTTATTACCGATGAAATCTACATTAAGCTGACGGGCGAAGAATCCGTTCATCTCTCTTATTATCCTGAATCCAGGGATGAGCTGATCGACAACAAGGTGGAAGAGCGGATGGATTTGGTAAGGACATTGGTAGGTTTGGGCAGAGGCGTGCGCGAAAAAGAACGGATAAAGGTCCGGCAGCCTCTACACAAGATTCTGGTGGACGGGGAATACAGAAAACTGATCGGCGATATGACGGAACTTATCGAAGAAGAGCTTAATGTAAAAGAAGTGATTTTTGAAGATCAGTTGGACGAATTTATGGATTTCAATCTCAAGCCAAATTTCAAGGTGGCAGGTCCCGCCTTGGGTGCGAAGATTAAAGCCTTTGGAGCCGCCATTTCCAAATTGGATCCGAAAGCCACCATAGCATTGCTTGAACGGGACGGACAGGTCACTTTGGAGCTGGACGGAGAAGAGTATACAGCGGAAAAGGATCTGTTTGATGTGAGGATAACAGCCAAAACCGGATTTGCGGTGGCCATGGAAAACAACGTCTTTGTTATTCTCGATACTACCATAACGCCGGAACTCAAATCAGAAGGTCTTGCCCGGGAAATGGTTTCCAGGGTGCAGCAACTGCGAAAGCAGAAAGATTTCAACGTGGCAGATCGTATCCGCATCTATTGTTACGGGGATGAAGAGTTCCGCAGCGCATTGGAAGAGCATAAGGATTATATAATGAACGAGACCTTGGCCCTGGAGATAAAGTATACCGATGATGCATTGCAGGAATATGATTTGAACGGGCACAAGACCGGAATCGATGTAGAGAGAGTGCAGATGTAGAAAGATTGCAGAGGTAAGGATATGAGAGCAGTAATATCCGTTGTGGGAAAGGATAGAGTGGGGATTCTGGCCATGG
>JAAYNC010000116.1:0-6729 GCA_012521055.1 Eubacteriales Family XIII. Incertae Sedis bacterium
GCTTTTCTGAGCGGTGTTCAGTTTGATCGCCATGGGAACGTCAACGCCTCCGTTATAGGAGATTACCACAGGCCAAAGGTGAGGCTCCCCGGTAGAGCGGGAAGTGCGGTATTAATCCCCACGGTAAAAAAAGCCATAATATGGCGGACAAAACATGACAGGAGAACCTTTGTGGAAAAAGTGGACTTCGTCACTACCAGGGGGAATATATACAAGATAGTTACGCCGATCTGCATGTTCGGCTACAGCAACGGAATGTTGTATCTCGAAGCCGTGAGCCCTTATAGCAGCATAGACGAAGTGATTGCAAACACCGGCTTTGAAATAAAAACCCATCAAGGGAAACCGGAGGTGATGTCACTGCCAACAAGAGAGGAAATGAGGACGCTGAGACAAATAGATCCCAAAGGAATACGCTATAAAGAATTTGGCTAAAACAACACAAAACGAAAAGAACACAAACAAACGAAGATAAACGTTGCATGTATTAGGGATTTATTGTATATTCAAGAAAACAAAGCGGACGAGACATTAAAGAATTTATTAGCATTAGCAGCCCTACTTGTTAAAAACCGTTGGTAAGGAGGAGAGGAGAAATGAAAAAGTTATTGTCAATCGCGTTAGCTGTTGTCATGCTTCTGTCACTGGTCGCATGCGGGGGCGGCGGCGAAGAAGCCACGGAAGAGGGCCTTTATGAAGGAGCTCCTGCAGGACTCGCCGAAAGAGATACTCCTGTAAAAGTTGCGGTTATCAGGAACTTGGGCGCTGACGAACATACGGCACAGTTCCTCGCGGGAACCATTGAAGAAGGTACTTCTCTGGGATTTATCGTCGATACCTTTACCACAAACGGCGACAACGCCAAATTTGAGGATACCTTCAATCAAGTTCTCATCGGCGGCTACGACGGCATTATCGTATCCCACGGGCAGGATAACGCTCCGCCGTTGATCCAGCAAGCTGTTGACGAGGGAATCGCTGTAGTTACATTTGACACCAACGTCGAAATCGAAGGAGTTACTGTTACCGCCCAGGACGATATGTCGCTGGCAGAACTCTCCCTCAGCGCATTAGTAAACGCATATCCCGACAAGACTCCAAAAATCATCAAAATGTGGGTTGCAGGTTTCCCGCCCATGGAGAGAAGAGAAGTTGTTTATCAAGAGTATCTCAAAGCCGGTAAGATCGAAGAGCTTGTAAGCATAGGCGAAGTAGGAGACTTTACAAACGTAGCCGGCTTGAACGCAAATGCTATCGGATCCCTCCTTGCCCAATATCCGGTAGGCGAAATCGATGCCATTTGGGCTTGCTGGGATGCTTTTGCAACCGGAGCTTTCACAGCTTTGAAGGAAAACAATCGTACGGAAATCAAAATCTTCGGAATAGACGTATCCAACGCAGATCTGCAGATGATGCAGGAAGAAGATTCGCCCTGGGTTATGACAGCGGCAGCGGATGCGAAGCTGGTCGGTACAGTGAATATGCGCCTGCTGGCAAAGAAACTGGCAGGGGAAGACACTCCTGATTCTGTTGAAATTCCCGCTACTACCATCTATCAGGAAGACCTGCTTGCGGCAGGCGGTAGCGTGACGGTCGAAACCTTGAGCGATGTTTATGATACCTGGGGTAAATCTGATATGTATAACGAGGACTGGATGAAAGCTCTCAGAGAGAAGAATGCAAAATAATCTATAGGCGGACGGACTCTAAAGAAGGGAAGGTATGTCTAATACCTTTCCTTCTTTAAAAAATATGAGGCTGTGAGGTAAAATGGATAAGTTTCAATTGGAAATGCGCGATATATCCATAGAATTCCCAGGTGTAAAAGCTTTGAAAGGTGCCAATTTCAAGACATCGGGAGGTATAATTCACGCATTGGTGGGTGCGAACGGAGCAGGGAAATCTACTCTTATGAAAGTCCTGTCCGGAGTCTATACCCATTGGGAAGGTACTATCCTCATTAACGGTGAGGAACACAACATCAGAACGGTGAAGGATTCAAAGGACAGTGGAATAGAGATAGTCTACCAGGAGGTGGATGTTGCGCTTATTCCCTATCTTTCCGTGGCGGAAAACATAATGCTTGACCAGATGGTCATGAACCATGAAGGAAAGCAGTTTGTGAACTGGCATGAAGTGCGCAGAAAGGCCGGGGAGATATTAAAAAAGCTCAAAGTGGATATCCCTGTAAATGTCAATGTTGAAAACCTTTCTCTTGCGCAGAAACAAATGGTATTGATCGCAAGAGCTCTATCCAGGGACTGTAAGTTGCTCATAATGGATGAGCCTACGGCTCCGTTGTCTCAAGCGGAGACCGAAGAATTATTTAAAGTGATAAGAGATCTTAAAGCGGCCGGAGTAGGAGTGGTGTTTATCACTCACAGACTGCCTGAAATCTTTCAAATCTGCGATGAAATCACGATTATGAGAGACGGCAGGTTTATTACAAGCATGAAAGTAAAAGATACTTCCGAAAAGGAAGTCATAGAATACATGCTGGGTAGAAGCTTTGAGGAGATCTTCCCCAAATGTCAGACTGAAATAGGAGAGGTGTGCTTTGAAGCGAAAAATCTCTCCGACGAAAAAATGATAAAGGATGTTTCCATCTATGCCAGAAAGGGAGAAATAGTCGGTATTGCAGGGCTTGTGGGCGCAGGGAAGACAGAACTGTGCAAGGCGCTATTCGGAGCAATACGGTTGAAAACCGGAGAGATTTATCTCAACGGGAAAAAGCTCTCAATACAGCAACCGTATATGGCCGTTTCACAAGGACTGGCACTGGTACCTGAGGAAAGGCGAAAAGAAGGTGTGCTTATAGATGAGCCGGTACATACGAACTTGACTTTGCCCAGCATAAAGAGTTTCGTTAAGAGGGGTTTTATCGATTTCATTAAGGAGTATCAGGTTTCCAGGAAAATGATATCGGATCTTAATATAGTAACCCCCAGTGAATTTCAGAAGGTAGCTTTCCTGTCCGGAGGCAATCAGCAAAAAGTGGTAGTGGGGAAGTGGTTGATTGCCGACGCGGAAGTGTATATATTTGATGAGCCTACAAAGGGAGTGGACGTAGGAGCAAAAAAGGATATTTTTGAGTTGATAGGCAATCTCATGTGTGAAGGCAAAACCGTTATATATGCATCGAGTGAGATTCCGGAAATACTCGGAATTACAGACAGAGTTTATGTGATGTACGACGGTAAAATCTCTAAAGAATTGATAACAAGTGAGACAACCGAGGACGAAATACTGTATTATTCTGCGGGAGGAAAAAACTGATGCCTAAGCAAGTGAAAGACGGGGAAGCGAGAGCGATAAAGAGGTTTGATCTCTTTGATTTCCTTTATAAATACGGGACGCTGTTCACAATCGTAATCATCGTGGTGTTCTTCTCAATAACAACCGATGGGAGATTCATCTCGCCGGCAAACATAATCAACATTCTGAGAGCTATGTCCATAACCACAGTCATTGCCACAGGCATTACCATCTCTTTGGTTGTCGGAGGTTTCGACCTTTCCGTGGGATCCGTGGCATCCATGACCATGGCTCTTTCCATAGCTATGTTCGTATGGTATGAACAGAACATAGTTGTAAGCATTTTAGTAGCCCTTATCGTTGCCGGCATAATAGGCTTTCTGAACTCGGTGTTGATAATCAGGTTTAAGATTCCGGATATGTTGGCAACCCTTGCGGCAATGTTTATCTTTAACGGGGTCTCCACGACTTTTTCCAAAGGAAAGATCATATCGCAGAATATGATAATGGAAGACGGAAGCGTTTCTACAGGGTTGATTCCCGCCTCTTTCAGAAGCCTTGGGCAAGTACCTGTTATAATCATAGTGATGGCGGCTTTGGTAATTATTGTTCACATTTTCTTAACCTATACAAAGCATGGCAGATACATGTATGTAGTGGGAGGAAATGCGGAGGCTGCCAGATTGTCCGGTGTAAAAGTGGACAAATACAGGAGGATAGCCTACATAATGGCTGCCATTTTAGCCGGCATCGGCGGTATCCTTCTGGCGGCTCGAATCGGACAGTCCAATCCTTCCGCGGGGGCAGGATATCTGATGGAATCGGTGGCAGCGGCATTTATCGGTTTTTCCGTTGCCGGGGTGGGAAAACCCAATGCCATAGGAACTTTTGTGGGCGCATTGCTCATGGTAGCATTATCTAACGGTCTTGTCATGAAGTCAGTGCCTTATTATTCCATGGATATAATCAAAGGCGCTGTACTGGTGCTGGCTTTGGGAATCACCTATTACAAGCAAAAGAGATAGTCGCAATGTTTACGGTTATCCTCGCGGATAGTTTAAGCGGTTACTGTAAGTATTAAAACCAATGCGCAGTAGAAGGGAGAGGGACTATGGATTTTACAAAATATTTCACGATGAAGGAGAAAGATGCGGCAAGGTATGCTGCCGAAAAACTGGATTTCATCTTTTCACCGGGAGATGACCTGGAATGCAAGGAGATCGGGGACGGAAACCTGAACTACATCTTCCGAGTCTGGAGAAAATCGGACGGTGCCTCTATCGTAATAAAGCAATCGGGACCTGTAGCGCGAATTTCCGATGAATTCAAGGTGTCGCCGGACAGGAACAGGATTGAATACGATATTCTGAAGTATCAGGGAGAACTTGTGCCGGGACTGGTCCCGAAGGTATATTTATACGACCCCATAATGAACTGCACTGTTATGGATGATTTATCGGATCATACGATTATGCGTAAGGCCATGCTTGAACATCGGCAGTTCCCCAGGTTTGCCGAGGATATTTCTACCTTTATGGCCAATACCCTTATCCTGACGTCGGATTTATGCCTTGAGCACAAGCATAAGAAGGAACTGGTGAAGAACTTTATTAACCCCGAGTTGTGCGAGATCACAGAGGATCTGGTATATACGGAGCCCTTCAACGATGTAAATAACAGAAACCGACTCTTTGAGCCGAATAAAGAATGGATTGTGGAAAATATCTACGGAGATGAAGCTTTAAGGCTTGAGACGGCAAAGTTGAAATTTGAGTTTATGACAAACGCCCAATCCCTCGTTCACGGAGACCTTCATACCGGGTCCATATTTATAAAAGAAGACTCCATGAAGGTTATCGACCCGGAATTTGCATTTTATGGCCCCATGGGCTATGATACGGGAAACATTGTTGCAAACCTCATGTTCGCTTGGGCAAATGCGGATGCTTATGAAGTCTCCAAGCAGAAGCAATGGTTGGAAGAGACCATCGTAGCGGTTGTGGATCTTTTCGTGGAAAAATACAATGCGCTTTATGATGAAAACGTGACAGAGGTTACTGCCCGCTACAAAGGATTTAAAGAGTATTACCTCAGCCGGATTCTGAGCGATACTGCCGGAGTGGCGGGACTGGAAGGATCCAGGCGCATCATCGGCATAGCTCAAGTAAAGGACATTACCACAATAGAAGACGAAGCAAAGAGAATCAGGGCGGAGAGAATATGTCTGACGGCGGCAAAGAAATTTATTATGAACAGGGATGAATTCAAGACAGGCAAGGATTTCCTGGACGTAATCCTTAAGACTGCCGGGCAATACTGAGAAAAGGAGGTTGCCATGCCATTTAAAGTTTTAGATATTATGCCTGTAAGGCTGGATGACGACAAGAGCGAACTCATATTGTTGGACCAGACCCTGTTGCCGGGAGAGACCAAATACCTTCATTTGACTACAATTGAGAGTATTTGGGAAGCCATATACAAGTTACGGGTCAGAGGTGCTCCGGCCATCGGAATCACCGGAGCCTATGGAGTATATCTGGCGGTTAAGCATAGCCAGGCAGATAATTTCAATGATTTTTACGCGGAATTCAAAAAGGCAAAAGAGTATCTGGGTTCCTCCAGGCCCACGGCTGTTAATCTGTTCTGGGCTCTCGATCGGATGGAGGATTGCCTGCTGGCCAATAAAGATAAGAGCATTTCGGATATTAAGGGCGCCCTGCTGGATGAGGCAAATCTCATAAGGCAGGAGGACGAAGATGTCTGCCGCAGCATAGGGGGACATGGGCTTACGCTCTTAAAGCCGGGAATGGGCTTATTAACCCACTGCAATGCGGGCACCATAGCAACGGCAAAATACGGTACAGCTCTTGCGCCTATCTATCTCGGTCAAGAGAGAGGTTACAATTTTAAGGTGTTTGCTGATGAAACCAGGCCTTTGCTTCAGGGGGCGAGACTTACCACATGGGAGCTTATGCAGGCAGGGGTCGACGTGACTCTTATTTGCGACAACATGGCTTCCATCGTTATGAAAAACGGTTGGATCGATGCCGTGCTCGTAGGTTGTGACCGGGTTGCGGCAAACGGCGATGCCGCAAACAAAATCGGCACATCCGGAGTAGCCATTCTTGCAAAGGAATACGGCATCCCCTTCTACGTGCATGCGCCTTTATCCACAATTGATATGAATACGAAAACGGGAAAGGATATTCTTATTGAGCTGAGACCCGGTGAAGAGATATACAAGGCCTGGTACGCAAAGCCCATGGCGCCGGAAGGCGTTAAGACCTACAATCCCGCCTTCGATGTAACCGATGCCAAGTATATTACGGCTATCATTACGGAAAAGGGCATAGTGTATCCTCCTTATGAGGAAGGGTTAGCGAAACTCTTCGAATAGATTCATTAACTTTTGTAAACACCACCTTAAAGAAATGGAAGTGCTGTTGTACCGGTTTGTCCGGAAGACAACAGCAC
>JAAYNC010000096.1:0-2991 GCA_012521055.1 Eubacteriales Family XIII. Incertae Sedis bacterium
GTATACCTGATGATACCGTTGGTGTCCTTAACGGCCAGATAGCCGTCTCCGTTAATGTAGACGTCCAGCGCCCGGTCCGTTGTTGCACTCCCGGCCCTGGTATTTATTACATCTATGGATTTGACCTTTGATCCGTAACCCAGCTGGACGGGATTCGTACCGCCTGCATTGTTGCTGGGGCCGGAAGCTCCGGTCATGGTTTGATAGAAAACATCGGAAAAAGTTACTCGGCTGGCTTTAAAACCGTATGTGTTTACGTTGGCAATGTTATTACCTATGACGTTCATCTTTGTCTGGTGGGCTGCCAGTCCGGAAACTGCTGAATACATTGATCCTAACATTTTCCCACAGTCCTTTCTGTTATTTGGTTTCTGGTGCCAACGTATGCAGATCCGTCTGTCGTTCGGGATCCGCCTAGCCTCCTGTTCGCCTCAAAGAAGCATAGGTCCAGCTAAATGAATATGGCACCGTCTATATTTGTAAATACGTTATCCTTCATTTCGCTTTTATCTATCACCGTAATTACCACTTTATTCTTCGCGTTGACGATAAAAGCGGAATCATCCATTACGATCAGGGCGTCCTCGATCCCCTTTGCCTCAGCTTTATTGAAAGCTTCTCCCAGCCGGTTCAGATCCGCCTGACTGATCTTTATGCTGCGTTCCTCCGTCCTGCGGTTGGCATGCTTGGAGAAAGATATCCGTTGCTGCTCCAGGAGTTCACGGAACGACTGCTCCTGATCGGTTTTTTTAGTTTGAGCGGTTGTTCTCTCTGTGGATTTTAAATTCTCCGTCTGCCTTATGACCGCATCCGACAGATTGTAACCGCCTCCGTAAATTCTGTTAACCATGACTCTCTTCACCTTCGGTCTCTGCCGCTTCTCCCTCCTGGGAAGCCTCTACCCTCTCCTCCGGAACTTCTTCCGCGCCGGAAGCTTCACTGTTCTCAGCGGAGGGAGGAATGATGATGTTGGGTTCGCGAACTTCCATAACGCTGCTCAGTGCATAACGCTGCCCGTCGATGGTGATCTGCGGAGTGCCGTTGTACAGGATCACACTGTCCACAATGCCTGTATGAATCTGCACGATTCCGTCTTCGCCCATCTGTGCCACGGTGGTCTCTTTCCCTATGAGGCTCACGCTGTAAGCCGTTATCGAAGCCTGATTCATCTCAGATAGAGCCTGCACCATGGAAAATTGGGCCATCTGCATTAAGAACTGCGTATCGTCCACCGGATCGAACATGTTCTGATTTGTCAGCTGCGCCACCATGAGTTTGAAAAAGTCCTCCATGGTAAGCCCCATGCCCTTGTTCGATCTGCCGGTTGAGTTGGTGGTGTTCGTGGTCTGTGTGTAGGACGATATTGCGTCGATTGGCATGTCGCTTCCCTCCTTTCCTAAACGATGTAGTCCATTCGGACAAAATAGTTTTTCCGCATCATATCGCGGGTTTGGCCTTCCGGATTGTTTACCGCATCATCCCCTAAGGGTTGATTCAGAGGTTGGGGCGCGTTGTTCCGGTTTCTCGCCTGCTGCTCAAGATGGTCCTGCTGATGAAGATGGCCTTGCTGTCCGTAATCGCTTTGCTGGTCAGGCTGCAGGTTGACCTGCACTGTTTCCACCTCCACATTCTGCAGTCCCATGCTACTCACCAGCTTGTCCGCCTGGCTGATCAAAAGCGCCTGTGTCCTTGAGCTGGCGGCCACTATGTCGATGATCAGCTTTCCTTCGTTGATTCGCAGCCGCACATCGATCTGCCCCAGATCCTTGGGTTCAAGCTGCATTTTGAACTCCATGAGCCCTCTCTGCTCGAGCTTCAGCTGGATTTCGCGGCCGATCTGGCTGTAGGGCTCCATCTTTTCCGCTGCCGCGCTGGCCGGGTTTAAAGGCTTTGACCCTTCTGTATTGGCAACTTCCGCCGCCGTCAGGTTCTGTATCTCATGAACCTCGGAGAGTCCCTTATGCCCCTTTTGTTCCGACAAACCGGTTTCCCCATCGAGTCCTGCCTCTGTCGCAAGCCCTTGCATCTGCTGTTGCTTCGCTGAGGTCTGTGCTTGCCCCGGGGTCTGCGTGGATCCGTCACTTCCTTGTGTTTGTTCGGGACCTTTTACTGCAGAAGACGGACCTGCGTTGCCTCTACTAATGCCTGCGGAATCGGCTGCCGCCTTCGTTACCGGGTTTCCGGCATCTCCTGCTGCTTGTCCCGGTCTTTCCGGTGCACTATTTGCCCCTGAAATTCCGGCCTTGGAGTTTTTATCGGAAATTTCGGTTCCGGCTTTAATCTGCCCTTCTGTCGGATCTTGGCCCGACACTTCAGCAAGACTTGGGCTTTGAGCATTTTCAAGGCTTTCGGCCTGAACTGTTGTCTGCCCTTCGACAGGTGCTCCCGCCAGAATTTCCGCGGCGGCTCCTGTCAGGTTTTGGGCTGACGCCTTCATTCCCGCAGCCGGCTCTCCCGTTAAACCCGGGGCTGACCTTCCCGTCAGGCCTTCATCCGATATCCCTGTCAAGTTCCCGGTTGCCGCATCTGCCGGGTCCGCTGTCTCCATCCCCCGGATCGCTCCCACAGCGCCGGAACCAAATCCTATCGCCATGTTTTCTCCGGGACTGCCGGACAGGCTTTCAGCAATCATATCTTGGGATAATTGCAAGCCGCTCATGCCCTGCAACAGCTCCGTAAAATCTCCTTCCGTCCCGTCTTCACCTGCATTCAGGCCTTCTTCCGGGTTTGCTATGGCAGCTCCCGCAAGAGATTCCTGGGTCAGGCTTTGGAATAACAGTTGCCGGAAGGGGGTTATGTCGCCGGACAAGCTTTTGCTCGGGTTCTGAGCGCCGCCTTGAGCCCCTTGAGCCTGCAACGCCGCTTGATCTGCAGTTAACATCCGGTATAGCTGGGCTACTGCATTCACTCATTCACCTCCTTTCCGGTTATGTAATACCTCTTATAAAAATCCGAATCACCTCCTTTAAGTTTGTAAAAATATATTAAAAA
>JAAYNC010000194.1:0-8236 GCA_012521055.1 Eubacteriales Family XIII. Incertae Sedis bacterium
CTCGCCTCCCGCAAGAATGGTTACATTGGCCGTCTTAGGCGTGATAGGACTCAGGCTGACCACCGGCGCCACATTGCTCACTTCGGAAGAGCATATGGTTTCTGCGCTCAGATAGTCGCTTTCCGTTATGTACTCGGAGAGAGTCTCCTCCACCCAGACGTCCCTTGCCACAAGCTTCATTTCAAAAGGTCCGACCCCTTCTTTTAAGAAGCTGATCTTTTTCCCGCTTCCGAAGGAATAGTCCGTGTAACCCTCCATTGCCGCAACGGGAATCCATTCCGCAGCATCCGTTTCCCTATAGTACCATGTCCGCTCAACCTGATCGCCGTCGGTAACCGTGCCGTCCTCCGCGATTATCTCCGCCTTGTTGGAGGCCTCGTTGCGGATGTAGCAGGATTCCAGGAAGATGTTTGCTTCGGGAGGTTTATCCTGGGCCACGGAAAAATCTTGCACCGCCAAATCGCTTTTGCCGTTCTTCTCCTCTGCATATATGGTGAGGCGGTAATCTGTGTTTTCCGTGTTTTTCGTCAGGAACTCCAGGCGACAGTTGATAAAATACGAATCGGAGGCCAGGGCTTCAATGGCTCTTGCCTTTATAGTCTGGCCTTCTGCCGAGCTGTTTACGCCTGCTCCCATTTTATGATGCAGGGTTACCGATTCTCCGGTAGCAGGGTGTTCCAGCTTTACCCAAAGGGTGGTTAAATCCACGCCGGGATTTTTAGCAACTGAAATGTGAATAGTGTTTTTGCGGTTTTGCTTCAGCGGCCCGGTAAGATTGTGAATAATGGCAGGCGTATCTAAAACCTCAATGGACTTTGTATCGTAAACCGCGCTTCCACCTTTCGGAGTCACCCTGAGAGTTACGTCGTAATCCCCCGGCGCCGAATAGGTAACCGTAGCCCGAGTATCTGAAATGCGCTTCACCGATCCGCCTGCAGACGTAAATCGGTTGTCCGCCTTGCCCTCTGAGTAGGCTCTTGCAGCTGACCAGGGTTCTCCGTCTACCCAGAAAACAGAATAGTCTTCAGCAAGGGCAGGATGTCCCACATAGGTGACGGGAGGAAGGAAGAGCTCCGCCTCCACACTGACGTCCATCCCGGGTTCGGACGGGAGGGGTTCTGGTTCTTCCGGATCCGGAGGAGCCGGTTCTTCCGGAGCTGCCGGCGGCACTTCATAGAGCACCACCTCTCCTTTAACGGAAAAGGTCTGATAGTACAACTTGTTGTCGTAGCGGCTCATATGCACTCCGATGAACTGACCCCGGGTCAACCCGCTGTCGGAAAGCACCGAATTGAAATAGAAGTGTTCCAGAATATAATCTTCGTCTATGCCCGCCCTGCGCCACGCCGGGTTTTCGTCGAGAAACACAGATGCGGTGTTAAGTTTCTCGGCGCGGGAAAATCCCGCCTGCATGGCGAATTTCCCAATGTAATTTGCCGCTGTCTGATTTGCCCGGATCTGAGTTATTGTCAGCCAATCCTTGTTGTACGCTGCTGTCCCCGAATCGGAATCCCTGGGAAAATTGTCGTTGCCGTAAAGTCCTCCGTTCACGTCGTACCCCCAATAGCGGTACTGCCCGTTCTTATAGTTGGGAGAACCGGTGGTCTGATTGGCCGCATTCACATTGGCCGTAATCCCGTAGGCGATGATTCCTTCCGAATACCAGAGGGATTCGTTGAGTGAATAGGTTCCCCCGCCTACTTTGATCCGGTCCGGCGCGATGCCCTTTTCCATGAGCGACTCCAAGACCCGTTGCTTTTCATCCTCCGTCAGCTGCTCGAAAGTCTTATACACCGGCTTTTCTGCCGCAAATACGGCAACAGGGTCCGCAGTCTGCATAATCAGGAGTGCAGTCAGTATAAATAGAAGAATCACGCACCTTATTTTGCTCCTTTTCATTTTGTTGCACCTCTCTGCCCTCGCATCTTTACCCTCACACCTTTATATGAAGAAAACATTCACCTGGCCCGGCTCCGTTTCCCAATACTCGTCCTGATAATCTTTGGGGAAAACCATGATGTCGTAGCCGTCTCCGATCAGGTTAATCAGAACGGGGTATCCCATCACATACTGCTTGCAGATTCCCAGATCTTTACCCCCTGAGTCCATCTTGGAAAAGCTTATGAATGCATCAAAGATTGCCTCCCCTTCCTTGGGAAACCGCTGGCGGAGTATCTGTTTTAATTCGGCCTCTTTTTCCCGTTGATCGATGTGGAACTCCCGTAGCCGTGCCATGAAAGTACCTTCGGGAGCCGCAGTATCGAAGGGTTCCGTGTCGATGAGGGGTACGCGAGTGTCCCGCTCACTTTCAGAAAGTTCTTTTTCCGATATGATTTCAGAACCGGAGCCGGTTTCCGCGGCTTCCTGCCTCCTGTCTTCAAGCAGGTAATCCTGCAATCTCTGAATGACTGCGGCAGCCTCCGCCCGATTCAGCGTATCGAAGGGCCGGAATGTTCCGTCCGGATAGCCGGCAAGAATGCCTGCGCCGTAGGCCCGGACAATATGGTGTTCATACTGGGTCCGGTAGTCTACATCTTCGATTCGTTCCAGTATTTCGGAGTAATTCTCCCATTGGGCCTTATCCTTTATTATTTCGCTGGCAATCAGCGCCATATGAGCCCGGTTTATGGGCTTGTCCAAGTGGATCTCCGAAATATCGTGCCGGGTGAACAGGAAATTGTTTATACCCGTGTTGTAATACGGAAGGGCCCAGTGTTCGCCCTGCTTTGCGGTCACCGAAGAGAGGCCGGCGGCTACCGTCGACATCCGGATAAACTCCCCGTGAGTGACGGGAGCATCGGGGCGGAAACTGCCGTCGGGATAACCGGCGATCATGCCGGTCTGAGCCATTTTCATGATGTTTTCGTAAGCCCAGTGACTCCTATCCAGGTCGGTAAAATCCATTTGTCGGTCCTGACCGAAAGCAACGGAACTGTTCAATACCAAAATAATGGCTAAAAACATCGCCGCCACCGTTGATACGGTTCTAATCATAGGAATGCCTTTGTTCATCTGTACCTCCTTTTCAATTACAAGTTATAAAAAATTGAAGGCGCCCTCTTGGTGCCCCGCCCTCTTTGATATTGTTGTAAAAAACTAGTCGTACCTGTACGGTTATGGTTACAGTTATGGTAAACTGCAGTAAAACACGACCCCTGATGAGCAAAAAATCAATTATAGCATGTAATAATTCTGTAATATATTGCATAAATTTACATAACTTGTAATCATGCACTACTTGAAATTTTGCACAGTGCAGTTCCCCATGAAACTAAATTGTAAATAACGTATACCCTTAAGCAAGGAACGTAGCTGCCTTTTATATAATTGTAAAAGTACGTAATTTCTTCCATTTATTAACATTTTACCACAAGACCGGGATCTGTCAAGGAAAATTTCCAAATAATAATGGTTTGCCTTTGGCATTTTTTCGTTGTATTGATCCACCCTATCTGTTATAATGTTTCATGTTGTTTTTATAAGGGTACGTTTCAAGCAGGGGAAAAAGGGGTGATAATGATGAGGATAGGTTTTGATTCAGAAAAGTATATTGAAGAACAATCAAGGTACATTATTGAACGTATCAACGCAAGCAAATCAGAACGTCTTTATCTGGAATTCGGCGGTAAACTAGTCCACGACAAGCACGCCGCGCGCGTTCTTCCCGGATTCGATGAAAACGCAAAAATTAAGATGCTCCAGAAATTGAAAGACCAGACCGAAATCATCATCTGTGTATATGCAGGGGATATCTCCACCAACAAAACCCGGGCGGATTTTGGAATCACCTACGACTTGGAAGTACTGCGTCTCATTGATATATTCCGCAAATACGATCTACCCATCAATAGTGTCGTAATCACCCGCTACGAAGATAGTCCTGCTGTAAACGTATTCATTAACAAACTGAATCGTAGAGGAATTAAAACATACAAACACTACTTTACAAAAGGTTATCCCACGGATGTGGATACCATCGTAAGTGACGAAGGTTACGGGGTTAATCCCTATATTGAAGTTACAAAACCGCTGGTAGTTGTCAACGGCCCCGGCCCCGGCAGCGGCAAGCTGGCCACCTGTCTATCCCAGCTCTATCATGAATATAAGCGTGGCAGAAAAGTTCGCTACGCCAAATTCGAAACTTTCCCCATTTGGAATCTTCCTTTGAAACATCCCGTCAACATGGCATATGAGGCGGCCACCGTGGATCTGAAGGATGTAAATATGATAGACTTCTTCCATCTCGAAGCCTATGGACAGACGGCGGTTAATTACAACCGCGACATGGAAATCTTTCCCGTCGTCAGGCGGATCATCGAGCGAATTACCGGCGAATCTGAATACAAATCTCCCACTGACATGGGCGTGAATCGGGCCGGTTACTGTATTACAGACGACCAGATTTGCCGCGAAGCGGCTTGCCAGGAAATTATACGCCGCTACCTCATCGCCCTCTGCGATTATAAGAAGGGCATTATCGACGAAGAAGCGGTGGCGAGATCGAAACTTCTCATGGATGAACTGAATCTAAAAGAGACGGATAGGGAAGTGGTCATCCCTGCCAGGGAATATGCGGAGTACAAGCGCTCTCTCGATTCCAGGTATGAGAATGTGGTCGTAATGGCTCTTCAGCTGCCCGACGGCAGAATCATAACCGGACGCAGCTCCAGGAGAATGGTAGCTGCTGCGGCAGCAGTGCTTAACGCAATCAAGGCCCTTTCCGGGCTATCCGACGAAATACACTTGATTTCTCCCAACGTGTTGGAAACCATCCAGCACCTGAAGACGAAAATCCTCAAGCACGAAAAGACTTCCCTCAACTGTGAGGAAGTGCTGTCGGCCCTCACCATATCGGCAACCACCAATCCCTCCGCCCAGGTGGCGGTGGAGGAACTGCTTCTGCTCAACGGTTGCAGAGCTCACTGCACGGCTATTCTCAGCGACAGGGACGCCCAGACGCTGAAGGATCTCGGCATTGACGCCACCAGCGATCCGGAATATTTAACGAACAACCTGTATTTTAACTGATGTATACAAAACTTTGATTTGAAAGGCCCGACTATATATGGGGATGTTAAAAGGCCGCGGGAAAACTCCCGCGACCTTTTCGATTTCAACTTCATCTAATATATGTCATTTGGATGTCGCCCGTTCTATATTTCTAGACCCAACGTCTCGGCCTATTTCAAAAGTTCCATCGCCTTCTCCAGCTGCAGATCATTCTTTTCTCCCACGCTGGTGATGTAGGCCAAGGCAGCTTTGTCCAACTCATTCATGGTGGAATAGTCCAACACACCGTAGGAGTAGAGTCCCCGATCTGTCTGGAAGGCTTTTACCGCAGCCACGGTGTCAGCGTCCATAGTTCCTGTGGCCTTCAATTTATAGCCTAATAACGATAGACGTTGCTGGGCACCGAACACATTCAATCCCGTGTCTCCCAACTTGGGCTTCGTTTTTTCTGACATGGGCGCAAAGTTCTTGTACTGGTCATACAGCTGTTCTGCCGCGTTTACGTCGGATTCCGTATAATTTCTCACTATGTAGTCAGGCTGCACACCTACCTTATCGATGGGTTTATTATTTGGGCTGAGGAAATAATAGGTGGAAAGCTTCGCCTTCCCGCCGCCTGCCGTATCCATGATCTGCTGGGCAACGCCTTTTCCGTAAGTGGGCATCCCTACCAATAGGGCCGTCCCGCTGTCCTTCCATGCGGCGGCCAATATTTCCGAAGCGCTGGCGCTGCCTTCGTTGATTAACAGAACTACCGGCAAGCCCAAATCCCCGGTCCCGTTTGCCGAAACGGTTTCAACGATCTTGCCTTGCTTCTGAAAATGAACGATGGGACCGGCAGGCATGAGCTGCTCTGCGATGTCCATAGCCGCGCCCACATACCCGCCAGGGTTGTTCCTCACATCGACGATGAAAGATTTTGCACCGTCAGCAATAAGCTTTAACTTGGCGTTCTTAAACTCCAAATGTGAATCGCTGTCAAACTGCGTGATTCTTATGTAACCGGTATTTCCCGGAAGAAGCTTGTAGCTTACCGCAGAAAGTTTAATCTTCTCACGGATCATTGAAAAGGTGAGGACCTTATTGTCCCTCTGCACCGTCATGGTGACCGGGGTGCCTTCCTCCCCTCTGAGCCGGTTTGCGATTTCCTCAAGGGGCATTCCTGTCACATCCTGACTGTCAATACGGATTATCACGTCGCCGGAGAGGACTCCCGCCCGGTCCGCAGGTGTTCCCGCAATGGGTGCAACCACTTTGCACAAGCCGCCCACCTGCTCCAGGCTGACGCCTACTCCGAAGAATTCGCCGCTGACGGACTCCTCAAACTGCTTTCTTTCGGTATCGGAACTATAATACACGCTGTACGGATCGCCGAGGGAGTCGATAATCCCTTCATATGCTCCGTCGATGAGCACTTTGTAAGGAATATCATCCTTATACGCCCCTTTTGTCTGAATCATGAAATCACGGAATCGCAAAAGCTCCCGGTTCCAGTCCGGCTCATCCGCCGAAGCCGCGTAGGCAACCGCCGGTGTTCCCGCCCAGAAGAACACAAAGGAAAAAGAAGTGACCGCAAGGGCCACCACCAAAAGAATCGCAATGAACTTAGCTACCGTCCTGGTAGTTTTAGGATTCATTGACCTTGTCGCCCCCTTTCTACTTGTCCCAAAAAAGCCTAAATTATTTCAATATCCAGCCGGCTCCTGCCTTCGGACAGACCGCGCAGGCTGATGTGATAGTCGATGTTCAGCGATCCCTTCGGCCCGTCGGGGTTGATGTTGTTCACCACGTCGTTGGTGAGAACCTCCATCTCCACCGCCCCGAAAGGCGTGCCGTAATACCCCGTAAAGCGCTTTCCCTTGACAAATTTAATCTCAGTGTCCAAAGGAACCGCTTCGCCGGAACGCTTCATCATTATCTCGTCGCCGGAAATAGACAGACTGGTAGTGCATCCTGTCATCCCCGAGAAGTCGCTCTCATCATAGGTCAGATAGAGGACGCCGTCCTTCTCATAATATTTCCCTTCCGTAACCAGCTCCAGCTGTTCAGTTTCTTCTTCTTTATCGCCGGTAATCTGCTTACCGACTATTTTTAACATTATATTTTTCATAACCCAACCTCACTATCCTTTCTATTAATTCCGGGTAGGATATACCCTCTTTTTCCCAAAGTAACGGAAACATACTGTATTTAGTAAAGCCGGGTATGGAGTTAATCTCATTCAAAAGGATTTTACCTGTTTCCTTCTCCATGAAAAAGTCTACCCTGGCATAACCGCAACAATCCAATACTTTGTAAGCTTTTGCTGCAATTTCTCGTACCTCTTCAGCTTTCTCCTCAGGTATATCCGCGGGTATGCACAGCTTCGACTTCCCACCGTCGAAGTATTTAGCCTTGTAGTCGTAGAACTCTGACGACGGGATAATCTCACCCACACAGCTGACCTGAGGATGGAAATTCCCGAGGACTGCTGTCTCGAGCTCCCTGCAGTCGATGCCTTCCTCAACGAGGATGTGGCGATCGTATTTGGCTGCATTTACGATGGCTTCTCCCAATTCTTCTTTCGCCCTTACCTTTGTGATGCCCACGCTGGATCCCATATTGCTGGGCTTTACAAACATGGGGTAGCGGAGTTCACTTTCGATCTGCTGAAGAAGCCGGGATCCCCTTTGTTTATAATCCTCTATCGTCAACGCTACATAGGGTCCCACCGGCAGCCCCGCCCTTTCACAGACGGCCTTGGCAAGTATTTTATCCATGGTCAACGCCGCCCCGGTAACACCGCTTCCTCCGTAAGGGATGTCTATCATTTCAAACATCCCCTGAATGGTTCCATCCTCTCCGTAAGGTCCGTGGAGGATAGGCAGTGCAAAATCAATCAGCTGCTTCAGAGAATTTCCGCCACATCCAAGCACCGAAAGACTATATTTCTCCGGGTTGGCAGCAAGAGCTGCTTTGGCCTCCTTCTCCCAGCTGCCGTCCTCAATCCGCTGAGTGGGTCCCTCATAAAGGTACCACTCTCCTTCTCGAGTAATCCCGATTTGAACTACTTCATACTTGCTCTTGTCGATGGCATTGATCACGGAAGCTGCGGACATGAGTGAAATCTCATGCTCCCCGGAACGGCCTCCGAACAGTACGCCCAATCTTATCATTCCCGGTCTCCAATCTCAACAGTCATATTATGGAAGGTGTCCTTCCTCCTAAGATATATGGGAGATCTCCC
>JAAYNC010000081.1:0-12949 GCA_012521055.1 Eubacteriales Family XIII. Incertae Sedis bacterium
AAATTCCATAACATCTTTATCCCTGTTCCACTGCTTGAGATATTCTCTTACTTTTTCGATTGACATGAACTTCACCTCTCTCGTATCCTATCCCATCGATTCAAACCAAGTCAAGAGCCCCGGAAAGACGCACAGCCACCTCTTGCCTGACATCCATGGTGCTTTCCGTCACCCGGCAATCGTAGGCCAGAACCTGAACTCCCTTTTTCGCAGCCTCTCGCAGGGCTTGTCCAAAAGCCAAATGCATTTCATCGTTTGGAGCAAAATACAAGACATCCTGCATCTGTATTATAAAAATCACAAAGGCATTAAAGCCCCGATCTACCGCCTCAATCAGCTCGTAAATGTGCTTGACGCCTCGTTCCGTCGGCGCGTCGGGAAAGAGGGTTGCACCTTGTTTTTCCAAAGTAACCCCTTTGACTTCAATCAGGGCCTTCTCGTCATTTCGCCCCTCTACATAAAAATCGAAACGGGAACTGCCGAAAACATGCTCAGCCTTAATATGCTTTATTCCGGATTCAAAACCCGGCAATTGAATGACACTCGATTCGAGGGCCTCCGCCACTGCCTGGTTGGGGGCCTGGGAATCGATGTTGATCAAGCGGTATCCGGATTCAAAAGTTGAATCCGGTTTTTCCGCTGCCACCAGCGAATATTTCGTTTTTCGATGGCGAAGGTCATCGGTAAAATCTTCTAAATAGACCTTCACCCCGGGTTGCAGGATTTCCCTGCAGCGCCCGGTATTCTTCACATGCACTACCTGTTCTTTTCCGTCCATCAATACATGGGCAACGAACCGGTTCGGTCTCGAAAGAAAAATCCCTTTTTGAACTTTGCTATATCTCACTCTTCTTTTTGTCCTTCCATTAAAATAAGTTCGACAAACACCTAATCTTTAGAATAACACGCAACACCCCATTTGTAAAAAAGTTGTGTTTGCAAAAAATCAAAAGGGACAGTCCCTTTTGATTTTCCTTTTGATTTTTTGTGATATAATCCTTCCAGATTTGTTGATTACCTTGAGGAAACGACTGGATAAACTGGAATGATATTACTTGAAAATCCGAAAAATCGAGCCATTTTATATATGTTGACCTGCGCCGTCCTTTGGAGTACGGCGGGCATCTTTTTGAAACTACTGCCATGGAACGCCATGGTTATTGCCGGCATGCGCAGCCTTATTTCTGCCGGCATTTACATCCTCTTCATGCGTCACCAAAAAATCACCTTTGTAATAAATAAATACTCTTTGTTATCCGGCTTTTTCCTTTGCGGCGTATTTATATTCTTCATCGCCGCTAACAAGCTCACCGCCGCTGCCAACGCCATCGTGCTTCAATACTCGGCTCCGATTTTCATCATCATCCTTTCCGCCCTCATCTTTAAACAGAAGTTTCGAAAAGGTGACATACTGGCCGTAGCTGCCACCTCCTTGGGCATTGCCTTATTCTTCTTAGATGATCTGTCCGGCGGGAATATGGCCGGAAACCTGTTGGCCGTGCTGGCCGGAATATTTTTCGCGTCTATGTTCATCACTACAGGCCGAGCGGACGACCAATCCAGGTCAAGCGGAATACTGTTGGGGCACGTGTTCACCGCTATTATAGGGGTTCCTTTTATTTTCTTCTCACCAACCCCTGTTAACCCTACAACCGTGACGATTATTCTGGCGCTGGGCATATTCCAACTGGGCATCCCTTACATACTGTACGGTATGGCTGCCCGCCATTGTTCAGCCCTTGCATGCTCTCTCATAAGCGGCATCGAACCCTTGCTCAATCCAACCTGGGTCTTTTTATTCACCGGCGAGCTCCCCGGACTCTTCGCTTTAGCCGGGGGAGCGGTGGTCCTCACCGCCGTTTTTTCCTGGACCGTCTGGAGCAATCGGTTCCCTCCCAACCAACCTCCCGCAGCAGATACGGACAAAACAGCGGAGCCCCATAAATGAAGCTCCGCTTTAATTTCATGACTCTGAAAATCCTCTTTCAACGCTTTCCAAAGCGCTAAAATCTTCCGCGCGTCTTTCCTACTCCTCGGGACGTCCATGGATGTGAAGGTAGGCCATCACGCAAGCCCCTTCGTGAACTACCTGGAACCCCTTTTCCTCCGCATATTTTACCACCTCATCGTCGTAAGTACCAGGTTGGAGCCAAATATACGGATAGGCTTCCGGATCCATTTCATTCAAATTGCTCATGGTAACCACCGGAGGCACCACGAAATCTACACAATCGGGAACTTTAGGCAAATCCTTTAAGCTTGGATAAATCCTGCTCCCGTCGTCCATCTTGTCGTATTTTGGATTCACCACATAGGTTTCGTACCCATATTCCTTGAGAGTGTGATAAATCTTAGTCGCTACCTTTTCCGGATTAGGCGTAGCCCCAACGACAGCCCAAACATTCTTCTTAAGCATTGTCTCTATCTTCTTTTGATTGTTATCCATAAGGCCCCTCCATAAACTCCATCATCAACGCAAAATATCCCTTAAAAAACACCTGTGTTACATAAGCGAGCAGTGATATTCAATAATATAAATCTTTGGAAATAACTTGATATATTATTATAACACAATTCTCAATTACCCATCTATCTAAACAACCGGGGTGCCAACCCTCTGTCGCCTTCCGTGCAGTTCGAATATCTCTTATGCATGATCCGCCGGCTGATCATCCCTACAATTCAAATATTTCATATTCATGGTCCAGCAAATTGATGCTCAGAAGCTTGTTCCTAAGTATGTTGCCTCTGCCGAGCAATTTCTTCAATCCTTCAGCCACCTCGATGGAAGCGACTACAGCCGGGGTAAACGACGGATTCCCAAGTTTCACCTCCATGCCTTTTTGCTCGTCGGTAGGATACAGTTACCTCAGTCTCTTCATGTTGACCCTCCATTCCTTTCTAATAAATAAAAAAGCAAAGAAAAGCATGTCAAACAAACAGCTCTCCTTTGCGCAATGGCAGGCTGGATGATCACTCCCCCAACCCTATCGTTTTCGCCGACAAGCATCCCTTGCCCTGCGAAAATCGGAGTTGTCTTAATATTTTGGTTATTCGGTTGTGTATATTACTATACTATGAGTCTACTTGATTGTCAAAGGCTTCTTACTTCTCCTCGAAGTTGGTTTCCACCCGCTTGATCTTGGCCACTACGTCTTCCGATAGGTAAACCTGCCCGCACTCGGGACAGCGCAGGACCTTGTGCCGGAAATTATGGTCAAGATAGCTGAAATGGAGGTCATGAGGCGCCAGCTCAACCTGACATTTGTTACATATCGGTGTCAACTTTTTTTCCATTCCAGACAGCCTCCAAATTAATTTTCATCCTGTGGCAATACGCGTTTACCAATTCATAGACTTTCTCTTTATCATCAGCCTCAACCGGCTTATATTCCACCCAGCAGGTCATGTGGCCGATCTGGCGGTAGCCGCTGAACGTTCCCTTTTCAGCCAGCAGGATCTTTCTCCCCTTTTCTTCGCAGAAGGCAATCACTTGGAGGACTTCCTCCTCAAGGATGTGTTCGCTATGAAGCTTGGCTTGAAGCTCGGGGCTGATTCTAAGCCGGATATTGGTTTCGGGCTTTTTCTCTTCCATTTCTTCCTCCCAAAACTCCTTCAAAAGTTGTCTCTTCAATGCAACCCGGTTCTCTCTGCGCTGGGAGAAAGTAGGGATTTTGGCCTGGCCCCTCGTATCGTTGAATCCGAAAAGTATGTCCAGTATATGAATCGTCCTTTTCCCGGCGCCGAGGAAATTGTCACGGCAGTTAACGCAATATGTAATATAGGGATTGTCGCTTTCCGAGATTCTCTTGTTGATAACATAATCCGCATAATCGCGGTTGGCGATGGAAACCTGTCCGCCATAGCTGCAACATGCGGAGTGTTCTTCCTGAACAGGAAGGAGTTCAAGTTGGAATCCCGCATCTGTGGCAAAGGCGCGGACAACTCTGCGAAGGTCCTTCTTTCCTGTACTGCTGCAAGGGTCGAACACGGACCAAACTTCCGACTCTCCCTTCATGACGGGCTTCATTCCGCCTGTTTCCTCCATGAACTCATAAAGGGAGATAAGCTCCGCTTCGGGAAGGAACTCGCAAATATTATTTATGCAAGTGGGACAGGCAACCACAAGCTTGGGCTTCCCTAAGCTCTCCCAATCTTTGCGGAGCTTGGAAACCGTCTCTGCATGCTTTTCCTCATCCCCTGCCCATTTCACCGGCGTTCCGCAGCACTTGAGGAAAAGAGCCATGGTGGGATCTTTACTCAAGAGCCATCTATAGGTCTCCGAAACGTAGCGCGGTTCGGAGGCTCCCATCTGGCACCCAGGGAAAAATGCGTATTCCGATTTATCCACTCCCGGAGGAGTGCTGACGATTGAAGCCCATTTTCCGTCGGCAAATTCCATGTCGCGAAGCCAGAAGTCGTGATAAGCCCAGGGCATTCTGCCCATCCGGTGCAGCCGTTTTCTGGCCTCAAGAAACATGCTGTCCATATCGATCTGTGCGGGACACACATCATCGCAAAGACCACAGTGAGTACAGATATTGATCAGTCTCTTCGCAGGCTGGCCCTTCAACTCTGTCTGCGCCTCGTGCATGGTAGCTTGTACTTCGTCCTTGATTCGAAGCGGCCATTTCCCGGTGTAGGACACCAGGTCGCAATAGATCCTGCACGAATCGCACTGACAGCGAAGGCAACGTTCTGCCTCCTCTTGCACTTCTTCGGGCTTAATCTTGCCTTTCTCATCGAGAGCGGGTCCCTTTTTATATGTAAGCTTGGAAGGATCTACCTGCACCTTGGTGGTCCTTTGATCTTCAGGATAACTCAGCCTCTCAGTCTTAAAATATGTTTCTATGGCCGCAGATATATTGATTCCGTCGGCCAGAGCCTCGATAGTATCCTTGCCCTTCAGCGAACCGGCGGCAAAGCAAGCAGTCCTCTCATTTAAGAGGATGGGCTCATCTTTATCCAGCAACCCAAAGTCTTCGCCGCCGGCTCCTGTGGCCACATAGATCGCATCAAACCCCTGCCCCTCGCCGTTATCGCCGATAAGCTCCGAAAGATCCGCGATCTTACGGTTGAAATGAATCGGAATCTCCTCTTCGCTGAGCTGCAGCTCAAATTCCGCCAGGAAGATCTCCGGAGTTAAACCGCCCACAGCATCGCTTCCGTCTGCAATATTCCACAGATGTCCGCCAAGCCGATCAGAAGCTTCGAAAACTTCCACTTCATACTTTTTGGAAGCCAGGCGCAGCGCGCATGCCAAGCCGCTGATACCGGCGCCGATGACGGCGGTGCGTTGCTTCTTTTTCGGGACATTATAGTAGGTAGGATCTTTGCTTTTCGCCTGCTCCACTACGGTTCGTTCCAGCCCCCGCAATTCGATAGCATTGCCGCCATATGCAGCTTCTTTCCTGGGACAATTGGTTTTGCAAGGCTCGTGGCATAGGGCGGATACGATGGCAGGAAAAGTTACCGCATTACGGTAAGTTTTATAGGCAGCATCATAAGCCCCACGGCCCACTTTCTCGATAAAATCGAAGATATCGACGTGAAAAGGGCAGGATGCCTGGCAAAATGGCATCTCTTTCTGAATGCAACCTGTAAATTGTTCGTAAAACCGTTCCATATCTATCCCCAATCAATCCTTTACGTATTGTTTTTTATAATAATGCTACCGCATCCGTAGCTTGTAATCGCAGCAAATCATACTTTTATACATCTATATACATTATAACAGCATTTCACAGCAGCCAGCGTTGATAATTTTATCCATTGTTGAAATAAACGGCGGTTTACGGTCCTACAACCGTAAACCGCCATTTTCTGCTTTCGCATGGTCCACCCAAGGAAGACCTCAAAGGACAGACCTCTTGGGCGGTTTTCAGCCTATTCTATTAAAGGGGATTTGCCTGGATGCGATCGATCTCCTCGTAGAAATCGGAACCCAGGAAGTACTTCTTCGGCGGTTCGATCTTTCCGCCTTTCTTCAGGATTTCCAGACCGGCTTTGACTTTATCCTGCGTAGCCGGCAGTTCATAGATTCTTACACCGCAGGCATTGTATATGGCGTTGATGACGGCCACATGACCGGAGGACTGGTAAGCCTCGGAAGCTCCCGAAGATCCGAAGGGGTTCTTGTCACGCTCAGTCTCAAGGTGAATGACCTCGATTTCGTCGGGAATATCCTTAATCGCCGGAATTCCTGCTCCTGCGATATTGTCGTGTTTCTTAACATCGTCATAGTTCTCGCTGAGAGCAAATCCGATGGAGTGGGATATTCCGCCGTACGCCTGCCCGTTCACCGAAGCCAGGTCGCCGATAACGCCTACGTCATCCACGCAGGTGTAACGGACTACGGTAACCTTGCCTGTTTCCGTATCCACATCTATCTCGGCGAGGAAGAGGGCGTAGGTATAGTCCGGGGTCGGGTTTCCTTTTCCCGTGTTGGGATCAAGGTCGCTCAGGTCCGGATCAGAAGGATTCTCGTACTGAGCTTCATATTTTGTCGGAATTCCTTCCGCTACCATTTCCTCATAAGTTCTGAAAGTTCCGTCCGGCTTTCTCATGGCGTTGATCAGCATATCCGCTGCCATCTTCGTGGCTTTTCCATTCATGTAATGTGAGCGTGAAGAAGCGGAAGCGCCGGAGTCAGGACAGTGCTTGCTGTCGTTTTGAATCAGTACGATGTCATCTATCGTAACACCTAGAGGTTTGAGAGCCTCTACCGTTACGTGGAGAGAACCTACGTCGCCGCCCTGTCCCTGATCCTGCCAGGTGTCGTACTTAGCAATCTTACCGTCTTCGCGGAGTTCCAGAGCAACGGTGCACTGGTCCGCTGTTCCTTCGGTAACGTTATATCCACCCCAGGCGAGACCGACGCCGCGGCGTTTCTTCGGATCGTTTTTCTCATTTGCCGCCTTTGCTTCCGCAACGGCTCTTTCGTAGATCGGCTTCATGGTCTCCATGATCTTTTCCATGGGATAGTTCACGAAGGGATGTTGGTTGATGTTCAGATCTCCCGGACGGGCGATATTTCTCCATCTGATTTCGAAGGGATCCATACCAATCTTTTCTGCCATCATATCCATCAACGACTCGGAAGCCATGTAGGCCTGCGGAGAACCATATCCCCTGTAAGCCGTGCCATACGCGTGGTTGGTTGTGGCAACCCTGCCGATTCCCATACAGTTAGGCACATTATAGGGGAAGAACATAAAACGAGCGATTCTCGTGGTCAAGTCGTCTCCCAGCTCATTGAAGCATCCATGGTCCAGACCCGTATCCCACTCGGCAGCGATGATCTTCCCGTCTTTATCGCAAGCCAGGCGAGCATTGGAGTACGAAGGTGCACGCTTTCCTGAGAAGTGCATGAACTCATCATAGGACATGGATAATGCGATGGGTCTGTTGTCGCAGCACAGGCAGGCTATTGCGGCAAGCGCATAGGATGCAGAAGCAATACCCCAGCCGAAGGTAGCTCCCGTGGGATTCTCTATAACGCGAATCTTTTCTGCGGGAACACCTGTAGCGTATGAAATATCTGCGACGTTTGCATAAATAGCCTGAGCTTTACACTGAACCGTCAGCATGTCATCGTCGCCCCAGTAAGCCTGAATCGTATCTCCTTCGATAGGCATGTGAGGTTCTCTCGTTGTATAGAAGCTTCCTTCTACTACATATGGAGCTTCTTCAAAGAGTTTTCTCGTGTCTTCGCCCTTGATAGTGGGCTGCATGGACCAGACGTTGGGATGGTCGTCGTGAATACGCATGGCATCCGGCATGGCCGCATCCAGATAGTTCAGGTACTCAGGCAGCGGCTCGATGTCCACGGTAATCTTTGCGGCCGCAGCTCTGGCGTTTTCTTTTGTATCTGCAGCAACTAAAGCGACTACATTACCGTAGTTGATGATCTTGTCTTCACAAAGCAAGAAGTGGGTTGCTTCCGTAGCCAATGTCCTGGGCAGGAAGGTATACCAGGCCAGTCTGTTGGTTCCGCCGATGGCGTGGACGTCTTTTGCGGTAATAACCTTGTAGACGCCGGGCATTTTCTCGGCTTCTTCCGTATGTATCTTGAGTAGTTTTGCATGGTGAGCCACTCTCGGCTGAGCCATGGCAACATGAAGTGTGCCGGCAGGCATCTTGAGCTCGATATCATCGCCGTAATCACACAATCCGCATACCTTGGCAAGGGCGGCAGGTCTGACGAGGGATTTTCCGTAAAGATCTGTTTCGCCTTTTTTGGGAACGGCGACCTGGATATCCTCAATGGAGCATTCGCCGCGTACAACTTTTGCTGCAGCCATAACAGCATCTACGATTTGTTTGTAACCGGTGCAGCGGCAGATGTTTCTGTGCTTCTGGAACCAATCTCTCACTTCTTCGCGGGTGGGATTTGGGTTCTGCTGAAGTAATGCATAAGCAGATACGATAAATCCGGGGCTGCAGAAACCGCATTGCACCGCGCCGTAGTTCATGAATGCCACTTGTAGCGGGTGAAGACGATTGGGAGCACCGATTCCTTCGATTGTCAGCACTTCGCTGTACTCCTCAACCGAAGTGATTTTCTTCGTGCAAGCACGAACTACTTTTCCGTTCAAGATCACTGAGCAAGAGCCGCAAACGCCGGTACCACAACCGACTTTTGTTCCGGTCAGTCCGAGACGTCTGATAACGGTGGCCAAAGTGTCTTTGGCCGGATCACAGATGAACATGCGATCCACACCGTTGATGTTCAGGGTTATTTTTCTGAATTTCATACAAATCCTCCTTGTCCTCTCCTGACGGTATTTTGTACTTTCCTCCTTGTTTTATAAAAAAACAAAGTCCTTTCCCCGCAAAAGAAAGGACTTTATTCCCAAGACCTATTATTCTGAGATTATCTCTGAACAATATTCCTTTCCAAACGCGGGAGGCATGTGGATTTCTCCACACACCCATCGGTCGTTGTCCATGACTTTCGTTTTAGGACTTAACGACTCGGAAGTTGTTATTAAATTTTATATATTTTAAATTGCGTGTGTATTCGATTATAACTATAAAAAAAAGAAAAGGCAAGGGAATTTTACGCTACAAAACCCCTCTATTTTGCTCGCTGGCGGGGAATCGTCGCATCGTTGACAATCCATTAAAAGCAAAGATATAATAATGTAATTAGCTGTCTTTAACTGTATAAAATTATGAATATGGAGGATGAACTGGTGGGATGTAACGAATACGACCGCTTAGAATACGTAGATTGTTTAGGGTGCGACGGACAGGATCAATGCAGCGGGCAAAGCCACCCCAGTGGGCTGGACCAATGCGACGGACACGATCACAGCATAGAAGGAATTGTAAAAGAATATCACGCTTCTCGCGGGCCTCAATGCAATCTTTTCGAAAATCCCGTTTTTTATGAGCTGTTTGACGGAGTCGTGAGGCCCGGGGGCCTGAAATTAACACAACAGGCCATGGAACTTTTCAACTTCGATAAAGGAGCTAAAATCCTGGATATCGGTTGCGGCTACGGTGCAACTGTAGAGTTTCTCCAATCAAAATATGGGATCGATGCCACGGGTATCGATCTGTCTACAACCCTGCTTGAACGGGGAAAAGAAAGGAATCCGAAGCTTAATTTGCTATTCGGAGACGCGGAAATGCTGGACTTCCCCTCTTTATCTTTTGACGGCGTCTTTATGGAATGCGTCCTTTCACTGACGGAAAATGTGGTGGAAGCCTTACACGAAGCATATTGTGTATTAAAAAAGGGAGGGAAGCTGATAATCAGCGATTTCTATCAGAAAGAACCTGGCAAAATATCGCAAACCCCTATCAGATGTCAAGGATCCTGCAGCCATACCCATACGAACGAACATGAACATAAAGAACAGGGATCTGCTGGCGATCCTCCAAAAATAAAGACCTGTCTGGACGGAGCTTTTGATGCTGAGGAATTGAAGTCAACCCTTTCCGAAATCGGCTTTCAGGTCCTGTCCTGGGAAGATAGGAGCAAGGAATTAAAAGAATTTACAGCCACTCTCATTATGCATTTCGGATCCCTGGATGCCTTTTATAAATCCGTTATGCAGGATGGTAACGGGAGCTCCTTCTTTTCCGGAATCGATAACCATAAAAAATTAGGCTATTTCATGATGGTCGCCGAGAAGAAATAAATAAAACCGACGAAATCCCTTTACGACGGACTCTTTGACTGAATATGAGAATGCGGAGCGTTAAAATGAGTATATGCCCCATCTGCAATAGAAAAGTACCTGTCGAAAGATATGCGGAAAACGGTGGAATATATGATGTAAAGATTTGCCCGGAACACGGCAAATTCAAAAGCATCATCTGGCAGGGAGAACCGGCCTATGAAGAATGGATTTCTCCCGGAAGCAATACGAAACCCTTCCGGGCTAACACGCAAACGGAGGCTGGGTGTCCCTTTGATTGCGGCATCTGCCCGGACCACGAGCAGGAAGCCTGCTGCGTGCTGATCGAGTTGACCCGCCGGTGCAATCAACATTGCCCTTATTGCTATGCCGACTCGAGTAAAACTGAAGGCGAAACCGGACCGGAACCAGGATCGAAAACCGCTTCAGAAGAAAACAAATCAGCGGAAATATACGAAGACGATCCTACATTAGAAGAAATTCATGATATCTATTCCTTTCTTTTAGAACAAAGCCCCGGCCGCCCTTTCAATATTCAATTGTCCGGCGGGGAGCCTACCATCCGGGATGACTTGCCGCAAATTGTTGAGATGGGCAGAAAAATGGGTTTTCCATACATACAATTGAACACCAACGGCAAGAGACTGGCCGAAGACCGGCCCTATGTAAAAGCTCTGAAAGAAGCAGGACTCTCCTCGGTATTCATGCAGTTTGACGGTCTGTCCGATCATATTTATTTTAAAACCAGGGGGCAGAAATTGTTGCGGATCAAAGAACAGGCCATAGAAAACTGCGCCGAGGAAGATTTGGGCGTCGTACTGGTCATGACCGTAGTGCCCAAGGTAAACGACCATAAGGTAGGCGATATAATTAAATTTGCCGTGGAACGCAGGCCCCATGTAAGGGGAATCCACTTCCAGCCCGTCAGCTATTTCGGCAGGTTTCCGGCAGCGCCGGCAGACGAAGACCGGATCACCATCCCCCAACTTATTCGCGCCATCGAAAGCCAAACAAACGGAGCTATACGCAGAGAATCCTTCGTTCCTCTTGCTACCGGCCATCCATTATGCTCATTTCACGGCAATTTTATCGTTCAGGAGGATGGCAGCCTGACTCCTCTGTCCAATCGTGAAAACGCCGGGGGAAACACCTGTTGCTGTTCGAAAACTAATTCCATTGTCCGTGCAAGGGATTACATCGCGCGGAAATGGTCATGGGACGGCGGCGCCATCCACAGCAACAGCGGTGAGAACGATGTTTACGATCTTTCCGATTGGGATCAATTGATCCAAAATATGCAGAGAAACAGCTTCAGCCTCACCGCCATGGCTTTTCAGGATGCCTGGAACCTGGATCTGGAGCGGCTTAGACGATGCAGGGTTCATGTAGCCACCAAAGACCGTAAGCTCATTCCGTTTTGTTCATACAACATCCTTCATCGTGACTCAGAGAGACAAAAAGATAAGCAACAGCGCAGATAGGGAATGTATTATGGCTAAACTCGCATTAGATAAATGGATATTAAAACGAATCGATAAAAGCGGCTCTTCCTCCCTAACCCGGGGCATGCTGGAGGAGTATCAACTGAAGAAACTTAACGAGACCTTAGTCCACGTTACCCAAAACAGCCGGTTCTACAGGGAGAAGCTGAAGGATTTCAACTGCAACCTTAAGTCACTGGATGAAATACGGGAGCTCCCTTTTACCACAATGGAAGAGCTGACCCTCAGAGGAGGCGAAATGCTCTGCGTCCCGGGAGGAGATATAAGCCGTATTGTCACTTTAAATACTTCGGGCTCTACCGGCCCTCCCAAAAAGATTTATTTTACTGAAGAAGATCAGGAATTAACCGTAGACTACTTCCACCACGGAATGCAGAACCTGGTAGACCCTTCCGATAACGTGCTGATCCTGCTTCCCTGCTCCACCCCCGGCGGAGTGGGAGATCTTTTGAGACGTGGCCTTGAGCGGCTGGGATGCCGGTTCGTCCCTTACGGGTTTCCCCATGTGAGCGATGAACCGGTTTTGGAGGAACTATTTAAGATCATTACGGAGCAGGGCGTGACTTCCATGGTGGGAAGCCCTCATGAAGTGCTTAGCATAGCAGAATTTACGGCGGGAAAAGCATCAAAAAAGGCAGAAACACTCTCTTCTCCCGGTCAACCGCTAATAACCCGGACCCTTCAAATCCGCACGGTTCTACTCAGCACCGACTATATCCCCGATGATCTGTGCCTCAGATTGGAAGAAATTTGGGGCTGCCGGGTATTTGAACATTACGGCATGACCGAAATGGGACTGGGAGGAGCCGTAAGCTGCGAAGTGCTCATTGGGTATCACCCCAGGGAAAACGACCTTTATTTCGAAATCATTGATCCTGCCACCGGTCAACCGGTTCCCGAAGGCGAATACGGCGAAATCGTCTTAACCACCCTTACCAGAAAAGGAATGCCCCTTGTCCGGTACCGGACAGGCGACCGCAGCCGGTGGATCCCGGGGCCGTGCTCCTGCGGAAGCGTGTTGAAAAGGCTCGACAAGGTGTTGCCGCGGAACGTGAAAAAAGGCTCTTATAATAGGTATATATAAAGTTGTTTTTTTAAATATCCTCTTGTATACTGGGATTGCCGTTTTATAATCGTGGACAATGTCCTATGGACAAAAATCCCGAACTATGGAGGCCCTATTAATATTATGCTGAAAGAAACATTGCGGCCCGTCTGGGCAGAGATCGACCTGGCATCCATCAAACACAACATTACGGAGATTAAACGCAGGGTTGGAAACACGCCGATCATCGG
>JAAYNC010000113.1:0-6252 GCA_012521055.1 Eubacteriales Family XIII. Incertae Sedis bacterium
CCAGAGAATCCACACCCAAAACGGTTTTATCCTCGATGAAACCATCAATTGCGGAAGCGCTTCCCGATATGGTATAGCCCTTTGACAGAAGCTCTTCCACAGACTGATTTCGAATAATCTCCCCTTTATTAATGATGACTACTTCTTCAATAACTCCGGACACCTCTTCAATCAGGTGAGTAGAAATCACCGTCGTGAAAGGCTTTTCGACATACTTTTGGAGAAGCGCCTTGTAGAACATATCCCTGTGGTTGGCATCAAGGCCAAGCACCGGCTCATCGAAAAACAAATATGGTGCGTTGGTGGACAAAGTGAGAATCAGTTTGAATATGGAGCCATAGCCCGTTGACAGGCTTTTTATTTTCTTGTTTTGATTCAGCCCGAATTGTTCCGCCAATTTCAGGCAATAGTCACCATCGAAATCCGGATAGAATTCCTCTGTCCATTTAATCGCATCTCTCACTTTCATTCCTTCCGGATAGAAATTCTTCTCGCCCATCATAAAAATTTTCCCTTGAGCACTATCATTCTCGATGGCAGGCTCTCCGTCCACAAAGATCTCGCCGCTGTCAGGAAAGATTCTTCCCGTAATGCAATTGAGCAGCGTGGTTTTTCCGGCGCCGTTTCGACCAAGCAAGCCGTAAATTTTATTCTCTCCAAAGAAAACGCTGACGTTTTTCAGCGCCTGCACCTCCCCGTAATTCTTCGCTATATTTCTGACTTCTATGCCTCTCATCTGTCATACCCTCTTTCTATCATGGCGATGATATCCTCTTTAGCCAGTTCCAATTTCTTGGCTTCGGCAATCACCTTTTCAATATAGTCGTTATAAAACGCTTCCCTGCGTTTTCTGCGAATGGCTTCTACTGCTCCCACCTTGACGAACATGCCTACTCCCCGCTTTTTGTAAACGATGCCCTCGTCTACCAGAAGATTAATCCCTTTCAGCGCGGTGGCCGGATTGATTTTATACCTAAGGGAGATTTCCGTCGTGGAGGGAATTTGCGTCTCTTCCTCAAAGGCACCCATAAGAATGCCGTCTTCAATATATTCCGCAATCTGCAGAAATATCGGTCTTTCATCTTCAAAATTCATGGTCTGATTCCTCCTTTCCGACGTGCATCCCCCTTGCAATCTGCCGTATAGGTTGCTGTTCGCTGTTTTCTTAGCCTTTGATGCTTTTAAATGGTCAAAATTATCCCGGCTGTCGAACTCCTTGTTGATTGGTTAGTTACTTATGTAATTAACTATATCACTAAAGCGGGATTTGTCAACATGTTTTTTTGTGTTTGGTATCAGAACTTTTTATAATTTATCATTTTAACCGGTAAAACTAATGAATTATGCCCTATTACGCTTTAATGAAATGAAAATTCCGATTGTGCAAAGAATCGTAAATACGATGAGGATAACCTTCATGACATGCATGACAGCAGCGGGATCGGCTTCTTCCAAGGGAATGTTTCCTAAAAAAGTAGCCACTATAAAAGTGACGATAGCCATACTGCTGCTCTGGCCCAGATTGCGCATAGTGGCCAACAGAGAAGAAGCCACCCCGTAGTCCTTGGGTTCCACACATGCCATCACCGCATTGGTGTTGGGAGAAGAGAAAAATGCAAAACCCAACCCCATTATTGCCAGATACGTGACAATCAGAGCCAGATGGAGATCATCTGAAATAAAGATGAAGAGAAACAGTCCCAAAGCGCAGAGCCCCATTCCGAAAGAAGCCAGCTTGTGCGGCGATATCCGGTCGGACAGCCTGCCTGCATAAGGCGATAACAAGGCCATGATCAAAGGCTGGCTGATCAGAATGATTCCCGCCGTCTGGGAATCAAAACCACGGATAAGCTGCAGATACAGCGACATCAGATATCCCAGCGCAAAGGTGGCGCCATAATTCAATAACGCCGCTAAATTTGACAGGGTGTAACTGATGTTTCTCCTAAAGAGCCTCACCTGGATTACAGGGCTCTCCACGCGAAGCTCGTGGCGAAGGAATAAAGCAAACCAGGCTATCGATAAGATAATCAGATATTTGGCAAATGTATTCGTAGAATAAGAAGACAATCCGTACATCATACTGACTATAACTAAAACATATAGAACGCTCCCTAAAAGATCCAGGTTCTCTCTTTGTCCCTGCCATGCTCCGGAAGCCCCACCCAATCCTTTTACCGCAAAGGCAAATGTTAAAATACCCGCGACAAACAACAGAGCAAAGATAGATCTCCAGCCGAAGGTGTGATTCAAAACGCCTCCCAATACAGGGCCGATAGTTAGACCCGTATATGTGGCGCCGATCAGATATCCGAGCACCTTCCCCCGCTTTTCAGGAGGGAAGACGCTGATGAGAGTGGCTTGGTTCGTGGAGAAGATCATGGCGGCTCCTATACCTTGAACGACTCGGAATAAAAGAAGAACTTCTATGGAATTAGCGAGGCAGAGAACGCCGGAACAGAGAGAAAAGATCAATATGCCTATCTTCAGTATTCTTTCTCTCCCCGTAAGGTCTGCCAATCGGCCGAAAGGAACCGACATAGCCGCCGCCGCAAGAATATATCCGCTGATAACCCATCCGATGGCAGCAGCTCCCGCATGAAATTCATTATCAATGGAGGGTATGGATAAGTTTAACGCACTTCCTGTAAAGGTCGTCAAAAGAGCCGTAAGTACGGCTACAATCAATATTACGCGCTGATTTTGTTCCAGTCTGTGATTTTTTATGTTCATGATGTAGTATATGCTCCCAAATGCATCAATTTTATTTGTCGTGCCCGGTTATATATACTCGGTTACTGTGTTATTCAGCAGCTTTTTTCAAAGTAACCGTTACGATTTCAGGGCAGTTGAGGAACCGAAAACCCAAATTGCCGTTTCCGATTCCCCTGCTTACGATCAGGTTCTGCTCACCGAAAGTGTAAAGCCCGCCGTCGTATTCGGGGAAAAATGTCCTTTCCGGGGAGTAAATGCCTCCGAGAAAAGGCAGGCGAATCATGCCTCCATGAACATGCCCGCTGAAGGTAAGGTCCGCACCCCACTTAAAATAGGTGTCCGCATAAAGAGGATTATGGGCAAGCAGGATACTGAACCTGCTTCCGTCATTTTCTCCAATGACTTTCTTTATTTTGTCTACGCTGAAATAGTAAGTCTCAGCGTCATTTTTTACATAATCATTGGACCTGTCACTGTAGTACCGCAGATTGAACCAGAGACCATAAAGATCGATGCTGTCGTTGTCTCTATTTATGACCGCTCTCTCATTGTCCAATATCTGAACACCCATCTCTTCCAGCTTGGAATGCAGATGTTTCAAACTGCTGTCGCTAAGAGACTGTTCGTGATTTCCGAAGATATAATAGATTTCATAACCGGCGGACAGATCGCTGGCAAGGGATAGAAAAACGCTGAAATCCAGATCCGTGGAATTGACCATATCTCCGGTCAGTACTATCATGTCCGGATTCTGTCCGCGAATTTTCTTCAAGAGTTTATCGTTTCCGTCATCAAATTCCTTGCTGTGCAAGTCAGACAACTGCAGGATCCTGTATCCGTCAAAAGAGGCCGGAAGTTTGCTGTACACAAGCTCATATTCGCTCACCAGGATAAATTGGTTGCTTACATATGCGGTCACACCTATAACAGCCAACAGAATGAACATTATAAACAAAACTGTTTTTGCTTTTTTGTAACGCATGAATCTCTCCGTTTAAGCTTCTATCCGGCCTGTTCCCTTCCCGGGTAACATCTCGCCCTCAATTCATTCGAATTGAATTATAGCACATGTTGTATTCGGTGTCAGACACTTTTTACAGCAAGTTGTATTTGGTGCCAGACACAAATACAAATAAAAAAAGCCGGGAATTGATCCCCGGCATTATGTTAATCTATGACCTCAGCATGCTAAGCCGCTTATCAGGCCTTCAGCATACCTCTGAGCTTCGGGAACAGGATGTTGTTCTCAAGATGTATGTGCTGGAACATATCGTTCTCCAACTCCTGAAGCTTATTGTATGTAGAGATGAAAGTATCGCAGACATCCGACGGTATTTTGTAATCGCCGGTCACTTCTCTCATCTCTTTCAAGATATCGCCCGCTGCATCATGCTCTTGCTCCAACTCTTCGATAACTCCCAGGGCGATGTTCAGGTCAGACTCAAGGTTGCTCTTCGCATAATCATTGATGGCCGGATACTGTACCGCCTCTTCTTTTGTCAAGTGGGATTCAAGGTCCATCTTTAGAATATGAAACAGTTTGTGAACCTTCGCAAGCTCCGGATGGCTAGGCCCGTGCACCCTCAATATCAGAGTCGTCAATTCGCTGATTTTAGGCAACTCCGACCAAAGATAAGCATGGTGTTTATTGACGATCTGATCCACGAGTTCGGTAATGCTTGCTTCTCCCCAGTTTTTATCCTTCTGTTCCGTATGGTATTTTTCATACAGATCATTAATTTTACCCAATACTTCCTTTTCATCCAGCCCTTGCGCCTCGATGGCCTCTGCTAAAGGCCTGTTTCCCCTGCAGCAAAAATCTATTTTGTACTCTTTTAAAATATCTGCAGCTTTCGGAAATGTAACTACTATATCTCCTATTTTTTGTGAACTGTCAAACTTAATCATTTCTCTCTCCTATTCTTTGAATCCCAAAAATATTCTCTCGCTACACACGATACACGTGTGCTATGTTTATATATTCCCTGGATTCCTGATGTAAATCATATTTTCACACATACCTTTACATTCAGATAGAGCTTTAAAAGCCTGCTTCAACACACCCTGCCATGCATTATTTTTATGCATTTGCACATACTAATAGCGTTTAACCAAAGTCGGATATCTACCGGCATCCCGATATCCGCAAAAAAACCGTAACACGGCAGGAGAGTGAATTGATATGGCTGTCGCAAAAAGAATCATCCTCTGCATCATATGCATCATAGCCACAAACCTATGGACGCCTGTATACGCAGAACAGGTTCACCGGGTAGCCCCCGGTGAAACCCTAAGCGGTATCGCTAATCTCTACGGCATCACCACAGATTCCCTTCTCGGGAACAACCAATATATCGTCAATCCGAATTTAATATTTCCCGGACAGGTTCTGATCATTCCCGACGCCAACATGCAGGCTTACGTGGTTAAACCCGGGGATACTCTTTCTGAAATCTCACAGCAATTTCAGGTACCCATACCCATCCTTGCGGACATAAATGATATAGCCGACATAAATCTCCTGTATGCCGGCCAAATTCTCGTAGTTCCCAAAATATACACCGTAAAAGCAGGGGATACTCTGAGCAGCATTGCCCAGGAACTGGGCGTAAATCTGACGGATCTGCTGGTAGAAAATAACCTTGGCTCGCAAAGCTACATTTATATAGGCCAAACCTTAATAGTTCCCTTTCGCTCTACTCAACGGGAAGAGCTTGCCGCTATCGAAAATGAATTGGCTCCGGTAGCCGCCCGATTCCCAGGCACCTTCTTTTATAAAGGTCAGCCTAATGGACTAAGAGTTGCCCTGACCTTCGACGACGGTTCTGATCGGATAGAGACCAATGCCATGCTTGATGTTCTAAAAAGATATCAAGTCCCCGCCACATTTTTCCTCTTGGGGAGAAATATGCCGGGAAACGGCGACGTGGTTGAACGAATTGTTGCAGAAGGCCATACTGTGGCAAATCACAGCACAACCCATCCGGATCTGCGCCGGCTTACGGCAGAACAGGTGCGAAATGAAATGCTGACGTTGGAAAACCAAATCTACGAAATTACCGGTCTTCGCACGGCACTTATGCGTCCTCCTTACGGTTTTGTCACCGACGAAAACATCCGGCAGTTGCAAGACCTGGGCTACAAGATCATAAAATGGACTGTTGATACCAACGACTGGAGAGACATGGATATCGACAAAGTATTGATCAATACCATGCCCAACATAAGGGACGGCTCTATTATACTCATGCACGATTACCTCTCCCAGTCCGTCACGAAGGAAGTTCTGCCTGAAATCATCCATTCCCTCAGGTCCCAAGGCTACACATTTGTCACCGTAGATGAACTGCTGGGAATCAGTCCGTACAAATAAAACGAACTTGCTTGGCATAATAAATAAAACCCCATGCTTAACGGGGTTTTTAGTTTTTTTGCTTTGCCGATTAAATATCGTCTAAGTTATCGATAGTCGCCTCAAGGCCCATAACGCTGTTTACCGGCAGCGAGAAACAGCTTCCCCTTGCCTCAGTATTCAGC
>JAAYNC010000075.1:0-6755 GCA_012521055.1 Eubacteriales Family XIII. Incertae Sedis bacterium
TTATATGGTAATGATCGACCACGGCGGAGGGATCGTTACCCTGTATGCGCATAATAGCCAGCTTAAGGTAAAGACCGGCGATATTGTGGCGAAAGGACAGACCATTGCGCTGTCCGGAAGTACAGGAGTGTCCACCGGGCCTCACCTTCACTTTGAGGTTCGCGTAAACGGCGAGTACAAGAACCCGAGGAATTATCTGAAATAGGGATTTCATATTGACAGGAGACGTGATGCAGAAGGAATGGATTTTTCCTGAAAAACGAAAGAATAGAAAGAGTAAGGATATCGTATTATCGCTGTTAGAGAAAAGAGGTATCATAGGTCATGAGGCTGTGGAGGAATTCCTTTCGGATAGGCCCCAATTGACCTATGATCCGTTTTTGCTAAAAAATATGGAGGAAGCCGTAGAACGGATACAGGCAGCGCTGAGAAGGAAAGAACATATCTGCATTTACGGAGATTACGATGCTGACGGTGTTTGCGGCGTCAGCCTGATGATGGAGTTGTTCCGCGCACTGGATGCCAACTTTTCCTATTACATACCTTCCCGCTTTGATGAAGGCTATGGGCTTAACCGGGAAGCCGTTGCCAGGATTAAAGAAAGAGGAGCGGATCTGATCGTCACGGTAGATTGCGGCAGCGTGTCCTATGACGAGGTGGAATTCGCAGGCCGTTTGGGCATGGATGTCATCGTGACGGATCACCATAACGTAAACGACAAGCCTCTATCCTGCCTGCTGATCAATCCCAGGCAGAAGGATTGTCATTATCCGGAAAAGGAGCTCTCCGGTTGCGGTGTGGCCTTTAAATTAGCTCAAGCCCTGCACAAGAGAATGCCTGACCTCTTGACGAAATCCCATCTCAACTCCATGCTCGACCTGGTGGCCATCGCCACAGTAGGGGATATCGTTCCCCTGACAGGAGAGAACCGGACTATGGTGAAGTATGGAATACGTGTGATTAACAGGCGAAAAAGGCCGGGCCTTTCCATGCTTATACAAGGCGCCGGTTTGAAAGATGAAATAAATTCCAATCATATCGCATATGTTATAGTGCCTCATCTCAATGCGGCAGGGCGTGTGGATTCCGCAGAAGCGGGGGTAAAGCTGCTCACTTCTGCAAAGGAAGAACATTGGCAGGAGGCATCCGAAAGCTTATTCGAGAATAATCGTGAGCGAAAACGATTACAGCAACTCGCTTTTGACGAAGCTGTAGATAAAATAGAGCAGTATTATGCGGAAGAACTTTTTCTCGTACTTGATCTTCCCCATGCCCATGAAGGGATCACCGGTATCGTGGCGGGGAAACTTAAGGATAGATATCACAGGCCCACAATTATAGTCACCCCCACCGGAGAAAACAAGCTGAAGGGAACGGGCAGAAGCGTGGAAGGCCTTGACTTATATGATATGCTTTCTGCATGCCGCCATCTCTTTGACAAGTTTGGCGGTCACGCAGGGGCTTGCGGTTTTACCATGGACAGGGAAAACCTGCCTGTCCTGCGGGAAGCGCTCCGCGAGTCTGCAGAAAGCCGCTTTCGAGAGGATCCTCCCATCTTTCAAGCTAAACTCCGAATCGATGAGGAAATTTCCGCTGAAGAACTGAGCAAAGAGCTGGTTTGCCAGATAGAGAAATTTGAACCTTTTGGTCACAAGAATCCCAAGCCGATTTTTGCCCTGTGCGGCGTTTTAGTATCGGAGCCTTATTACATGGGTGATCGACAACAGCATGTGCGATTTACTGCCGATGGTATTCCATGTGTTCTCTTTAACCGGGCTGATCAATTCTGGGATTATTTTGAGAAGGGAAGGCGGGTGGATATCGCCGGTTATCCGGAGATCAACCGTTGGAACGGCTGCGAAAGGATACAGTTCATGGTAGTTGATCTGCGTTGAGTTGCCGGGGGTATTAATGGCATTACATATTAGACAGAGGCTGTCCTCATGCTTCGGGTGTATGATATAATAAAAAAACTTAGTTTTTAATTATAAGGAGAGAACCTCATCCTATGATTACATTAAAAAAACGGAATTTAATTATATTATTGGTAGTTGTCTTCTGTACAGGGATTATTATAACCGCTGCCTATACCCAAATATATAGTATTGCTACGGATCAAATCGGTATAAGCGTGGAAGAATATGAAGATTTCCACAGAATGAAGCAAGACTACGGGCGATTGGATTCGCTTGTTCAGCTTATTGAGCAAAAATATTACATGCCCGTCGACAGGGATAAGCTGTATGAAGGTATCTACAAGGGCTTGTTTGCCGGAATCGGAGACCCTTATTCTGCTTATCTTAATAAACAGGAGTATGAGAATTTAATGATCGCAGCTTCCGGGGAGTTTGAAGGTATCGGTGTTACCGTTGCCCCCGATAAAAACGGATATATAAATGTGGTGGCTCCTATTGACGATACACCCGCTTTCAAAGCCGGAATCAAATCAGAAGACAAGATCATCGCTGTGGATGGAGTGGAGTACACCGGTGAAACCATAGACGCTGCAGTAGCTGCTATGCGCGGAAAAGGGGGAACGGAGGTTACGATTCAAGTATTGAGGGGCGATACTACCTTGGAGTTCACCCTCAAGCGTGCGAAAATCATTTTGCAGACTGTAAAGTCTGAAATACTGGACGGGCAGATCGGATACATCAGGATCAGTTCCTTTGAAAAGCATACTGCGGAGGATTTCCGAAAAGCTCTTAGAAATATGGAACTCAACGGTGTTAAAGGGCTGGTCATTGATCTGCGGGATAACCCGGGAGGACTTGTAGACGTTTGTATAGAGATTGCAGATGCCCTGCTGCCGGAAGGCATAATTACCTACACAGAAGATCGTCACGGACAGAGGAATTACTTTACCTCCGATCCCGGAGCTACGGAGATTCCCTTTGTAGTGATGATAAACGGAGGATCGGCCAGCGCCAGTGAAATTGTCGCGGCAGCTGTTAAAGACAGTGAACCCGGTAAAATTGTCGGTACCACTTCTTACGGTAAAGGTATAATTCAGGAAATTGTAGAACTTAACAACGGAGATGCAACAAAGCTGACGGTGATGCAGTACTTCTCTCCGAAGGGAAATGTAATCCATGAGAATGGGGTAGAGCCCGATTATTTTGTTGAAATCACCCGGGAGGACTTTACAGACGGAGTGCTGTTGAAGGAAAATGACAAGCAGCTCCAAAAGGCGTTGGAGCTGCTGAAGTAATTGCTTTTTCCGTTCTGTTCTGAGGTTTTTGTGTCAGCTCTGATTCTACTCTCGTTCCTTTAATCTCTTAAGGATCAGCTGGTAGCCGTCTGCCCCGTATAGAAGGCAGCGGTTGACCCGGCTGATAGTGGCTGTGCTGGCCTTTGTAATCTCCTCGATCTCATTGTATGTTTTTTTCTGATCGAGGAGCCGGGCTACCTGGAAGCGCTGGGCAATGGCCTGAAGTTCCTTAATAGTACAGATGTCCTCGAAGAAGCGATAGCATTCTTCTTCGGTTTCAAGTAATAGGATTGCTTTGAACAGATCATCTATCTCTTTATTTTTCAACTTGGATTCGTAGCTCATATCCCTTCTCCGTTTCTTTTATAACACGCGCGTTTTCCCGGTTTTACAGAGGTCAGATAATAACCCGGATTGCTTTAATGCTTTACAGCGTAATTATACAACGGTGGGTCATTCTTGACAACAGTATTTTTTTCCAGTAGTATACTGTTATAAGAATTGTGCCAAAAGGGAGTAGTTTATAATTGTTTATGGCCAACAGAACGGCATTGCCTGGTCGTAAACCCGCATGCGGAAACAAGACTTTTAGCATAATCAGCAAACGCATTGCAGATTTATGTTAAGAGTCTTATTTTTTTATATAATAATTCTTAGTATAAATCTGCACCATAATCATAAAAGGCAAAAGGAGTGAACTCGATGTACGAACAGCAGTCGATACAACAAGTGTTGGAAGAATTGCACGTAGATCAGAAAACCGGATTGACCGAAGAAGAAGCGGCCAGGCGTTTGGACAAGTATGGACCGAACACCTTCCAGGAGAAGAAACCCAAAACCAAGGTGCAGATGTTCATAGCGCAATTGCGCGATCCTATGATATACATCCTTTTTGCAGCGACAGGAATCTCATTGTTTCTGCAAGAAGTTGCCGATGCATTTATAATTTTGACTATCATTCTGTTAAACGCCACTATAGGCATGGTGCAGGAAGCAAAGGCCGAAAAATCTTTGGAGGCGCTTAAAAAACTATCCAGTCCTACCGCACTGGTCAGGCGGGAAGGGAAAATTTGCGATGTAGAAGCTGCAAAGCTGGTTCCCGGCGATATCGTTATACTCGAAGCGGGAAGGATAGTGCCTGCTGATCTTAGACTCATAAACAGCGTCAACCTCAAAATCGAAGAAGCGGCTCTCACGGGAGAGTCCGTACCGGTACAGAAAGACGCGGACTTCGTTGCGGACACTGAAATAACCCTGGGCGATCGATTGAACATGGCCTACATGTCTACCAGCGTTGCATACGGCAGAGGAGAAGGAGTGGTTATCGGGACGGGGATGAACACAGAGATCGGTAAGATCGCAAAGATGATCAGTGAATCCGTGGATGAGATGACTCCCCTGCAAAAAAGGCTTGGAGATTTGGGCAAATTGTTGGGAGTGCTGGCTTTGGGGCTTTGCGTGGCGCTGTTCGTAATCGCCTTGATTCAGCAAAGGGATGTTATGGAGATGCTCCTTACAGCCATCGCTCTTGCTGTTGCCGCCATTCCTGAGGGATTGCCGGCTGTTGTCACCATTGTCCTCGCACTGGGCGTCATGCGAATGGTAAAGGTTAATACAATTGTAAGAAGGTTGCCTGCAGTTGAAACCCTGGGATCCGTCAGCGTTGTATGTTCGGATAAAACGGGAACGCTGACCCAGAACAAGATGACGGTAACCAAGGTGTATGTAGACGAAAAACTCATAGACGTTCAAGATTTGGACAGGGAAAGCAATGACATTTTTATAAAAGGCTTTATTCTATGCACAGATGCTGTGGCGGATGATGAGCGCCGGATAGGAGATCCTACTGAATTAGCCCTGCTTGATATGGGGATAAACCTGGGTATCACGAAGAAATCCCTGGAGGAAGCGTCACCGAGAATCAATGAGCAACCCTTCGATTCAGGGCGAAAAATGATGACCACGGTACACAGAGATGAGAACGGAAATGTTATCGGTTACACTAAAGGCGCCGTGGACAGGCTTATCATGAAATGCACTCATATTATGGAAGGCGGTCAGATAAGGGAAATAACGGAAAAGGACAAGCAGAACATTGACGACGGCACAAGACAGATGGCAACCATGGCTCTCCGGGTGCTTGCTCTTGCCGTTAAAATGGACGACGAGTCCGCCACAGAGGAAAATCTCATCTTTGTGGGCATGGTGGGAATGATAGATCCGCCGCGGCCGGAAGCATTCGGAGCGGTTGAGACATTTAAGGATGCATCCATCACTACGATCATGATAACAGGCGATCATAAAGACACGGCTTTAGCTATTGCAAAGGAGTTGGGCATTGCGGAAAGGGAAGACCAGTGTATTACCGGCGATGAGCTCTCCCGCATGTCTCAGGAGGAACTCAATAGGGCGGTTTCTGACTTAAGGGTCTTTGCCCGGGTATCACCGGAAAACAAGGTGATGATCGTCAACGCTTTTAAAGCCAATAATCACATAGTATCGATGACAGGTGACGGCGTAAATGATGCGCCTTCATTGAAGGCTGCGGATATCGGTGTAGCGATGGGTATAACCGGCACGGACGTGGCTAAGGGCGCTTCGGATATGGTCCTTACCGATGACAACTTTGCAACCATACAGAAAGCGGTAGAAGAGGGGCGCAATATATATAACAATATCAAAAAGTCCGTGCTTTTCCTCCTGTCGTCCAACCTGGGCGAGATCATAACCATGTTCACAGCCATCGTGGCGGGGCTTGCGGCTCCGTTGAAAGCGATTCATATTTTATGGGTAAACCTTATTACTGACTCTCTACCCGCTCTTTCTTTGGGAGTGGACGAAGGGGATCCGGACATCATGAAAGAAAAGCCGAGGGATCCAAAGGAAAGCCTTTTTGCCCACGGCGGATACGCCATCACCATATTCTTCGGATCTGTCATAGGGATCACTACATTATGCGCATTCCTCTATTCTCCCGTTACCTTCCTGCTTGCTGCAGGAGAACCTGTGACCTTCGGGGCTATCAAAGCATTATTGTTTGCGGACGAATACATCTATTCACATGCGCAAACCTACGCTTTTACGGTGTTAGCCATATCCCAGCTCTTCAATGCCATGGGAATGAGGAACCTGAACAGGTCCATTTTCAAGTATAACCATTTTAGCAACCGTTTGATGATAGTCGCCTTTGTAGTTGCGTTTTCACTGCAGATTGCGGTAACGGAGATCCCGTTCCTGATCGAAGCCTTTGATACGATCTCACTGACTCTTAAAGAATGGCTTGCCTTGGCAGCCATATCAACGACTCCTCTATGGTGCCATGAGTTGTTTGTTTTTGTAAAATACCTCAGAAAACGTTCGTAAAACGTTCACAAAACTTTCAAAGAACAGTTTTCGCTTTAAAGGTCTTTTAGCACACGGGGATAAATCCCGTGTGTATTTTTTATCAAAAGTATCTGATGTTTCTGTTACCTGATCTTTAATGTAGACAAGAATTCCTGCCCGTATCCGGAACTTGTCTACTTTTATCCTGTAATGTAGACAA
>JAAYNC010000114.1:0-5459 GCA_012521055.1 Eubacteriales Family XIII. Incertae Sedis bacterium
GGAAACCGAATATTTTAGTTACGTATGCTCTTGGTTCTTGTGTAGGCATCTGCTTGTACGATAAACGGCTGCAGGTCGGCGGCCTTGCGCATATCATGCTGCCTGACAGCACCCAGTTTCTGCATCAGCATCAGGAGATCAACCGGATGAAATTTGCTGATACAGCCATCGTCGATGTGGTAAAAGAGATGCAGCTGCTCGGCGCCGATATACGCAATATCACAGCCAAGATAGCCGGCGGCGCCAAAATGTTCCAAATGCAATCAAATACCCAGTTTGGTTCCATCGGAGACCGGAATGTGGACAGCGTAAAGCAGGTGTTGGGTAATTGGGAGATACCCATCATAGCGGAAGATACGAGGAAGAATTACGGCCGCACGGTCTATTTCGATCTTAGCACCGGAATCATGAAAGTAAGCTCATTAGGAAAAAACTTATTGGAGCTGTGATAGGAACTGATAAGTTGAAAATCCACTGGAATCGGTTTTGATCTTTAGCAGAATAAGAATAACCGTTACCAGTGGCTTTTTACTACTTTAAAAGGAATAAACTATGAGTTATTCCGATTTTCAATCAGGCGCAGGTGTGCAAAAATTCAACTAGAGCATATAATAACTATGCAATAATTAATCATGCACTAACTGAAATTTTGCACAGTTTTCGATAAATTATTGTAATATTTTGTAAAACAATCACCACTAACTGAAATTTTGCAAAAATAGGGGGAATCACTTCAGATCAAACTTCAGATCAAATAGAAGTAACAAGATTACAACTGCTTTAAAATGTGAGAAAATTATAAAGTTTCTGCGCCGGTGGCCGATATATATACTTGTAGTGTAATTATTTTTCTTACATAAATTACCGCAGTAATGTTCTGGAAGGAGTTTTGAAATGTCTGACATTCATGATGAAAAGAAACACGTAGAAGAAACCCAAAAGGGGAGATTTCTCACTTTCTCGCTGGACGAGGAAGTCTATGGAATTGAAATACAGCATGTGACGGAAATCATAGGCATGCAAACCATTACCAGAGTGCCTGAAGTGCCCGAATATGTAAAAGGAATCATCAACCTTAGGGGGAAAATCATTCCGGTAATTGATGTAAGGTTGAAATTCGGAAGGGAGCCCATGGAATACAACGAAAGAACATGCATCATCGTCATCGACATCAACGATGTATCCGTCGGTCTGATCGTGGACAAGGTGGATGAAGTTCTGACCATTGAGGAGGGCGGCATTTCACCTCCTCCCGCAAGCAAGACCGGATTTGAAAACAGATACATTAAAGGCATCGGAAAAGCGGGAGGCAAAGTGCAGTTGCTGCTTGACTGTGAGAAGCTCCTGAAAAGCGATGAAATGGAAGTTATCGGAGGAATTCAATAGGAGGTAGGGGCGATGGGAGACTTGCATAAACTGAAGTTGAGAATACGACTGCTTTATGGATTTTTAGCCGTTGCAATCATAGCGGGTATGATCGGTGCCATCGGCGTTATAAGCACCAACGTGTTGTCGAACGACTATGAGGAGTTGGTCGACAACTTTGTTATCCCTATGGAGAAAATTAACGGTATTACGGACTCATTTCATCGCCTGCGGGTCATCCTGCGCGATGCAATTTTAGCCGATACGCCCGAACTTATGCAGGAGAAATTGGAAAGGGCGGCTCTAAAGAAAGATGAAATAGAAGAATTCAATGCAACCATAGAGGACATCTGGTTGACAGCAGAAGGGAAAGAATTGTACCAGAAGTATCTCGACAATTGGAGCAAGCTTTCTCTCATGGTCGACCAGGTTATCGCCACAATACAAAGAGGAGATCTGGTGACCGCGGCAGAGATGCTGAAAGATGATTCGGAAGTGGGTTACGGATTTTATGTGGTCCAGGATTCCATCGCCGCTCTGTCGGCATCGAAAGCCGATTATTCAAAAATACTGATCGATGCGAACCGGGATCTGACACGGAAAATTATTACCGGAACCATATCCTTGTCCATCGTCGCATTGTTAATTGCGGTTGTAATAGGTGGAGTCACTTCACAGGCTATAAGCAAACCCATAAGGAAATTAGTTGAAGCAGCGGACAAGTTGTCCGTAGGGGATATGGGCGTCGAGCTGGACGAATCCCATAAAATTTATGAAGTAGACGAACTGATAAATTCTTTCAGGAGAATCGTTGAAAATGTCCAACATCAAGCGGATGCGGCCATGAAACTGGCCGCCGGCGATCTGGAAGTGGGTATCGTTCCCCGGTCCGAGAACGACGTCATGGCTCAGAGCATGGTCTCCGTTGTGGAAACCCTGAGAAGACTGGATGAAGAATTGGCTTATTTGATTGCAGAAATTTCCGAGGGAAGACTGGACGTACAGGGGGACGAAGACAAGTTCGAGGGTCAGTATAGAAGTTACATAAGAGGACTGAACCAGACTGTGAAGCAGATGGCCGACAGGGTGTTCCTGTTCGAAGAAATCACAGATGCCATTCCTTTCCGCGTATCCGTCATGGATATGAACAGGAACTGGCTCTTCATCAATAAAGCAGTGGAGGATAAGATAGGGCGGAAGAGAAACGAAGTAATCGGGCAGCCTTGTTCGAACTTCAACGTGGGTATCTGCAATACCCAGAAGTGCGGAATCGAGTGCCTCGAAAGAGGCGTGAGAGAGACCGTTTCCGAAGAAGACGGCCTGTACTACAAAGTAAACACCGCGTACATATATAACGCCGCCGGCGAAAAGATAGGGTATATCGAGCTCATGCAGGACGATACGCTGGTGACCGTTGCGGACGGCTACCAGAAGGAAGAAGCGAAGCGCTTCGCCGAGAACCTGGCGCTGCTCGCGGAAGGCCGTTTCTCGGATGTGGATTGCACCGTGAGGGAAGGAAACGAGTATACGGAAATCGAGTACCAGACGTTCAAGTCCCTGTACGCGAGCCTCAAGCTGGCGATAGAAAACATTACCGACGTTGTGAACGATATCACCCGCGTGCTTGCCGAATTGGCCGCCGGAAACCTGGATGTGGAGACATCGGAAGCTTACCAGGGCGATTTCGCTGAAATCAAGAATTCCCTGAATCATATCGTCAGGGCGCTGAACCAGATGCTGGGCAACATCAATGAAGCCGCAGAGCAGGTGGCTACAGGCTCAAGACAGGTGTCCGACGGAAGCCAGGCCCTGTCCCAGGGTTCCACGGAGCAGGCCAGTTCTATACAAGAGCTTACCGCATCTATTACACAGATTGCGTCTCAGACCAAGCAGAATGCGTCCAACGCCAACAAGGCCAGCGAGCTTGCAACCCTTGCGAAGGAAAATGCGGCCAAAGGAAACGAGCAGATGCAAGAAATGCTCGATTCTATGGAGAAGATCAACGAGTCTTCCGCAAACATTTCCAAGATTATCAGAGTTATCGACGACATCGCGTTCCAGACAAATATCCTGGCACTCAATGCTGCGGTAGAAGCTGCCAGAGCCGGGCAGCACGGAAAAGGATTCGCGGTAGTTGCTGAAGAGGTGCGCAGCTTAGCGGCGAGAAGCGCCGAAGCGGCCCAGGAGACCACAGAACTCATCGAAGGTTCAATCAACCGGGTGCAGGTGGGTACGAAGATTGCGAACGAGACGGCAGTGGCCCTGAACGCCATCGTGGAAGGCATCGAATCGGCTGCAAGTCTCATTCAGGATATCGCCAATGCATCCAACGAGCAAGCTTCCGGCATCGCTCAGATAAACATGGGGGTCGAGCAGGTTTCTCAGGTAATCCAGAACAACTCGGCTACGGCTGAAGAAAGCGCCGCTGCCAGCGAAGAGCTTTCCGGACAGGCGGATCTGTTGAAACAGATGGTTGGGCATTTCAAGTTAAGAGAGGAAGGTATGGGTCTGCTGGAGCGGGAGGAGCCGAAATTGTTGGCCCATGAAAGCTCTGAAGGTTATAGTGAAGAAATGGCAGACGATGCTGAAGCGGCAGATCATGCGGACCCGGCAGGAACAATAGATGCAGAAGAATTCGCAGGCGCTGCAGATGCAACAGGACCCGCAGGAGGGGAAGATGCGGCGGAAACCCCAGGAGCTGCAGAAGCAGATGTGGACGTTGAACCTCCGCAGTTCGAGTCTCCGGAAAAGCCAAAGATCATATTGGATGATGATGAGTTTGACAAGTACTAAAGGAGATAGAGCGGGTGAAGAAGAGAAAGACTAAGATTAGGGTGCTAGTAGTAGACGATTCGCTATTGTTTCGGGAAACGTTGGCAGGAGGGATAAATAAGGAATCAGATATCGAGGTGGTTGGAACAGCGTCGGATGTCTATGAGGCAAGCGAGAAGATCATTGAGTTAAGACCCGATGTAGTGACTTTAGACATTGAAATGCCCAGGATGGACGGCATCGCTTTCCTCAAAAAACTCCTTCCCCAGTACCCCGTACCTGTGGTGGTCATTAGTTCGCTGGGGAACAAGGTTTTCGACGCATTGGACGCGGGAGCGGTTGATTTTGTCAGAAAACCTGAGGTGTTCAGGAAGGGCACGCTGGATTCCTTTATAATCGAAGTAGTTATAAAAATAAAGATCGCCTCAATGGCCAAGGTAGGCACGCTGAAGAAACAATTCGGACCCGATCCTCTTCCTACCGGTTTTGAAAAGAATGTAAAGGATGTATCGGAAATCGTCATAGCCATCGGCGCTTCCACCGGAGGGACAGAGGCAATATACAACGTGCTCAAGCCCTTTCCTAAAACCATGCCGCCCATTCTCATCGTGCAGCACATGCCTCCCGTCTTTACCAGGCTTTATGCCGAGCGGCTTAACAACTCCTGTGCCATGGAAGTAAAGGAGGCGGAAGACGGCGACATAGTCAAAGCAGGCAGAGTGCTCATAGCGCCGGGAGATTTTCACATGCGATTGGAGAAAAGCTCCTCCGGCATGTACGTAACCTGCAAAAAAGGGGAGAAAGTAAGCGGGCACTGCCCTTCAGTGGACGTGTTGTTCGATTCTGTAGCAGAAGTGGCAAAAGACAAAGCTATCGGCGTAATCCTTACTGGAATGGGCAAAGACGGCGCTCAAGGGCTGTTGGACATGAAAAATAAAGGGGCTTATACCTTGGGCCAGAACGAGGCTACTTGCGTAGTGTACGGAATGCCCATGGTGGCTTACGACATAGAAGCTGTGAGCAAACAACTGGCTTTAAGCGATATTCCTCGTGAAATATGCAGGTACTTGTCCATTAATATGTGTATGTATAATATGTGTATGTAATGAGATAGATTTTAATTAATAAACGGGGACAGATCCCGGGCGCAATAACCGGCACCAGGGTCTGTCCTTTTTAATATACTTGAACAGTTCCTGGTTAAGCCAACGTTGTAATTTTCAATAGTTTTGTGATATACTATCCTCGTCCGCAAACAAGCAATGTTGCGGATATTATGCGTTATGCCGCTGTTTACCCGTATCGTATTCGGGTATCAGGCA
>JAAYNC010000249.1:0-3766 GCA_012521055.1 Eubacteriales Family XIII. Incertae Sedis bacterium
AATTAAATAGCATATATTTTCCTTCGTAACTTGTAAAAGGTGTCAGACACTTTTTACAAGTAGTTGTATTTGGTGTCTGACACTTTTTACAACTTTTATTGCATATTTATACCAGTTTAGGGCTGAATATATTATACCCAACCGGAATCAAAATCGCAATAGCTGTGTATTTTTCGCGGTTTCCGCATTTCCCACAAATGTATCCGGTGTGCAGTTTTATTTGTGCGCAGTTGTATTTGGTGCCAACACTTTTTACAACTTGTTGTATTTGGTGTCTGACACTTTTTACAACTTTGTATTTGGTCTGACACTTTTTACAACTTTTGAAACAGGATTACGTCGATTTCCACTTCGTTGAGGGTTTCCTTTTCCAGCAGCGCCCGGGCAAGCAGATCCAGCTTTTCCCTATGGGCCTCAAGGAATTCCTTTGTCTCTCGATACAACGAAGTAGCCAGCTCTGAGGCCTCCTCGATGATATTAAATTGATTGGTAAGCTGGGTTAAATCAATCATACCGTTGTCGCCCATGCCGTAAATGCCGATATATTCCTTTATGATTTGCGTGGCCTGCTTAATGTCCTGGGATGCTCCCGTGGTTATATCGTCGGCATCCCCCAGATACAGCTCCTCCGCCGCTCGCCCCGCATACATTACCTTAATTAAATTTTGCAAATCCTTTTTGCTCTTCAGCGAAGCGTCCTCTTGAGAACGAAAAGTAACGCCCCCCGCCCCGGAGGTGCTCTGCATAATCGTAACCGCAGATACACTATCGTTGGTTATTAGTTTCGACGCCAATGTATGACCCGCTTCATGATATGCGATGAGTGCTATATGTTTATCTCCTTCCGTCCTCTCTTTTTTATAGCCGTTCATGAGAATCTTATAAAATGCATCCTCGATGTCCTCGTTTGTGATGCATTCCCGGTCCCTGCTCGCCGCAATTAACGCAGATTCGTTTAGCAGATTTTCAAGATCCGCGCCGGAAAAACCGTTTGTTTTCTTCACCAATTCATTTAAATCAACCTCTTTTGACAGCACTTTATTTGCGCCATGTAGCCTCAAAATTTGATATCTGGCTTTTTTGTCGGGTAAATTCACCGCCACTTTCAGGTCAAACCTGCCCGGCCTCGTTAAAGCGGGATCCAGCATGTCCAGCCTGTTGGTGGCGCATATGGTCAATACTCCTTCCGATGGCAAAAAACCGTCCAACTCTGTCAGCAATGCGTTGATGGTCTGATCCTTCTCGCTGTTGTTGCTGTCACCTCTGCCCCCTCCTATGGCATCGATCTCATCGATAAACACGATAGACGGGGCCTCTTTTCTCGCTTTATTGAAGAGTTCGCGGATTCTAGACGCCCCTACGCCCACATATTTCTCCATGAAATCACTGCCGGAAGCAGCAAAAAAAGGCACGCCCGCCTCTCCGGAGATGGCCTTGGCGATCAGCGTCTTTCCCGTCCCGGGCGGTCCGTAAAGAATCAAGCCCTTGGTTGGCCTTGCCCCCAGTCTTTTATATTTTTCCGGATTTTTCAATGCATCCACTAGCCGCATCAAGTCCGGCTTCAGCTCATCGATCCCCTGCACATGTTCAAAAGTAATCTTCTGTGCGGCTTCCGCCAGATCTTCTTTTGCGTTTTCTTTCTGGCGACCCCCGGGGACCAGGCCTTTTTCCATGGCTCTGTGTCTTTTTCTTCTGATAAGAAAATAGATTATAAAACCAGCACTCAACGAAAAAATATAACAGATGGCAAATATCTGCGAAGTGTCGGCCTTGTTCTCAACATCCTTTGCAGCCTTCACATTGCTCCCCTTCTCCAGAAAACCGGTCAGTTCCAGTGCGCCGATCAGTTCCAGCGAAAAGGGAAGTATATGATAGGTGTTCTCTTTGGTTCTTATGAGAATATGGTCATTTTCAGTTAGCGCGATGGCAGCTATTTTCATGCCGAAGTTCAGTTCATAAAACTCTTCTTCAGAAATCTCTTCGATTGATATATAGTTCTCTAAATTTGAAATGGTCACCTTATTGAGTTTCAGCTCATCATAAGAGATTCTGTCCCTTTCATCATCAAAAAACAAACTTTTCGCGCATACAGGAGATGCCTGCCCTCCGACAAAAACGAGCAATACTATGAGAACAGCAACTGCGCGCATATACATATACAATTTGTTTTTGCATAGGCTGAACATCTTCCATAATTCTCCTGCTTCAAATCCGGGAAATAATCTACTTTTATCTTTTGCAATTTGCAAAAAACTAAACTTGCATTTGGTATCTGACACTTTTTACAAGTTGTTGTATTTGGACTGACACTTTTTGTATTTGGTGTCTGACACTTTTTACAAGTTTTGTAAACGTTGAAAAATAGCCGGGGTTCGGCTTTTTGATGTTGCAATTGCAACGGAGCGGGTTGTGTGCAAAAACAAAAAAAGGGCCACTAATCCTTGTTTTGCCCGTTCCCGTAGAACTCTGTATTTGGTGTCAGACACCAAATACAGACACCAAATACAACTTAGGTATCAAGACTTGGTTCAGGATGCATACTATGCAAAAAGGAGTGTGGATCAAATGAGCGAAAACAAAGAACTTTTAAACTATATTTACCAGAATTCCCAGATGGGAATTGAAACATTGGATCAACTGATGAGCATCCCGGATGATGCGGAGTTCAGAAAGCTTTTGCAATCCCAGTACAATGAATACAAGACAATCAACGACGATGCCAAAAGCATGGCTCACAAACTCGGATATGAAGGAGAAGGATTGGGATTTTTTGAAAAAATGCGAACCGAATTGATGATCGATGTGCAGACCATGATGGATAAATCAACATCCCATATTTCCGAGATGCTCATGACAGGAAGCAATATGGGCATTATCAACGCAATCAAGAATCTGAAAAAATACCAGAATGCCCATCCGGAAATCCGGGGCCTTATGGAAAAGCTGCTTCAACTGGAAGAAAACAACTACCAGGAGCTGAAACAATACCTTTCATAAAACGTCGCTTCCAAAAAATAGCCTACAATGCGATAGCAGAGAGGGGTTTTGGAAATGATATAGTATTATGCATTTTAAATATCAAAAATGTTAAATTCAATGCATTTTTGATATTTAAGGTGTGATTTTATTACCATACCTTGTCTTTCGACAAATTTGTTTATTGCTATCACGCCATTTGCCGAAGATATTTGGATGGCGATTTGCTGAAATAAAATTTAATTTGTTTTTCGTTCTGGAGACTTCTTGGCAAGCCCTGTGCCGCCTATACCCCCTATACCCAGATGTCCTGGAGTTGGTGGCCGTAGATGAAATTGATCAATTGGACCCGGTTGTCGACGCCGACTTTGTAGAAGATGTTGTAGACATGTTTTTTGACTGTGTTGGGAGATATTCCCAAAATTTCAGCAATGTCATTGTTCCGAAGCGCTTTATAAATGTAGCCTATGATTTCGATTTCCCGATTGGTCAGTTGATATTGGTCCTTGAGAAGAGAGGAAAGACTTTTGGCGTTCTTCTTCATAATTTCCTCTTCCGTATCGAACTTCCTTTGCAGGTGAGGAAGAAGCTGCTTTAATACGTACATATCCGTGTCGGAGAAATCGCCGTTTTTCTCCCTCCGGTACAAAGTGATGGCGCTCACAAACTGACCGCCGCTGGCAATCACCATGCCGGCAATGTTCACCAAATCGTAAACCTTCAGGTACTGTTGATAGAAAGGACTTTTCTTGCGGACTTCTTCGTTGAGAAGATCGGACTCACGATACAC
>JAAYNC010000182.1:0-1578 GCA_012521055.1 Eubacteriales Family XIII. Incertae Sedis bacterium
ATGGCCATCATCATATACATCGTACTGAACAAGACCACTTTCGGTTACGAGCTCAAAGCGTGCGGGTTTAACCGAGATGCCAGCAAGTACGCCGGAATCAACGAAAAAAGAAGCATCGTACTCTCCATGGTCATTGCGGGAGCGTTAGCCGGACTTGGAGGCGGGCTGCTCTATCTCTCCGGAGCCAGCGGGCGTCATATTAAACCTGTGGACGTGTTGGCGCCGGAAGGCTTCAACGGAATCCCCGTTGCGCTGTTGGGGTTATCCAATCCCATAGGAATAATCTTCTCCGCCATCTTTATTTCCTACATTACCTTGGGCGGAAATTACCTTCAGACTTTGGATTTTGTTCCTGAAATTATCGATATCATCATTGCTTGCATCATTTACTTCAGCGCTTTTGCTCTCATATTCAGAAACATTTTGCCCGCGTTGCTGAAATGGAGACTGAGTGTTGCTGAAAAAAAGAGAAGCCAGTCTTCTGACAGTGATGAGGAAGGGCTGGCAACAGAAACAGAGGAGGGTAAGGAATAATGAATATTTTATATCTGGTAGTTCAACAGACCATGTTCTTTTCTATCCCTCTGCTCATAGTGGCTTTGGGCGGCGTATTCACTGAACGAGGCGGTGTCACCAATATCGCTTTGGACGGTATGATGATCATGGGGGCATTTACAAGTATTTTCTTCATAAACAGGATGGGCGGAGTCATGAGCGGGCAGCCTTTGCTGTTGCTTGCCATCCTCATTGCCGTGGCCACAGGAATGATCTTTTCGTTGCTGCATGCCTACGCATCGGTAAATATGAAGGCCGATCAGATTATCAGCGGTACCGCCTTAAATATGTTTGCGCCGGCATTCGCTATCTACGTTGCCCGTATGATTCAGGAAAACAGCGTGCAGCAGATCACTTTCAGCAACACCTTCCGTATAGCATCTGTGCCCATATTAGGTGACATTCCCATTCTGGGCGGGCTTTTCTTTAGAAATGCTTACATTACCACGTATATCGGATTGCTCATACTTGTGGTTTCGACAATCGTGCTGTACAAGACCAGGTTCGGACTGCGTCTGCGGGCTTGCGGGGAGCATCCCCATGCGGCCGATTCAGTAGGAATTAATGTATATAAGATGCGCTATGCGGGTGTCATAATATCCGGAGGCTTGGCCGGACTGGGGGGACTGGTGTTCGTCGTTCCTACATCCACCCAGTTCAACGCCACTGTGTCCGGCTATGGATTCCTTGCTCTTGCGGTTATGATTTTCGGGCAATGGAAGCCGATTCGCGTTCTGTTTGCCGCATTCTTTTTCGGACTGATGAAGACCATCGCTTCAGCCTACTCCGTCATCCCGTTTCTGTCCACGTCACAGATTCCAAGCGATGTGTATAAGATGATACCGTTCATCGCAACCTTAATAGTGCTGGCCTTCAGTTCCAAATCTTCGCAGGCACCCAGAGCGGTTGCGGTACCTTATGATAAGGGCAGCAGATAATGTGTGCAGGAAAACCACATATGTGAAAGGGTCTCTTTATCTGCCGGCTCTATGATTTGGCAAAGGTCCTTCGCAGGAAGGGAGA
>JAAYNC010000200.1:0-2683 GCA_012521055.1 Eubacteriales Family XIII. Incertae Sedis bacterium
ATGTATTGACCAGACGCTCCGAAGCATTGAGGTCGCTTATACTGGTGGTGTCCGCACGCCCCGCTCTGGAGTTGTTTACAAAAAGTTTTACGCTGGCTTCATATTGGGGAGTGATAAAAAACTGACTGATGACGAAAGCCAGCAGCCCGGCCACAATGGTAATGATCAATATCATTTTTAAATGAGCCAGTAATATATCAATCAGTTCCCGTATGCTGTAGCCTTCTTCAATTTGCATCCGATCGCCATATTGAGTGTATTCCAAGTCCGCCATATAAAATGGTCCTCCTGCAAGAAATTAATGAAAACAATTATAAGTACTCTTTTGCCTTATCAAGCATCTGAGCCTGCCGCTTTTCTTTTATCTCCTTATATTCCGCTTCCACACGTCTGATATAGTCTTTTACTTCTCCTTCGGGCATGCCAGCCGCCCTGAGGTCTTCGCCCATTTTAGAAAGGAGCAGCGTTACACCGGAATCAAAGCTGGATTCGTAAGCATTCACCTTATTGGTGTAGGAAGCGCCAAGCCGAATCAAGTCTGTCTTTCCTCCGCCGGAAGCTATTAAAGCTTTATAATCTGCTTTGACTTCTTCCACAAGTCTTGCCAGTATTGCATCTGCTTCTCTTTTAAGCTTTTCAAAACCGTTCTCATATTTAGCAATCACGCTGGCAATTCGATCCTCTTTCGAGTCGGGCTGGCTATTCGGTTCCCCTTCACTTTGACTTGTTTGAGGAGACCCTTCTGCATTCTCTCCGCTATCCGTTCCGGCAGTTTCTGAGAAATAATCTGTATCGCTGTTCAGGATTTCCTCGACGATAGACTGGGTGATCTTTCCCACTTCATCGTCAATAGCAGCTTTCTCATCCTGATCAAGATTATTAAACAGCAATTGATGGCCAAAAAAGGCAACTGCCGCAATTAACACCAACAGGATGCAGACTGACAAAATGAATATTCTTGTTTTCCTTTTATTGGTTTTGGCCATGCTATACTGCTCACCTTGTCAATGCAAAAGTTCTATTATAAAAACGTTCTTTCAGTTTATAGGGTAGGCAGAATTGCCTACCCTATTTTATTATTACGTAATTACATATCGATTGACGCAACTTTCTGAGATAGGAACTAGTAAGCTCTGGTCACGTTAAATGATAATTCTCCTGCACTTCCACCTGCCGGAGTTAATCTTACCGTTACTGTATAAACATCCGACGGTCCCATGCGATCAAATAACGTATCTATCGCTTCCGTAAATGCTGCTTCATCGGTTTCAAGAGTAATAGTTGCTCCATTCCCATCCTTATACCACCCGGATCGTGTTGTGCCTAACCTGTCAAACATTCTTCCAATATCATCAAATGTTACCGCGCCATAATCACTCAAAGCCGCGATATAAACTCCCTGTATGCCAGATGCTTCTGCATGCGCAACGCTATTGGAACCTTTTTTTATGTCGATACTTACGCTGTATGATACGTTGGTCGTATTTCCAATTGTAACATCGATGCCAGTATTATTTTTTTCTGCATCATCTGGTATTGTGTATAAGTTTTCACTAGCATTGTAAATATCATCTCTTTTTTCACCATCAATATATATTCCCGCAATGCTCATCGAAGGCGTCGGCACATTACTTCCGCCACCGCCACCACCGCCGGTTCCCGGAGCTTCACCTTGCTCTTCTTCAATCTTTGTTCCCGGAGTTGTGACGACAACATCTTTCGCATCGCTTGTGAGTACTACGGTTTTAACGGTACCGGTTCCTTCTACTTTGGCGCCGGCAGCGCTGACTGTGATTTTATCAACCGTAGCTCCTGCATTTACAGTAATGACGGAGGCGTTTCCATTGATCGCGCCTTCTTTAAGTGTGGATCCGGCATCCAATACGATGCGGGAGTTGTCACCGCTGATAACACCGTTGGTCAGGGTTGCTCCCACTGCGGTAACGGTAATACCGTCTCCTGCAACTTCAAGGGTACCGATGGTTCCTTCAACGATAACGTCATCAGAGCCGTCATCTACATATATGATTTCAACGTTCGCATTGCCTTCGACGGCTATGCGCACTTTGCCGTCGACCTTGGAAACGATTACTCTGCCAAGATCGGAATTCCCTTTAATGATAATGGAGTTTTCGCCGCCGCCGCGGATTACGGTTCTGCCCTCAACCTTGACGCTATCGAGGGTTACGTCTCCTTCGCCCACGCCGTCAGCGATAACAAGATCACCTTTTATCGTCACGTTCTGGAGCGTCACACCGGGAACGCGAATTACCACATTACCGGAGGCAACTACTTCTGTCACGGTTCCGGCCTTATCGATGTACTGCTTCACCAAATTATCCATCACGACCGCGAACTCTGCTCTGGTGATGTTGGCTTTGGGGTTCAGCTTGCCGTAGAAGCCCTGAATATAACCGGCTGCGGCCATACCATCCAGATCTTTCAATGCCCAGGCTGCAATATCTGCTTTATCTGAGAATTTGTTCAGCGCTTTGTATTCCGCATCGGAACCTGCCAGCTTAAAGGCTCTGGCCAACACGGCAAAGGCTTCCTCCCTTGTTATCTTGTCATTGGGACGCATTTTTGTGTCATAAGCAAAGGTGCCCATCTTTACGGCTTTTGCCATATCCTTGGCATACCAAGCAGTGGCGGCGACGTCGGTCACCTTGCTGATGTCCGCTTC
>JAAYNC010000227.1:0-10211 GCA_012521055.1 Eubacteriales Family XIII. Incertae Sedis bacterium
CACATCAAACCCCGCTACCGTCCAAAGATAGCCAAACCTGGGCAATGGGATGATATAGTCAATGGCGGTAACCATTGCCGGCCCTTCCCAAGCTGCCACTCCCACATAAGCGAAGGTGATCATCCAGCCGGTGAACCAGGAAGCTTTATAACCCAGACCACGGTAAGCGAATACAAGTTCCCCACCCGCAAGAGGCAATGCCGGTGTCAACTCGGCATAAGTAAGTCCGACAAAAATGCAAAGTATGGCGCCGATGATAAAAGCAGCCACAGCGCCGACAACCCCTGCTGCGGCAACCCAGACGCCGGCCAGCATAATCCAGCCCCAACCGATCATGGTCCCAAAGGCAAGTGACATGACGTCCTTAAGGTTCATGACCTTTTTAAGTTCTGCCCTTTCTTCAACTTTTTTTGTCATAATATCACCCTTTCTTAATATGGGCCCCTTTTATAACTTATAGATTATTGTTTAAAGCCAAAGGCATTCGCGCCTCATCCCTTGGGCCCCTTGTGCATCAATAATTAATTTTGCAATTCCTATGCCAGTGAATTTTGATCTGTATCTTCCTGAAATTTCAATTGTAGGTCACGAATACCGCCCCAATCGGAAGAAGTTTTTCCACAAAACAGGAAATTAATTTCCAACTTGTATTCGGTGTCTGACACTTTTTACAACAAGTTGTATTTGGTGTCAGACACCAAATACAAAAACCAAAAGGGACTGTCCCTTTTGATTTTTTGTTAATTCCACAAATAAAAAGGCCCTCCGTTGCAGCTTGGAGGCACAACGCGGTCGGAGGGGTTGGAATCGCAGCCAAGAGTTCCGGATTATTAGAGTATTTCTCGTTCTATCTGAATTATGCTCCCTTCAATATTGCCCTCAATAAAATTGAGCACATGGTCGGATATGCTGTCAGCCTGTGCATTGTCAGTCGTAACATAGGAAATACCTAAACCTATAAATTGATGAATATCCTGGTCCTCTATCTCCGCCATCGATACATTGAATTTATTTCGTACTTTCGCGCAAATACTCTTTACAACCTTGCGCTTTTCCTTAAGGGAATGAGCCCAGGGTATATGAATTTTTATCTTAAGTGTACCGATAACCATTACGTCCCCCTCTGGAAATCATTAAGAAACCATAAGTGACGCTTCTTTTTGAGTGCAAATATACGCAGAAACAAAAAAACCGTCCCTAATAACTTCTTATCTATAGAAAAAAATATACATTATAATTACCAATACAGCAAATAAAATCCCCAACGCCGTCATAGTGTTTCCGTTGTTAAAAACACCTTTTTGAGCTAAACTCTGTTTCGGCTCTGCCTCTATCTCTATCTCCGCTTCTTCGATTATCTCCGCAATTGTGCGCCCGCACCTTTCGCAATGTCCATCTTCAAAGGTTTGCTTGCACTTATCACATTGTATTTCCATCATAACCCCTTCCCCACACGAAAGACCTCAAATTAAAAAGGCCGCCGGTTGGGAAAATAATACCATAAACAGCATCATATTGCACTATTCCCTTGAGCCATAAATGTAAGGATCACGCATTTCGGCGGAAACCCTGCGTCCATCTATTGTCTGACAAACTAATTGCATTTGGTGTCTGACACTTTTTATAACTTGTTGTATTTGGTGTCTGACACTTTTTACATCGACACTTTTTACATCAACGGGGAACTGCTTTGTTATTTTTTCAAAAAATCCTTGAGTTTGTCTCCGAACAAATCGCCTAAGGTTCTATCACGTTTCCCTTGGAATTTCGAACAAACTCCGTCGCCAACTTAATCAAAATCCCTCTTGTCCATCCTGTCCTCCCGAAAGTTTTTTTACTTCTTCAACCGTAAAAACCGGATACTTTGCCAGTTTTGTAAATATATCCATCAACTCACCTCTTATTTAGTTCTGTCATGATTTTCTTTGTTATTAAAGAAAATCGTTCCATTTTTAAAATAAAAATGTCTAAATATCCTGCTTTTTCTTTAATATTAGTACGATATTCTTTTAAAAGAAAACCTTTCCATTTTTTAAAAAAGTTGGGATCCTGTTTCTTTTAATCCCAATCCTCGTTGGCAAGTTTCCGTTGGAATTCCTTTAGTTTCTTCCGCCTTCTCTCATAATCGGGCAACACCGACGCGACCACCCTCCAGAACCTTTCGGAATGATTGTGCTCCCGAATGTGAGCCAGCTCATGCACAACAACATAATTTATAACATCATCGTCGGCCATGACAAGCCGCCAAGAGAAGTTGATGATGTTTTTACCGCTGCAGCTTCCCCAGCGAGTCTTTGCGCTGTTTACTTTCACTGCGGCGGGCATAACGCCCATTTGTTTTGAATAGTCGTTTACCTTATTCGCAAGGATCTCCTTCGCAACCGCCCTGTACACTTGAATAATTACCCGTTTAATCTCATCCGGAGGCAAAGCGGGAGGCAGGAAAAAACATTGGTCGTCAAACCCTGCACGTTTTCCCTCTTTGGCGATTATCGGATATTCTCTGCCTTGCAGGGATAATGTGTCGTTGTATCTTATAGAGAACCTCGCCCTGTTATCGGCCTGCTGCGCTATTGCAGCCAGATGCTTTTCAATCCAGTCCCGTTTCGACATCACAAAGCGGTCGATCTCTGCTTTCGGCGTTTTCAGCGGAGCGCGAACCTCCAACGTAATGTCTTTTTTAATATGTATCGCCATGGTTCGGCGTTTTGATCGAATCAAGGTGTATTCTATCATGCTTTCTTCTCTTTCAAATCTGATAAGATCTTTCCGGATGCGGCGCCTCAGGCAGCAGCCGAATCTTTCCGGATCCAAGGGCAGACCTTCCTTTCCGCCCAATCCACTGCCTTAAAAATAAAGGTTCCCATGAGGCTCATGGCCAGGATCCCCGCGAACATCTCCACGTAATCCACCATGACCCAGCAGTTCATAATAAAGTAGCCGATCCCGTAAGTCGTGGCATAGTTCTCGCTGAAAAACAAGGTGGCAATGCTTACCCCGATGCTCACCCTAAGGGCAGACATGATCTTCGGAAGCACCGCCGGAAATACAAGGTTGCCGTAGACCTGCCGCCGGTTAAGCCCTAAGGTTGCCACCGAATAAAAATACTCCTGAGGGATCTCCTTCACACCGTCCCGGACAGCCAGAATGATCTGAAAGACGATGATCGACAGGATCAGGATGATCTTTGAAGTGTCTCCCAGGCCGAAGAGCACCATGAAAAGCGGCAGGAACGCCACTTTGGGAATCGGATAAAGGATGTATGCTATGGGGGAAATGAACGAATCGGCTCTTTTAGAAAGACCCATCCACAGACCCAGAGGTATGCCGATGCCCATGGACAGCGCAATTGCCACAGTAATTCTCAAAATACTGCTCAAAATATGCAGCAGAAGAGGTCCCGTCATAAGATGCAAAAATGTAACGATTGTCTCAAAAGGCCCGGGAATGATGTTCGATCCGATGGCCAGATGCAAGATGTACCATAGGACCAAAATGGCCAAAGATCCAAACAGGCTTCTGCTCTGAAGGAGTTTCTTGAAAACCTTCATTTCCCAACCTCCTCCCTGGCCGGCTCCGCGCCATGCCCCTCGCTCAGCTCTTGGTCCTTGTCCTGGTCCTCACTCTGGTTCCTGTCAAGCCACTTCCGAACTTCGAGACAGATATTATAATAATCCGGCTTCGAGCGGATATCCTCATCGCCGAAATAGGGATTCTCGATCTTGTGCCTGATGGCAGCCCTTTCCATAACAACAATGGTCTGTCCTAGAAAAACCGCTTCCTCTATACTGTGCGTTATCAGTACCATGGTGACCGGATTTTTTATGTACAACTTCAAAATCAGGTTTTGGATATGCTCCCTGTTTATCGCATCAAGGGCCGAAGCGGCCTCATCCATGAGGAGAAGGTCCGGTTCCAGCACCAGGGTCCTTGCGATGGCAACCCTCTGTCTCTGGCCGCCGGAAAGCTGATTGGGGAATTTATCACGATGCTCCAAAATCCCTAACTCTCCCAGGATGGAGCTGACTTTCCCGTCGATTGCGACCTTATCCACGCCTCTTGCCTTCAGGCCGAGGGCCACATTGTCCCAAACCGTCTTCCAGGGAAGAAGCCCTCCGTTCTGGAGAATAACGCTGGTTTCCTTCCGGGTGGACCTGACCTCTTCCCCGTTTATCAGAACTTTCCCCGAAGACGGTACAAGAAGCCCTGCCATGGTGTACAGCAGGGTCGTCTTGCCGCAGCCCGAAGGTCCTATAATTGCGCAGGTTCTGTTCCTGGGAATATCCAGATTAATATTTTCCAAGGCAATTTCATTGCCATAGTTTACTCCGAGATTCCTGATCTGTATCATTCTTCTACAACTTTCTTACGATGAAATCAAAAGGGAAATCAAAAGGGACTGTCCCTTTTGATTTTTTGTATGAATCGTTATCATTTTTCAATAAACTTTCTTTCCACCAAATCCTCCGCGCTGACCAGCAATTCCTTCTGCATAACCTGGGAGGTCCATTGAATGATCTTGTCAATATACCCATTGTCCGGCAAGGACACCTTCGTGTACTCGGGAAGCATCATCTTATCCTTGATCTCCGGGTTCAGAGTCGGCATCTTTTCCATCAGAATATCCCTTGCCAGCTGCGGATTTTTATTGATTTCATCCACCGCTTTGTTATAGGCTTCGTGAAAGAGTTTGATGGCCTTCTCTTTCTCACTCAATGCTTTCCCGGTGAAGACCAAGACATCCGGGCAAATCCCGTCTTCCGGCTCATAATTTTTCTTTATCAGCCCGCTGAGCTCACCCATGGACGCCATGGGTTCGGGGAACAGCCCCATATCCAGTTGGCCGCTTTCAATGGCCGCCAGCCTGGCCGGAATGTCGTTGATATACACTTTTTCTATGATATAATCGGCACCCAGCCATTCATCGATCAGGAAATTGGTGACGCTGACCTCCATCATCCCCACTTTGATTTCTTTCTTCTGGTCGGTGCCTTCCTTCATAAGCACCGGAAATACGCCGTTTGTCGTAGTCGTGGCTTTGATGTCAAACCCTCCGTCCACGTTTACGGCCACCGCAATCAGGTCCGTTATGGTGCCGTCAATATTATGGGTCTGAAGAGCGCTCTGCCTGTCTTGCGGGTTATTGAAAATCTGCACCTCAACATCCAAGCCCAGTTCCTCAAAGTAACCGTTCTTCTCAGCCAGCAAAACAGGGGCTGAATCCACCGCCGGCATGAGCCCTACTTTTAACAAAGGAGTCTCATCCTCAAACAAAGGATCCTCTCCATCCGTTACATCCGAACCGCATCCCGCCGCCAGAACAGACATCAAAAGCACCGCGGCTACCGAAAAAATCAACAAAACTTTCTTATGACCTTTTTGACATTTTTTCATTTTCCCCCATCCCAAACATCTAAATATATTTTAGTATCACACACCATTGGAATAATATCAATTAGTTTTGATTTATATCCAGCGCCGGACCACCCCAGACAAGATCCAGATAAGATGATTGTACATCACAATCGAGCATCAAACTACTTTATTATTACTTTCAAGTTTATGTTTATATATGGTTCTCAGCAAATTATTTGGTATTTTTCTTTGAGTCGGTTCAGCGGGCTATCATGGCCTACTTTACTATCTTTTTGCAGTCTGCCCACAATAATTCCCGGATGTATACAGATCTCTTCGGCAAACCGTAATACAGCAGGATCGCGAAAAATCCTTTTGTTCTAAAAATCTGTCATACTGCTTTGGCGGAATTAAATAATTCCGAGAGAACTCATCCGCATCCTATTCAAGTTTTCTATTTGTGTCATCCATGTATTGGGGATCCTGACTGACAATCAGCATAGCCACCTTTTTTTGAAAAACATGACCAATTTCGTGGAATAGGCTGAACCAAAACGTGTCAGCATATTTTCTTCTGTCATTCATCGCCAAAATCACTTTCTGCTTGTTTATCCACTTAACCGCTCCGTTCACACCGGAATTTTTGAGATGGGGCAACAAAACAAATGCCACCCCACAGGATGGGGTCTAATAGCCCTTTCCTTCTTTTCATCTTGCTAGTTTTTTAAGATTCATGCATGCAAAAGTAAGCCCACCTCGCTATGATTTAATTATATCATAAAAATGTCATTACATGTTTAAATTTCAACATTTCTAAGGTTATTTGCATAAGAAAAGCCGCAGAAGAGATTCTCTTTCTTCTGCGACTTTGTCTACAGTCTGAAAGGACACCTTTACTAAGTGTCCTTTTTCCGTTCTATTATTTAAATGGTTTAACGATTCTTCTTTAGATGAATAGGCTTAAATTTGACCGGGCATTACATCATGCCGCCCATTCCGCCGCCGCCCATGGGTGGCATGGGAGGATTCTCTTCCTTGATATCCACAACGCCCGCCTCAGTGGTGAGTAGCATGGAGGATGCGGATGCGGCATTCTGAAGTGCGGATCTGGTAACCTTTGCAGGATCCACGATACCGGCTTTCACCATATCTTCATATTTCTCGTTTTCTACGTTGAAACCGACGCCCGGCTTTTCGCTCTTAACTTTGGCTACTACCACGGAGCCTTCCAAACCGGCATTTTCTGCGATCTGCCTGATGGGCTCTTCAAGAGCTCTCATGATGATGTTGGCTCCCGTTTTCATGTCGCCGTTCAATCCATCCACATACTTGGCCACGGAGGGAATCACGTTTATGAAAGCAGTTCCGCCGCCGGCAACGATTCCTTCTTCAACAGCCGCCCTCGTTGCGTTAAGAGCGTCCTCAATTCTCAGCTTCTTCTCCTTGAGTTCAGTTTCCGTAGCCGCACCAACCTGAATTACCGCTACGCCGCCGGACAGTTTGGCAAGTCTTTCCTGAAGCTTCTCGCGATCGAAATCGGAAGTTGTCTCTTCAATCTGGGTTTTGATCTGCGCGATTCTTGCTTTAATATCATCAGGATTGCCGGCACCGTCCACGATAACCGTATTGTCTTTGTTAACTTTGACTGTAGCTGCTCTTCCAAGCATATCCAGAGTAGCTTCTTTCAGGTCATAGCCCAGCTCATCGGAGATAACCGTACCGCCTGTAAGAGTGGCAATATCGGCTAACATGGCTTTTCTTCTGTCGCCAAATCCGGGAGCTTTCACGGCTACGCATTCAAAGGTGCCCCTCAGTTTGTTTACAACTATTGTGGCTAATGATTCACCCTCAACATCTTCCGCAATGATGAGGAGTTTTTTGCCCTGCTGTACGATCTGTTCCAGAATGGGCAGTATATCCTGAATATTGGTGATCTTCTTGTCGGTAATTAAAATGTAAGGATCGGAAAGCACTGCTTCCATCTTTTCTGCGTCTGTTACCATATATGCGGACAAGTAACCCCTGTCAAATTGCATACCCTCAACTACTTCCAGAGTGGTGCCTATGGACTTGGATTCCTCAACGGTGATTACGCCGTCTGTTCCTACTTTTTCCATGGCATCAGCAATCAGATTGCCGATTTCTTCGTCTCCCGCAGAAATTGAAGCAACCTGTGCAACTTCTTGCTTTCCTTTAACAGGAATGGAGATTTTCTTAATTTCTTCTACAGCTACTTCAACGGCTCCCTGGATACCCTTCTTCAGTATCATGGGGTTTGCGCCTGCAGCTACGTTTTTGAAACCTTCTCTGATAATAGCCTGGGCAAGCAGGGTAGCGGTGGTGGTTCCGTCACCGGCTACGTCATTGGTCTTCGTAGCTACTTCTTTTACAAGCTGTGCGCCCATATTCTCATATGCATCTTCCAACTCGATCTCCCTTGCGATGGTCACACCGTCGTTGGTGATCATCGGGCTGCCGTATTTCTTCTCAAGTAAAACGTTTCTACCTTTTGGGCCAAGAGTAATTTTTACTGTACCTGCGAGTTTATCTACTCCGGTTAATAGCTTTTTTCTCGCTTCTTCGCCAAATTTGATTTCTTTCGCCATTTTCTATCTCCCTTTCTGTACCAATATTTCTAGTGTCCGTCTAATCGATTCCTCGATTCAACGCCTTGGAACATTTCCATGGATCTCACTTAGACGATTGCAAGGATGTCTCTCTGAGATACTATGGTGTATTCCTCGCCATCGTATTTGATTTCGGTACCTGCATATTTTGAGAAGATGACAATATCTCCTACTTTTACTTCCATTTTTACTTCCTTCCCGTCAACCATTCCGCCGGGACCAACTGCCACGACTTCGGCCATCTGGGGCTGTTCTTTCGCCTGACCGGGAAGTACAATACCGCTCTTGGTCTTCTCTTCAGCTTCCAATCGTTTAATGACAACTCTGTCGCCCAATGGTTTGATATTCATTCCCAAATCTCCTTCCGTTTTAGTTTTTTAATATAAATAAAGTCCTTATTAATATTGTTAGCACTCAACATTGTGGAGTGCTAACAATACTGTAATACACTCGTTTCAGATTGTCAATAGTTTTTCCAAATTTTTTATCTATATTAGTCGGGGCCAGAATTCTTCCACCTGCCAATTTCCCTCCACCGCCTGCGTTTTATATTACCGACTATTTTATGCCCCTCACATCAATGTCTACTGATATGATGTTGAAGGCGGTCATGGCTTCTACCTGTTCCGATACCTTCCTTTGGAGCTCCTTGGCCACATTGACAATCATAGCTCCGTACTTCATAATCACGAGGATGATGATCCGAACCCCCTCATCACTGCTTTCCACGCTGACCCGAATCACGTTTTCCACACCCGGAATCCTTTCCCCGATGTAAGTTGCAATATCGGTGATGACCTTATCCGAGAGATCGTAATCTCCAAGATAGCTGTATGTCGGTCTCACCACCGTCTTCTCTGCATAGGTGGTTTTACCTCCCCTGCTCCGGAATATGCGCAAAGGGTCAAGAAAATAGCCGGAGAACTGCCTTTTTATCTGAAAGGTGGGAGCGGGAATGACGTGTTTTCCCAGTTCCTTTCTCTGTTTTTTTGCAGTCTCCCGCTGACTTTCCGTCGTGATTTCCTCTATTGAAATCATTTTAACCGGCTCGGGAAGCCCTAAACGCTCCCGGATCTTATGAACCATCTCTTGGGAAGTGCCCAATATCAGTATTCCGGGAGGATTCACCTCCTGAATTTTATTCCTCACTTCTCTGCAATGTTCCACGTCGGTAAAAAGCGCAGTTTTAATGGCCTTTATCTTCGTATTTTGCCGCTTGGCGGAAATCCCCGCCAGCACCCTGTTTCCATAGATAAACAAGCCATCGTCAATGATGGCTTCCAAATCCAATTCCTTGCAGAGGCCCATTGCATGGTAACTTTTTCCAGTTCCGCTCTTCCCGTAGAACCCATAGATCTTCATGGCGGTTCCTCAATAACTCAACAAAATGTTGTTTATTTAGCAGTGCTCTGTTATAATTGGCTTGCATGGTCGTAACACAAGCAGACAATACTTAAAGGAGGATTATCAATAATGGCTTACGTTATCAACGAATCCTGCATAGCCTGCGGAGCCTGCGCTCCCGAATGTCCCGTAGAGGCCATATCGGAAGGCGATCCCATTTATACCATTGACCCTGACAAGTGCATCGATTGCGGCGCCTGCGCAGACGTATGTCCCGTGGATGCTCCGGTAAGCGAATAGGTTGCCATCTGATAAAGACTGAATAACCGTTTCGTTGAGAAACGGTTATTTCTTTTTTTGTCTCAAGTTTATATCGGATCGTTTAAATATATTGTCTTCCGGTCTGCCGGCGCCCGGCATTTACGCGCGGTCCTTGTGGTTGATATAATACGTCAGAGTATTGAGGCTGTCGCTGAGATGCACGTTCTCCAACACAACGTCGTCACTGACTTCGATGTCTGTGGGAGCGAAGTTCCAGATTCCTTTCACCTTGCCAGCCACCAATTTATTTGCCACATCCTGAGCGCTGTTCTTTGTTGTACATATAATACCGATATCTGTGGGATTATTCTTGAGATATTCGTCGAGATTTTCGTAATCCTGAACCTCTATATCGTTTATCCTGATCCCTATAATTTTCGGGTTGACATCGAACATGGCCGTTATTATAAAGCCTCTTTTATAATAGTTTGCGTAATTGGCAATGGCTTGTCCCAGGTTGCCGCAGCCCACAATAACCATCCTGTACTCCCTGTCCAGCCCGAGGATCAGCCCTATCTGCGAAAACAGGCTCCTGACGTTGTAGCCGTAACCCTGCTGGCCGAA
>JAAYNC010000178.1:0-8702 GCA_012521055.1 Eubacteriales Family XIII. Incertae Sedis bacterium
TAGCTTCACTCATAGTGGAAATGACCTCCTTAATAATGCGTTCAGGAGTTGATGCACCTGCCGCAATCCCTATTCTATCGCATATTTCGATTTGTTTCAATGGTAAATCATTTATATTTTCTATAAAGAAGGATTTTTTACAGTTCTTTTTTGCGATTTCAAACAGCTTCCTCGAATTGGCGCTGTTCCGATCGCCGATGACGATCATTACATCGGATTCTTTGGCAAGTTCTTCGCAGCTTTTCTGCCTTTTATCCGTTGCGTTGCATATGGTGCGCAGGGCGATTACATCGGTTTTTTCCTTCTCAAGATAGTCCACAATACTGTCCCAAAGATCTCCGGTTATAGTGGTCTGCGCAACCAGCGTTATATGATCATGATCGATCTTTTTTGCTTCTTCCAGACTGTTGATTACGGTGCAATCGGGACCTGCCCATCCAACAATTCCCTTTACTTCCGGGTGAGCCCCATCTCCTACCACAACTATATTTCTTCCCTTCTGGCGGGCATCTTTTACAAGCCTGTGAATCTTTGATACAAAGGGACATGTGGCGTTCACTATTTCCAGATCCAGCCGCTCCGCTTCTTCATAAAAAGACTCCGGTTCGCCGTGAGACCGGACTACCACGATAGAACCGGGTTGCGCATCGGATAACTTTTCGAGGATCTCCACGCCGTGACGGTTCAAATCATCTGTTACAGCTTTGTTGTGGATCAATGGACCGTGAGTGTATATCCGTACATTTCCGTCGTTTTTCTCTATGAGTTCTTCCGTTTTTCGAATGGCTTCACGGACGCCAAAGCAAAATCCGGAATGCTTCGCTAATTTAATCTCCATCTCTATTGCTTTTGAGATTCTTGAGACTCTCAAGATATCTCTTGAAAGCACCTTCCTTTCCGTTTTCAGTTGGTTCGTAATATTTTACCTTTGCTTTATATAGATTGTCCGGCAAATACTGCTGCTCAACGTACCCTCCGTATGCATGGGGATATTTATAATAAATTCCGATGCCTCTCTGTTTTGCTCCCTCATAATGGCTGTCCTTTAAGTGAAGCGGGACATCGTCTATATTTTTCGTTCGAAGGTCCTCCGCCGCCCTTTCTATTGCCACTATGGCGGAATTTGATTTTGGGCATGAAGCGAGGAGTATGACTGCATGGGCAAGGTTGATTCTCGCCTCGGGGAAACCTACCATCTGGGCCGCCTGAACGCAAGATGTGACGATGGAAACTGCCTGGGGATAAGCCATGCCTATATCCTCGCTGGCTATTACGAGCAGCCTGCGGCCGATGGTATTCATGTCCGCACCGCCTTCGATGAGCCTTGCCAGGTAATGAATCGATGCGTCGGGGTCGCTTCCCCGAATGGATTTCTGCAGCGCCGAAAGCAGGTTGAACTTGTCCTCTTTTCGATCGTAAAAAGTCATCTGCCTCTGCATGGCCTCTCCCACCACGCCAAGGTTTATTACTTCACCGCTCTTTAAGTTGTCGGCGATAAATCCCAGGGTGTCCAAAGCAACCCTGGCATCCCCTCCGGCTAAATCCGCAAGGGCATACAGCGCCTCTTCATCCCATTTCAGCGAGAGGTTGCCTAAACCACGCTCTTTATTTTTTAAGGCCCCATGCAGGATCTTGAGAATATCTCCCGTACTGAGCCTCTTAAATTCATAGATGGACCTTACCCGGCTCAGTATGGCGTTGTTCACAGCAAAATACGGATTTTCCGTAGTACTGCCTATAAACCGGACCACACCCTCCTCCAGGGCTTTAAGAAGCGAGTCCTGTTGAAGTTTGTTCCATCGATGAAATTCGTCTACATAAAGATAGGTCTTTTCCTTTTGGAGGCCGAAAAACTTGGTTTTTGCCTGTTCCAAAACATCTTTGAGCTCTTTGGTTCCGGTGGTTGATGCGTTGAGCTCAAAAAAATCTGAATCCATTTCCTGGGCAATCAACCTGGCCAGGGTAGTCTTTCCTGTCCCGGACGGGCCAAAAAAGATGGCGGAATCAAAGGTTTTGTTCTTTATGGCATTGTAAAACAGAGACCCCTTATACATGAAGTGGTCTTGTCCAACAAATTCATCCAGACTTTCCGGCCGCATCCTGGTGGATAAAGGGATCATTGCAATCGTACCTCCACTGTGGTGACAAAGAGATCGTCCCCGGCAACGGCTTTTGTTCTTTCAAGAGATGCTTTCGCCTCGTCTTTCGTCATATGAGGAGCGCCGAGAACTTTATAGGATCCGTCCTTCTGTATTACCATAACCGCTATCTCAGCATCTGTCAAAGTCGAGACCATGGCTTCAGCCCCTGCCTGATCGCTGAAACTGCCGTACTGCACGCAATATAGCAGGTTCGCCGTGCTTGTACCGCCGTTTTGCTGCTGTTGCTGCAGCGTGGCAGGCTCCCCCGCCACCGGAGCAGAAGTTTCCTGGTCCTTGGAATTTATATCATTTATATCCTGTTGGTCTATAATAATAGAGGAACCGTTAAAATCCTCTTGGGAAGGATTTTCTTCCGAAGCCTTAATGTCCTCTCCCAGGAAAAAAGGTTTGACCACGTACTCGGTAAGGCCGTACCCCGCTCCCACTGCCAGGATGGCCACTATGACAAAGACCAGAAATCCCTGCCCAAAAGGCTTGTTTCTATAAGTATATCTTCTCTTACTCATCCCTCAACCCTCTTTTCGTTTCCCGTTTGTCTATCCTTATGAGACAAGTTGGGAAAATATGCGAAAAGAGTAGTTAGTGCCCCTTTGAAAAGCGCTTTTTATAGAATGCGATAAGGAGAGTAAATATGTAATCGTAGAGGAGGAACAGGGGTTGAGCGCCCAAAACTAACAGAATATTGGAATACTCGGGAAGATGGATATTTCCAAGAAACGCTGCTTTGAACAACAGGATGCCGGACCCGATGCTTGCGTTGAAAAATATCAGTTTCAGGATAATCTCAACGGGTTGTTTCCTGATTTTTTCAATATAAAATTTTACGATTCCATACAGCCCGAAAAAGAACAGATAAGGCAGGACCGCCGCCTTGTTGGGAACCAGAAGCAAAGCCAGTATGGACGAGGCTATATAAAAGAGTCCTCCGCCTTTAACCCTCGTTTCCATGATCATGACAGCGGTATACAGCGAACTGACGGCATAGAGAGTCAGCTCAAATCCCGGCACAAAGCTGGCAAGAAAGAGGGTGACCACTGAAAGCGCCAGCATTATGCCGCCCAGAGCGGTAGTTTTTGTTCTTAGCCTTTGTTGTTGCCGCATTCCCGTCCCTTCCGTTCCTAGCCTGCATAGTCGTTATAAGGGCATGATTTCCCCTTTTCCCTTAGCTTGATTGCAGAGGTATAAAAGATATATTCTTTTGAATCAGTTTAAATGCAATCGCAAAGCAAATCGGCGCAGCAGTAACACTGAAGCATCCTGCAAAGCTCGTCGTTCATGTTGCTGTAACCCCTGCCGTATGCCGTTGTCCGGTAACCGCTTGAAGCCTGTATTATGCTGTTCATGGCCATCCTGTATTCCATATTGCCCGGATCCATGCTGACAGCCGTCTGCACGTGGCTTACGGCTTCGTCGTACCAGCCCTTACGCAGGAAAAGCATGCCTTTTAAAAAGTACCATTCGGCGCCTCTGTTGCTGCTGCGTTCCAACGCCTCCTCTGCAGCTTTCAGGTTGCCGCGATCTATATCTATCCTTACCTGACGGAACTCAGGGCTCTGTCTGGATTGATTGCCGCTATATGCATTATTTGAACTCCCGTAGCTGCCGCCTCCACGGCCCGCATTTTTCATCAGATAATCATAGGCTTCGTTTATCTCCTGGAGCTTTTCTTGAGCTAATTCGTAAAGCGGGTTGTCCTGGTGAAGGTCCGGATGATATTTCTTCACCTGCTCCTTGTAAGCGGCCTTTATCTCTTCTATGCTGGCTCCTTCTTTAATTCCCAGTACTTCATAGGGGTTTTTCATCTTCTGAAGTTCCTTTCTTTAGTATCTCTTCTGTTTTTCGGAGCAGCCCCGAATATATGATGTTCTCAGTCAATTCCCGGTTTCGCTGAACGTCCAACTGATCCCAGGCCTTGGATAATTCAGCAAGGTAGAATAACAGGTTGAACTCTATTCGCTCCTTGATCCGTTCCCGAAAGTCAGTCATGGATTCTTTGCCGGGTTGGTAATCCCATTGCAGAAGCAGCGGGTTATACGACCCCTTTGCCGCGTTTTCCGCAAGGTCGTCATAGGCATCGATTAAGTAGATCCATTTTCCTGTATGATACCCTATTTTACCGAGCAGTTCCAATGTCTTGCTGTCGTAACCCAGGCTTTCCGCGGAGAAGACCTCTTCCATCAACTTTGCAAAGGGCTCCGCTGCCTGGTCAAGGGAGGCGCATTTCTGCTCTTCCAGGGCTGCCAATTCCTCCAGCTTTCCCTGAATCATTATACATTTTTTCGGATAGCTTTTCATTAGTTTTTTGTAGGTCTTTTTGAGCAAAATTACGCCTGCGGCGGGTTTTATGCCTCCCTCGTCGCGTTTATCGTCCTTCAGATTAAAATATGCCAATAGCAACATCATGTCCGCAGCGTAGTCCACTGCGGCTTCGTTATATACGACAGTGCGTTTCTTCAATGGGTGGACGGGGCATCTCTCATGCTTGATATTCTCTATATTCGAACTGAGTGCGCCCAGAACCAAAGCAAGAAAGACTGAATCATAGTTTAAAACGATCCGGGGAAGTTGTCCGTATCTCTGCTTGACAGACTTGCAGAGCCCGCAATAATAGCCGGAGTACAGTTCGAACTCCCTTATTTTCAATTCCGGCTTATCCGGCACTACGTATCCTAACATCCTATACCTTTTCCAGTCTATTAAGTGTCACGGTTTTATCCATGCATGTACGCAAAAAATATTCATGTGAGAGGTGAAAAGCGGGAAGCGAGATGTAAGAGTCGGATTGCATAAAAAAATGCCCTCGCAAAAACAAGTGAGCAAGGGATCCTGCCTGCCGACATTCTTTGGGCATATCCCGGCTTATCCGGTGATTTTTTTCAGTCCTTTTAACAGCAAATAACTCACCGTCATATCAACGGCAAAGCAGCCAAGAAGGATTCCGTTAAAGCATTTTTGGCTTTTCGGCATTTCCTTGTACACCTTTACCGGACAACAGCTTTTCTCATCGCTATTATCCTTCTTTTTTGAAAAGAAAGCATTGCCGACCAATGCCATGGAGGCATAGAACATCGACACGGCTGCCACATGTTTTTTTAAATCCCAGTTGCGAACGAAGTTTTTCATACAACACCTCTCTCCCATTGCTCTCGTTTTATTATACCGTCACATTAGCAAATATACAACTATACTACCCAATATAACGTTATTACAACATTATATTAACGGCATTATAGCCACATTAAACATGATCCTTTGGATCCGATCAGGTTAAATTCAGCAACATATTATCTTCGGCTACGGTAATCAACATGTCCCCTTCGTCGGCCGGGCGCAAGGCAGATCTTTCGGGCCAGTTGTCACTGTAAATATCATGGCTCACATCCCTAAGTATTTTTTCAATTCCGCTAAGAGGTACGTTGCTGTTTATGATCCTCCGATATATTTCTCCCGCATAGGCCGCCCACTGTTCGTCACCGACGGTTTCAGCCGTGCCCCTGACAAAACCGGCGAATTTGCCGGCAATCCCCATGGGGACAGGCTTCTCCGGAACATACGCCAGTTTAACCTGACCTGTATGCACGCGCACAAACACAACATCCGGATGCAGGAGGAAATCTTCACAGGAAAACAGATAGTTTTCCGCCAAAAGGAGACACCTGGCCAAGGCAGCAACGGTCTCCGCCATTTCGGCGGCCAGATTTTTACCCTTCTTAGCCCATTCCCCAACCATATCTTTAAGTTGCAAAAAACCTCCGAAATCATAATATACATGCAGGCCCTGTTCTTCTCGAAGAAAATGCATGGGAAGCAGCCCTCCGCAGTGAAGATTCTCAAGCATCTTTATTCGATATAAAGGAATCCGGCTCTCATCAAACTTAAGAGCGAAAAAACTCCCCCCTCCGAATTGAATTATTTCCGTTTCGTTTCCCTTTATGCAAACCCGTTTTCTGCTTTCCGCCTTCTCCATTTCAAACCCCCGTTCCCCAATAGTTTTTTCATAACTGGATCTATGTTCATCACAAGGATCACCACAAGGTTCACAATGGAATTTTTCGCCTCAGTCTCTGCAGTAATAGCAAGGTGTATATCCTTGCTCCATAGCTTCCTCGCCATCAATCCCGATAACGAATCGATCTACAGTAGAACAACTCCCTCTATGAAAGGCCTTTCCCGATGTATCAAAGCAATATACCCGGCACCCATAGGGTAAATCTTCTGCATCGCAGATCTTGCAAGGTGTGTACTTTTTGCGAACAGAAGGAGACAAAACCATCTCCTTCGGGTAGACTTCGATGATTCTGCAGTCCGATTTGTGGAACCTTTCTCCCGCTCGAGGGAAAACATAGACGGTGTTTGCATCGTCCTGGGTTTCCATTGCTTCAAACCCCATACCTTCCCCATTTTCGTCCGCTCCGATGAAGCCTCGAAAAAGCAGCCTCTGTTCAAATTGCAACTGCCTGTGAAAATCCAAAGGCAAGGGCAATTCCACCCCGTATTTAAAGCCGCAATGGATCAAACCCGATGCTTCTCCGTCGGAATACAGGTACTCAAATCTGTTTAACGAAGCATCTTTCAGTGAAACTGTTTCCTCTTTAAGCCTGCTTTGAATGCGAAATTCCAGCAATGCACCATGTACCAAAGCCTCGGAGATTCCCGTTTTACCCTTTTGCTGAATCGAGTCATAGGAATCAGAGGGATCAGAGAAATCCATATCGAATTGCCCGGGAAGCAAATCCAGCTGTGTAAGGTATGCTTCCTTTAGTGTCTTCTGGGCTTCCTCTGAAAAGCATCGCATAGTGTTTTCTTCTACCGCCGTTATCCGAATCAAAATACTTATAGAGAGTACCGCCAAAAGAAACAAGGGCAATACAATGGCTGTTTCTACAAAAAGAGATCCTCTCTTGCTCATCTCAATCCCCCGCTACTCTCCTACTGCTCCACCGTGACCTGTACCTGTATTAATAAACGTGTATGCCTGAGAATTGGCCGCTGCGCAGATTGAACACGCCGGGAAACCCCGACATCCTCTTCACTTTAGAACGAAAGGAAAATCCGGAATAGCACCTGCTCATGTCAAAATCCTCGTCCGCCGTACCCTTTAGGTTCAATTGAATCAAATCCATTATACGGATCAACTTGCTTTCCTTGTCTTTAAAGCAGAGCAACAGAAACAGATAGTCTTCATAGTCCAGTCCCTCCTGCTCTTCCGGTGATTCTCCCGCCTCATTCATGATGCCCTCGAGGGCATTTTCCAAGCTGAGCACCCAATCCTCCGCTGTTTTGAACAAGGGTAATTTTTCTCCCTTCTCCAACCGGGACATGTCCACTGCTGCTTCTGCCCCCGCCCAGATAGCGACTATCGCTGCCTGGGCCGCAGGGGTAGCTGCGCCGCCTCCGGCCAGCGCAGCGGCCAATGTCACCGCTTCCCATTTTTCCGTATCGGAACGGATATGCGCCGCGTTCATGGCAGTCCGAAAGGCCAATAATGACAGGTACACGATGTTTTGGTTGGTTTCATCGCTGAGCCGACCGCATAATATGTACTCGATCTCGTTAGAAAAAAAGGTGTTATTCCATTGGGGATCGTCTAAACTGTGCCTGAAATATTTCAATATGTATAGATTGATGCAAATCTCTTCAAAAGCCATCTGACCAAATTCGCTCGGGGAAGGCAATTCCAGAATGCTCTTAAACCCGCCGTCAATACCTGCCAGCAGTCTGGAAGGCAGCCCTTGGATTATCTTGCCGTTTCGCAGCACGCGTTTATTCTTCTCATGGGTTCCTCCCTCATCATCATTATCGTCATCCCGGCCATCGTCACTGCTGTCGCCTTTTTGTTTTTCCTTTTCTTTTGCCCAAGACCGGCCGCCGTTATCGATCAATTCCAAGGCGTCTAACACATGCAAGGCGCCGAACAGCATGCCGCCGCCCATAATCTCCAAGATTTGTTGTTCCAACAGCTCCGCATTTGTCAGAACATGTTCCGAAAGATCCACCCGGATCTCCTCCAAGCGTAAAGAAAGGAGGCTTGTCTTTCCCGCACCGGTAGAAAATCCCTCCTGCAGGTAATTCGCCAGCTTGTGCTCCACCTCTTCTTCCTCCATGCGAAACCCGAAGATGCCGTACCGGTCTTTCAGCCCACGGTCATACTCGGACAATATGGATCGCCCCGCCAGGTCAAATATGGCGTTGGCGTAAGGCCGCGAAGCCAATGCGGCTGACGCTTCTCCAAACATCCCCACAAGAAGCAACAGGCAAGATAAAACCATGCAGAGCAGAACCGTTGCAGCGCCCCTTTTCTTTCTGATATATCCACGACAGCCGCGCATTTATAGCTCCTCCACCAGGAAGTCAATTTTGCGGATAAATTCACTTTCGCCTTTATCGATGCGTCCATCCGCCAAAGATTCCTCCCGCAACTCATTGTGAGCCTTCACCTGACTTTTGACTTTTTCATAGCTGTTGGAGGAATATCCGATGAGGATGGCTGCCGTCAATATGATGACGGGAAAAATCAATGCCGCTTCTACGAAGACGGAA
>JAAYNC010000091.1:0-1608 GCA_012521055.1 Eubacteriales Family XIII. Incertae Sedis bacterium
ACTTAAACTTCGCACATCAATAATATCGATGCACCTTGAAAATTCAATATAGGGCGTTATTCAATTGCCAAAAAGTACTCCACTATGCGCATAACTTCAGGCATCTTTTTAGCTCCTTGGGAATGGCTGCTATGAAAACTTCAAGCAATTGATCCAGTTGTTTTGAAGTTAGAGATAATTTGTCGGCGATTGTATCTATAAACAACTGCATGAGCAGTTGGAAAGCCTGTGCCAGTGTAATATCCGCCATTTCATCTGAAACAAGATGGAATAATTCACCCAACGTTCGCGGATCAGATGTCTGGCGGTTTTCCATCGCCAGCATCATGTATCTTGTAAAGACAACGGCTGTATGTGCGGTCATAGCATCGTATGACAATGAGTTGCACTCCTTGCTTAATCGTAGATATGATTTACAGACCTTGAAGAAAACCTCGATATTCCAGCGCTTTCCATAGATACGAATCATCTCATCCTCGCGAATGCTCATATCAGTAGTTATCAGTGCAAGATAATCCTTACGCTTATTCTTGTTACGAACATAAACTATTCTGGCGGGAATGGATTCACCGTCTTTAACCAGAGAAACTTCTACGGAAAGCAGATATCTTGATCTACCTCTTCGTTTTCTGTTTTGCTTGTATATCTCCGTTAATGGCTGCATCTTTCCCTTGTACAGGTAATGCATCTTTGATGTTTTCTTTGCCATAGCTATCACATCATAGCCTATCTCCTTAATCGCGATTAAAGAGGATGGTGAACAAAACCAAGTATCAAATAGCACATGGGTTGCCGGAATGAAGGATTTTTTAGCTACCGATAAAAGCTCAAGAACCACAGTGGTTGCTTTGGTTTGTGCTAAACTCCTTCTGGCATAACCAACGGATCTTTTGTCCAACGGAGCGGCTTCATTTATTCGATTTTTACTGTTTTCTGTGGATAAAAGACATCCGTTGACGGGAAGAAAAGTATTGCCATCAGACCAGCCAAGGGTGAGAAGCCGAAATCCGTATTTATAAGTCCTCTTAACATGATCATAGACTTTGGCCAAAAGTTCAACTTTCTTAGAACTCGACCGTTCATACAAAGTGTCATCGATTATTAGGACATTTACACGCTTAGCATCCGTTAGCTGAGTAAGTGATTCCCTAATGATAAATGAGCTAATCCAGGTTGTGAATCGAATCCAATTGATATGACTTGAGTTCATGAATCTGTACACAGTATCCTTCCCGAAACCGGCGCAGTGAGTACCCATGAGCATGTTCATATACATGCTTCGGTTCGTAAAGACAAGACCAAACAAGTATTGATAAATCAATACAGCCGATATCCCTTTGCTTTTATAGGCGTTTGCGCATCTTAAGGCCGATGATACTCTGTACTTTTTAAAGAAGTACTTAATTGATGACGAAACTTTCTTATCGTTTTGGTAAGCTTGTGGTATACTTTTCATAGCATAAGTCCTTTCCATCTGGTAGATTGTTTCTGGTAACTCAATTATACCAAAAATGGAGGACTTTTGCTATTATTCCGGCTGTTTTATTGCCCTATAGTATTGAATTTTCAAGGTGCATAGGCACTTTTACAAGTGCGAAGTTTAAGTAT
>JAAYNC010000186.1:0-2832 GCA_012521055.1 Eubacteriales Family XIII. Incertae Sedis bacterium
CACGTTTCGGATAAGGAAGCCCCATACGGCCGATAATATAATTGCTGTATTCGTGCAGCAGTTCATTCAAGCGATTTATCGATTCGTGGCTCTCAACGACAATGCCGATTAAAGCAACTCTGTTACTCATGTTTTCACACCATCTCCTCTCATAACAGAAATAAGTATACTATAAAAAAACCTTCGACGGAAGAGGATGAACTGCCTATTCCTGGGTTTTTCATGCTTATTTGACGGTGTATGAGGGTAAATAAAAATATTATACATAAGCGATGCTTTTATAGATTATAAATTTATGCATTGGATAACATACGGTTGATGAACAAGAGTAGAGGGGAGGAAAGGGAATGAGAATCGTAGTAATTGATGGAGTGGCAGCTGGGACCTCCGCTGCGGCAAAAGCCCGGAGCTAAAGCAGAGGATCTGTTCCACCTGGATCTGGCCTATTCGCCGCCCTATTCCACCGCGAGAGATCCTGTCATGTATACGAGAATGATATTGGAGAGCGCGATCAGAAAGTTTGAAAGAGAAATAAATAAATATAAGAAGTAAAATTTAATCAACTATAAACACAGGACGGCTCGTTTAGATAGTAATACACGCAGCGCGCAGCTTCGTATTGATGAAGCTGCGCGCTGCGTGCCGTACGATCTAGACGTCCCGTCCTGCCCGGTTGGCACTTGCTTGTACTCGCCGGAGCGAAACCCTACGCTCTAAAAAGATTGTTTAATATTTTAAGAAATTAAAGAACCGTCCCCGTGAATACCGCCTATTATTTGAAGATTTTCAAACGCGTGTCAACAGGCTGGAAGCTTTTATCCGCGGGTTTTTCCTCGATGTTGCCAAAAGGCATCTGGGCATCCAAGCGCCAGGAGTCGGATAGATTCCATTCTTTTTTAATCGCATCGGCAATCAGTTCGTTATAGTGTTGAAGAGAAGCGCCGTAACCTTCCGCTTCAAGAGCCGTCCATACTATGTATTCCATGATAGCGGCTCCCTGCAGGGACCAATTTCGGAAATTGTCGGCATATGTAGGAAATTTATCAACAAGGTCTTGAACCACATCCATGTCTTCAAAGAACAGGATGGTACCGTAGCCCGCCTTAAAGCCATTAATTTTCTCCTCCGTTCTGGGGAATTTTTCTTCCGGCAACCTCTCTCTCATAATATCCATCAATATTGTCCACAGTCTATCATGGTGTTTTCCCAATAACAGGACCACTCTGGTAGATTGAGAGTTGTATGCGGAGGGGGCATGGAGCACAGCTTGCTCCAATATATCTGTTATTTTTTCGTCTGAAGTGACCGCCTTATTGCCTATGGCATAGTGGCTGCGTCTTTCGGCTACCGCCGTCAGGAAATCTTTTTTCATTTCTGCACCTCTCAGTACTGTTTCAAAGGGAAGTTGTAAAAGTGCCAGGCACTTTACATCCAGTTGCATTTGGGTGTCTGACACTTTTTACAACTTGACATTTTTCACAACTTTCGTAACTGTCTATTAAAATAATATACCCAAAACCCTTGTAACTAACCAAATATGGTGCCCAGGCGCCGAAATACGGCTGATTCCAATAAATTTTTAACCCCCAATCTTGACATTGTGTATTGTCTAACAGTATAATTATATCGAATAAAAAATGCTGATTTTGGTATGAAAGTTTACGAGGAGAGAGAAGAGATGACCAATAAACATAAGAGCTCTTATGCGATTTCTAAGCAGCTTCTTCAACGGTTGCCTCTCTATTTGAATTTCCTGAAAAACTATGCGGATAAAGACGGATATGTTTCGGCGCCCATGATCGCAAGCGCTATGAGACTTAACGAGGTACAGGTAAGAAAAGATCTTGCGGCAGTGAGCAGTACAGGCGGGAAGCCTAAAACAGGTTTTGCCACGGAACAGCTTATTCGTGATATTGAAAAGTTTCTCGGTTATGACAACGTAGATGAGGCCGTCATTGCAGGGGCCGGAAGACTGGGCAGCGCATTGTTGGCTTATTCGAGATTCAGCGAATACGGATTAAAGATACTTATGGGGTTTGAATCGGACGAAAAACTCATCGGCACGGAAATAGCGGGAAAGCAGATTCTGAGCATCGATAAACTCCCGGATGTATGCAAGAGACTCAATATTCACATCGGTATCATTACCGTACCTGCAGAATCCGCTCAGGAGATATGCGATAAGATGATAGCCGGCGGAATTCAGGCAATCTGGAATTTCGCACCCATTCACCTTAATGTACCGGATCACGTGCTGGTTCAAAATCAAGACATGGCTGCATCGTTAGCAATATTATCTAAGCATCTGCGCGAAAAGCTGGAGAAGAAGGAGGAGGTATAAAATGAGCGAGGGAATCGGCACCAAATTTGATAAGGTGTGCGCCATACTGGACAAGTATGAGCATAATCCTCACAAATTAATCGCAATCTTACAGGATCTGCAGGAAGAATACAGCTATTTGCCGGAAGATATAATGACATTTGTATCGACGGCTTTAGGGGTTTCGCCTTCTAAAGTGTACGGTGTAGCTACATTCTATTCTCATTTTACTCTGCAGCCCAAAGGAAAACATGTTATAAAGCTATGCGACGGAACGGCCTGCCATGTAAAGAAATCACACGACATATTGAATGCTTTGGAAAAACACTTAGGGTTGACTGCAAAGGAAAACACCACCCCAGACATGTTGTTTACCCTTGAACTCGTAGCATGTTTGGGAGCCTGCGGACTTGCGCCCGTCGTGGTGATCGATGACAAAGTCTACGGACCCATGACACCGGAAAGCACGCTGGCTTTAATGGATAAAATCAGGAAGGTGTTTGCGGTGATAA
>JAAYNC010000229.1:0-34667 GCA_012521055.1 Eubacteriales Family XIII. Incertae Sedis bacterium
CGGGAAAGGCCATGCGGGCGGTATCCATCGATCGGGATGCGGCTCAGCTCATGGGCATCAAAGTCGACAACACCATATCCATCACCTTCGCTATAGGCTCTGCCTTCGCGGGAGCGGCGGGTGTACTGGTGGGCATCTATTATAATTCCATAGATCCGCTTATGGGAATCATGCCCGGACTGAAAGCGTTTATCGCCGCCGTCTTCGGCGGGATCGGAAACATTCCCGGCGCCATGATCGGCGGAATGGCCATCGGCATCATGGAAACCCTGGTATCCGGCTATGGGTATTCTCTGTACCGTGATGCGGTGGTGTTCGCATTTCTCATCCTTATTCTGATCTTGAAGCCTTCCGGACTACTGGGCAAAAACATTAGAGAGAAGGTGTAGAGATGAAGGCATTATCGAAGAAAAATTTATTGATACTTGGAGGCTTGCTGCTGCTTTATGCCGTAGTGTTAGGTCTTATCATCACAGGCATTATTAATCCTTTTTATGAGATTACCCTTGCGCTGATCTGCATCAATATCATCCTCGCCGTGAGCCTCAACCTGGTTACGGGTTTTACGGGACAATTCTCCCTGGGGCATGCGGGATTCATGTCTATCGGCGCTTATACCTGTGCCATCATCAACATGCAGATGAACTCCATGGCAGGATTTCTTATCGGTTTGGTCGCAGGAGCCATATTGGCTGCAATCGTGGGCATACTCATAGGAATCCCCACCTTGCGGCTGAAAGGAGATTATCTGGCCATCGCCACCTTGGGCATGGCGGAAATCATTCGTGTAATATTTCTTAATTTGGAAATCACCAACGGCGCAGCGGGGTTGAACGGCATTCCCCGGTTCACAAACTGGACCTGGCTCTTTATATTCACGGCTGCGTCGGTGGTTCTGATAAATAACTTCATACGGTCTTCCCAGGGCAGAGCCTGCATATCCATCCGTGAAGATGAGATCGCCGCCGAGTCCATGGGAGTCAATACGACCAAGTACAAGGTAATGGCTTTTGCCATCGGCGCGTTTTTCGCGGGAATCGCAGGCGCGCTCTATGCTTCCTACTTCTACTTCATCAAACCGGGACTTTTCGGTTTCCTCAAATCCATAGATATCCTGGTCATCGTAGTTTTGGGCGGAATGGGCAGCATCACCGGCTCGGTCATTGCGGCCACCTTGCTGGCCTTAATCACCACATTCCTTCAGTCCTTTACGGAAATTCGAATGATTCTCTATGCGGTGGTGCTGATTGTCATTATGATTTTCCGGCCGAAGGGACTCATGGGCACCACGGAAATTACCGATATATTGCGCTTCCGGTTCGGAAGAAAAGAAGAGAGAATACAGTAAAAGGAGGGGCGTTAGATGCCGTTACTGAAAGTAGAAAAACTGACGAAATCCTTTGGCGGTCTGACAGCCGTCTCCAATGTGAGCATGGAAATTGAAAAAGGTGAGCTCGTAGGCCTCATCGGTCCCAACGGAGCCGGGAAAACTACGGTTTTCAATCTGTTGACCGGCGTATATGTTCCAAGCTCAGGACGCATCCTTTTCGAGAAAGAGACTCCTGAAACCGGACAAGGAGACTCGAGCAGTGAAGGGGCCGCGGCTGGGGAGAAGACCGTAATAGAGCTGGCCGGGATGAAACCGTATAATGTAACCAAGCAGGGTCTTGCCCGGACTTTCCAGAATATACGCCTTTTCAAGGACTTGACGGTGCTGGACAACGTGCGCATCGCCATGCATCACAACATTCATTACGGCATGTTTACTTCGTTTTTGCGCTTCAATAAGTTCTATAGCGAAGAGAAGCGGATGCTGGAAGAAGCGGAACAACTGCTTAAAATTTTCAACCTGGAAGATAAGAAAAGCGAGCTGGCGAAAAACCTTCCTTACGGCGAGCAGAGGCATCTGGAAATTTCCAGGGCTTTGGCTACGAAGCCGTCCCTTCTGTTGCTTGACGAGCCGGCGGCGGGAATGAATCCCAAAGAGACGGCAGCGCTGACGGAGCTGATCAAATGGGTCCGCAAGGAATTTGACCTTACCATTCTGCTCATCGAGCACGACATGTCTTTGGTCATGAAAATCTGTGAACGCATATATGTGCTGGATTACGGCATGCTGATCGCTTCCGGAAAGCCGGAGGAGATCCGGTCCAATAAACGAGTTGTTGAGGCTTATTTAGGGGAGGAGAACAGCAATGCTTGAAATTAAAAACCTGAACGTTCATTACGGCGTAATCCATGCACTGAAGGACGTCTCCCTGACAGTAGATAAGGGAGAAATCGTTACTCTTATCGGGGCAAACGGAGCGGGTAAGACAACCACACTGCGGACAATCTCCGGCCTAATAAAAGCTACAAGCGGTCAAGTGATTCTGGAAGGAAAGGACATCACAAATCTTCCTGCGCCACAAAGAGTGGAACTGGGCTTATCCCAGGTTCCGGAGGGCAGGAGGATATTCCCCGAAATGACCGTGCTTGAAAATTTGGAATTAGGCGCTTTTTTAAGGAAAGATAAGCAGGGTATAAAAAAAGATATAGAACATATTTACGAACTTTTTCCCATCCTGGGGGATAGAAGAAAGCAGACGGCAGGCACCCTTTCCGGAGGAGAGCAGCAGATGCTGGCAATAGGCAGGGCTCTCATGTCAAAGCCCAGGCTCCTACTTTTGGATGAGCCTTCCATGGGACTTGCACCGCTGCTTGTCAGAGAGATCTTTGAGATTATCAAGAACATCAACAGTGAGGGGACGACCGTACTTCTGGTGGAACAAAACGCCAGTATGGCTCTATCCATCGCAAACAGAGCATATGTATTAGAAACCGGATCTATCGTTATTACCGGTACGGGTGAAGAGCTGATGAAGAGTGACAGAATCCAGAAAGCCTATCTAGGCGGATAGTAGAAGGAGGGGTCCTGATGTATGTAAAGAACAGAATGAGTGCCAATCCCTATACGATTGAGGAAGACGCGCCGATTACCGAGGTCATCGAGCTGATGCGGCAAAAGAATCTTAAGAGAGTGCCTGTGGTTCGGGGAGACCGGGTCGTGGGGATGCTGACGAATACGGATATTCAGAAAGTTTCTCCTACAAAAGCCACAACGCTGAGTATCTATGAACTCAATTATCTGCTATCCAAGACCAAAGTCAGCGATGCCATGAGCAAAGAAGTCATAAGTATCGGCCCCGATGCCCTTTTAGAGGAAGCTGCATTACTCATGCGGGACAATAAAGTGGGTACCCTTGTAGTGGTGGAGGACGGGAAGCTGGTGGGAATCATTACAGAAAGCGATATCTTTGACGCTTTCATCGATTTGTTCGGATTCCGCAATGCCGGCAGCCGGATTACCATAAATGCCGCAGACGTACCGGGAGCGCTGGCTGACATCGGGCAGATATTCAGTTCGGAAGGCGCCAACATCACCCATATCGTTGCCTACCGCGGAACTGCCGGAAGAAGCGATGTGGTGATACGGACAAATGCAATAAATACGGAATCAATCGAAAAGAAGCTGGAAGGAAACGGCTACAAAGTAATAGATGTTATTCACAGCCAGGAATAAATAATAGTTATCACATATTGAGTGTTCACCACACGGGGAAAAAACCCGTGTGTGATTTTTGACGCAAGAAGAATTATGGAGCATTGATTTTTTTGGGCTTAATCTCACGCCCAAAAAAATGTTCAGAAAAGGGAATGGTCGAATGAAAGTAGTAGCTGCAACGAAGAATAAGCATAAGGTGGAAGAAATCAACGCTATTATCGGGCATTTCGGGTTTGAGGTCGTATCCAGGGAAGAAGCGGGTATACCGGATATTGAAATTGAAGAGGACGGAACCACCTTTGAGGAGAACTCCCTGAAAAAAGCCATGGAAATCCATAAGATGTGCGGCTTGCCCACTATAGCCGACGATTCCGGATTGATGGTGGATATCCTCGACGGAGCTCCCGGTGTTTATTCCTCAAGGTTTGCGGGAGAAGAGGGCAATGATGCAAAGAACAACGAAAAGCTTCTTCGGCTTCTCGCAGACGTGCCTTGGGGAGAAAGACGGGGAAAGTTCGTTTCCGTGATCACCATGGTTTTTGCTCCCGACGATATACTGGTTGCAAGAGGTGAGTGTTACGGACATATACTATATAGCGCCCTGGGCGAGAACGGGTTCGGTTACGATCCGCTCTTCGCTCCGGACGGGTATGAGGAAAGCTTCGGCCAACTGCCAAAGGAAGTCAAAAACCAGATCAGCCACAGGGCGAGAGCTTTACAGGCTCTTCAAAAGCAGCTGCGGGACAGGGTCGGATGATAATGAATAAAAAAAGGGTCAAAAATGTTCTGATAAATGTATTCGTTAGAATGAGAAAGCCTTATTATCAAGGAGTGGCCGCTGAGCTGGCCTTCTTTTTCCTCATGTCTATGGTGCCTCTTTTTATCATAACCGGTGAGCTCATGGGCATTTTCGCTCTTCCCGTGGATGTGATAGGAAGGTTGTTGGAAGAATACATTTCGGCAGAGGTTGTGGAATCGTTGACTGAATATATCGATTACACGCCTTCGGGAACCATAAGCGCTCTGTTTCTCCTCTTTGCCCTTTGGTCCGCTTCCAAAGCCCAGTATTCGCTCATAAGGATAGCGAATTATACCTACACCGGATTGAATTGCGGCAAAGGCTTCTTCAGGGAACGGCTGCGCGCCATGTTTACGGTGGTGATAACTATTTTCCTGATGGCCTTCGGTCTGGCAATTTTAGTCTACGGAAAGCCCATAATCGATGTGACCAGCCTTTATATGGAGGAAATTCTGAAGGTTCCGCTTCATTTTAACGAGTTCTGGTATATCCTGCGCTGGCCGCTGGGCATAGCCTTATACTTTTTCGGCATTACCTTCATCAATTACATCCTTCCCAGTGAAAAGATCTCCCTGAAACAAATCATCCCGGGGAGCGTATTGACTTCCGCCGGGATGTTGGTGGTCACCTGGGTGTATTCGTTTTACATGTCCAGGTTCTCTAATTACGATATTTTCTACGGAGGACTTGCCTCCGTAATCGGTCTACTGATCTGGTTTTATATCCTCGGATACGTCATGGTCATCGGCATCGTTTTCAACGCCGCTCTCGAGGAGACTCGAGAAGAGATTTAGTAGATGACGCGAACAGATATAATTCCTTCGAAATTCAGCGCTTTTTTAATCTCTTGCTCATCCATCTTTGAATCCAGGTCCACCAGGGTCACCGCATAATCGCCTTTGCTCCGGTTGATCAGGTCGCTGATGTTGATGTTCATATCGGCTAAAACGCCGGTGATCCTTCCAAGCATGGAGGGGATGTTCTTATTCAGAACGACAAGGCGTGCCGGAGTGGAGGGGAGCCCCAGACTGCAGGTGGGGAAGTTGACGGAATTGCGGATATTTCCGTTCTCCAGATAGTCGATCATTTCGTCTGCAGCCATTACGGCGCAATTATCCTCCGATTCGCGGGTTGACGCCCCCAGGTGAGGAATGCAGATTATCTCCTCCCTGTCGAGGAATTTCTCGTTGGGAAAATCGGTGACGTAGGTGCGGATAATGCCTTGGTCAATGGCTCCCAGCACATCGCCTTCCTTTACGATCTGATCCCGGGAGAAGTTAAGCAGGCAGACATCTTTTTTCATGAGCTTGAACCGCTCTTTATTGATCATCTCCTTGGTGTTTTCCATAAAAGGAACGTGGATGGTCACATAATCGCAAAGGGGCAGAAGGGAATCCAGGGCATCTACGAGCTGCACGGAAGAGGAAAGCTCGTGGGCGGAAGCGATGGAGAGATAAGGATCATATCCGTACACCTTCATGCCCAGGCATTCGGCGGCATTGGCCACCATTACTCCGATAGCGCCCAGTCCGATTACACCGAGGGTTTTACCTTTTATTTCGTGCCCTGCGAATCTGGACTTGTTCTTTTCCACGGTCTTTGGAATGTCGGATGTGGAGGTCAGGCTCTTGGTCCATGCGATGGCACTGGTCAGGTTCCTCGCTGACATGAGCAGACCTGTCAGCACCAGTTCCTTGACAGCGTTGGCGTTGGCGCCGGGGGTATTAAAGACCACGATGCCTCTTTCCGAGCAGACGTCCAGAGGGATGTTGTTGACGCCGGCGCCGGCCCTTGCTATGGCCAACAGGTTATCGGAAAAGTCCATAGACCTCATGTCATGGCTTCTGACAATAATTCCATGAGCCTCATCTAGATTATCTACGAACTCGTAATTGTCGCTAAAGCAGGCAATTCCTTTTTCTGAGATTTTGTTGAGTGTTGCTATCTTGAACATTTGCTGATGCTCCTTGTCTATCTTATGTATACTTATAATCGTTTTGATTTTAATTGTAAAGCAAAGTTGAAAAGTGTCAGGCGCAATTTGCAATTGTTATTGTTTTTTGGAGCGCAGGGTTACCCTCCCGCTCGACGGCTACGCGCTGCGTGCCGTACGATCTAGACGGCCCGTCCTGCCTGGTTGGCACATGCTTGTACTCGCTGGAGTGCAACCCTGCGCTCCAAAAAACAAAGTGCACTAATGCAACTAACCGTGCTGCTTTTCAAATTTCTTCATGAAATCCACCAAAGCCTCCACCCCTTCGTAGGGCATGGCGTTATAGATGCTGGCGCGCATGCCGCCTACGCTGCGGTGACCGCCCAGGTTGACAAGACCGTGTTCCTTGGCTTCGGCAATAAACTTTTTGTCCAAAGCCTCATCGCCGGTGACAAAGACCACGTTCATCAGAGAGCGATCCTTTTTGGCCACCGGGCAGCGGAACAGCGAGCTCTCATCGATGGCATTATATAGGAGTGCGGCCTTTTCCTCGTTTTTCTTTTGCATGGCTGCCACTCCGCCCTGTTCCTTGATCCATTGGAAGGTGAGCCCCGCCATATAGATGGAGTAGCAAGGAGGCGTGTTGAACAGGGAACCGGCGTCAGCATGAATCTTATAATTCAACATGCTGGGAGTGCCTGACGGCGCATGTCCGATCAGGTCTTCCCGGATAATGACAATGGTCAGCCCGGCGGGACCGATGTTTTTCTGCGCTCCTGCAAAGACCAGGCCGAACTTGGTGATGTCCAGTTCCTCCGATAGAATCATGGACGAAAGGTCAGCCACCAGCGGGACATCCCCCACATCGGGAAGGGACGTGTATCTTGTGCCGTAGATTGTATTATTGTATGTGATGTAGAAATAATCTGCATCTGCCGTAAAATCTTCTTTTTTCCATTCGGGGATATAAGTGAAGGTATCCGATTCCGATGAAGCCACTATATTCACTTGTCCAAGCTTGGCCGCTTCCTGAGCCGCTTTTTTTGCCCAGCTTCCGGTTATAATGTAATCTGCTTTTTTGGAATTCCGGAAGAGGTTTATGGGCACCATGGAAAACTGCAGATAAGCTCCGCCCTGCAGAAACAGTACTTTATAGGAATCCGGTATTTTCATCAGACCCCTGAGATCCTGCTCGGCCGATTCTATAATCCGGGCGAACTCCTTGGAGCGGTGGCTCATCTCCATAACGGACATGCCGCTGCCCCGGTAGTTGGTCATTTCTTTTGCGGCTTTCTCCAACACCGGAAGAGGCAAAGTGGAAGGCCCGGCAGAAAAATTATAAACCCTGTCTGATGTACTGTTGCTCATATGATATAACCTCCAACTCGTTAGGTCAATTATACGAATCAAAGTCCTAAAAAAAGCCCGAAGGCCGGTTTTATTGACTGTGCTGCAGCGGCGTTTATGGGTTTTCAGGGGTGTGCCGCATAAACGCATAAATATACTCGCTTTTGTATATCGGCTATTATATCACATTGATTAAAAAATGCGAATATTTTTGTGCCCGGCGGAGAACCTTTTTTATTCTTTTTAAAAGCTTGTTAAGGCTCTTCTTCTGTGGTACACTAATACAGTATATATCAAAAAATGTCGAATGAAAACGGCAGTCAGGCGCATGGGAGTCTTGACTTGCGCTGAAGAAGAATAGAAAAGGGGACGCAGGAATATATAATGAAGTATCTGATTTTGGTTACGGACGGAGCAGGCGATGAGCCTATGGAGGCTTTGGGAGGAAAAACGCCTCTTGAAGCGGCAAATCTTAATAATATCAACTCGTTGGCGGCCAGGGGAACTGTAGGCATGGTAAATACCATACCTGAAGGGATGGCCCCGGGAAGCGATGCGGCGAATTTATCCGTGATGGGTTACGATCCTAAAATTTATCACTCGGGAAGATCGCCTTTGGAAGCGGTGAGCATGGGCGTGGAATTGTCGCCTACGGATGTGGCTTTCCGCTGCAACCTGGTTACGCTTAAAGGTGAGGGCGATTATGAAGACTTGACCATTGTGGATCACAGCGCCGGTGACATCACCACGGAAGAAGCGGCAGAGCTGCTAAAAGCAATCAACGAGGCTTTTTCAACAGATAAAATTCATTTTTATACCGGATTCAGCTACCGGCATGCCATGGTGATACAGGACGGCAGCACCGGTTATGAGTTTATGCCTCCCCACGACGTGCTTGACCAAAGGGTGGGAGATCACTTGCCCAGAGGAGCGGGGTCCGAGTTTATAAAAGATATGATGAAGAAAAGCTATAAACTGCTTTCCCAACACCCGGCCAATCAGGCCAGGGTTGAAAAAGGCCTTAATCCTGCCAATTCAATATGGATTTGGGGACAGGGGCGAAAGCCCAACCTGACTCCTATGTACGATAAATATAAAGTGAAGGGTGTAACCGTATCAGCAGTGGATCTGATTAAAGGAATAGGTCTCTGCGCCGGGCTCAAAGCCGTTGCGGTGGAAGGGGCTACGGGCACCATCGACACCAACTACGAGGGTAAGGTTGCGGCTGCCATTCAATCCTTCGAGGAAGGATACGATCTGGTCTTCCTGCATCTCGAAGGTCCGGATGAATGTTCCCATCAAGGTGATCTGGCGGGCAAGATCCGGTCGCTGGAGCTCATCGACGAGAAAATTGTCGGTCCTTTGGTGGAGTATTTTAATCGCTCCGGCGAAGACTATAGATTCCTGGTGTTGCCGGATCATCAAACACCGATTCGCATCCGGACGCACCTGGGTGAGCCGGTGCCTTTTGTGATGTACGACAGTACGGATCAAAAGGAAGAGGATCCTTCGAGGACATTCGCCGAGACATCGGGAAAGAAAGGTCTCAACTTCGATAACGGATACGAGCTCACCGACTTTTTCTTCAAAAAGAAATAGCTGAGGACTGGTTGAAATATGAAAAAATTTCTTTCCATATTATTGACCTTATTCGTTCTTTTTGGATCGATAGATTTTGTTTGTGCAAATACACGGGAATTGGATCTCATCGGCAAGAGCGCCATTTTAATCGACGCCACAACCGGTGAAATACTGTATGAAAAAAATATTCATGACAAGCATTATCCGGCCAGCACCACCAAGATCATGACTGCCATTCTTACATTGGAAAATCTGGATCTTTCAGAGAAGCTGGTAATTGATGAAGAGGCTTCATTTACGGGCGGAAGCAGGATTTACTTACTTGAGGGTGAAGACGTGACGGCGGAAGAAGTAATGTACGGCATGATGCTGGAGTCGGCCAACGACGCGGCTGTAGTTTTTGCCAAAAACATTGCGGGAACCGTGGAAGCATTTGCCAAGATGATGAATGAAAAGGCGGCGGAGTTGGGCGCATTGAATACGAATTTTGCTAATCCCCACGGTCTCCACGACGACGCTCATGTCTCCACAGCCTATGACCTGGCCATGATTGCCAAGTACGCGATGAAAAACGAGACATTTCGCCATTTCGTATCCACTTACCAATACACGATGGAAGCCACCAACCTTCAGGAAACCCGGTATTTTTACAATACGAACCGGATGCTTTACGATAACCTGCACACGGTCACGGTGAACGGTCAGGTGCGGGGCTGTAAATATGAAGGAGTAACGGGAATCAAAACCGGATATACGAGCCAGGCCGGGGGCTGTCTCGTGGCCGGAGCCAAACGGGGCGAAACGGAACTCATCGCGGTTACCATGGCCTCTACGGACATGGGGCGGTTCCAGGACTGCATTACTCTTCTCGATTACGGTTTTGAAAACTACAAGACGGTAAACGTTCTGGAATCGGGAAATGACTTAGGGACTGTACCGGTTCATAGGGGATCTGTGAAGAGGGTTAAAGTTATTCTTCCCAATGAAGTGCATGCCACCTTGCCTGCCGAAGCCTCTAATAGTTTGCTCAGGACGGAGGTTGAGCTGTTTGATTCCGTGGAAGCTCCCGTAGAGCAAGGACAGAAAGCGGGAACCGTCAAGCTTTATGTAGGGGAAGAGTTGATCGGTGAATACGATGCGGTGACCGCTGAGTTCGTTGACAGAGGGGGCTGGCTGTCCTTTATAGGAATAGAAGACAGTACGGCAGAAAAGATTCAAAAAGTGGTTATATATTCTGTGGTCGTTTTGCTGTTGCTGCTGGTTATGTATATTTTAGTAAAACGCCATCAGGTGAAAGTTCGCAGGATCAGGAGACAGCAGCGTCAGGAGAAGTACAGACGGCTGAAGGAACAGGAAATGGCCCGATGCGACGATCAGTACTGGAGCAACCGATACAATCGATATTATTAGCAAAAATCAAAAGGGACAGTCCCTTTTGATTTTTGGAGCGTAGGGTTGCACTCCAGCGAGTACAAGCAAGTGCCAACCGGGCAGGACGGGCCGTCTGGATCGTACGGCACGCAGCGCGTAGCCATCGAGCGGGAGGGTAACCCTACGCTCTAAAAAATTAAATATAAAGAGGACGGTTCTTTGTGATTTCAAAGGAACCGTCCTTCGTTATTCTATACGACGTTTTGCAAAACTCCTCATGATTTGGAGAGAATAATTTCCGCTACTTTGTAGATATCGCCGGCCCCCATGGTAATGACCAAATCGCCGGATTCTCCATTATTGAGTACGAAGTTAGCAATCTCATCGAAGCTTTCGAAGTAATATACTTCCTTTTCGGGATGGGTGCGCTTGATCTCCGCCAGCAGTTCTTTAGAACTTATTTTATATATATTTTTCTCCCTGGCCGCATAAATCTCAGCAAGAATCACTTTATCCGCCAGTTGAAACGCGTTTGCAAATTCGTCAAACAGGGCGAGTGTCCTGGTGTAGGTGTGGGGCTGGAAGAGGCACCACAGATTTTTATGGGGAACGTTCTTGGATGCCGCAAGGGTAGCTTTGATTTCCGTAGGATGATGGGCGTAGTCGTCTACCACGCGAATCCCGTTTTTCGAAACGCCTATGATGTCGAAGCGTCGCTGGGTTCCCGTATAGTTTTCCAGCGTGGAGATGATATGTTTTGTATCCACTCCCAGGTCTCTGGAGCAGGCAGCCGCCGCCAGGGCATTTATAATGTTGTGTTCGCCGGGTACGGCCAACTGCAGGAATCCGAGTTTTTCTCCCTTATAAAACAGATCAAAAGAAGGCATCCCCAGGGAATTGAACTGGATGTTTTTCGCATAATAATCGCTCTGCTCGTCAAGGCCGAAGGTAATAACTCGACAGGACAGGTTCTTCACGATGGAAAGGACAAAGGGGTTGGCGGTATATGCGATAACTACCCCGTCATCCGGCTCAAGGCGGGCAAACCGCTCAAAGGAACTGACGATATGATCGATATCTTTAAAGTAATCCAGGTGATCCGAGTCTATGTTAAGTATGATTTTGTATTTGGGATGAAGGCTCAGGAAGCTGTCCATATATTCACATGCTTCCGTAACGATGAAATCACCTTTTCCCACTTTAACGTTGTCATTGAAGGCGGATAAATTCCCCCCGGTCAAAATCGTAGGATCGTAACCTGCATTTTCGAGGATCAAAGCGATCATCGATGTGGTGGTGGTTTTGCCATGAGTGCCTGCCACGGCAATGCTGTGGTTGAACTCCTTCATCAATTGCCCCAGCACTTCAGCCCTTGTGGCGATAGGAATTCCGTTTCGTCTGGCCGCCACCAGCTCCGGGTTGTCCTGTGATACGGCGGAAGAATATACTACAAGATCAGCTCCTTGAACATTGCTCTCGCCGTGATCCGTGAAAATCAGCGCACCTTGGTTTTTCAACTTTTCCGTAATTTCCCCCGGCTTTAAATCGGAACCTGAAACCCAAAATCCGCGGGATAAAAGAATCTTTGCAATGGCTGAGAGGCCGATGCCTCCGATGCCGACGCAATGAATGTGTTTGTATTCTGAAAGATCTTGCATGCATTTCCTCCATTTAAATATGAGGACCTGCGGAGAGGTCCCATGGTAAAGATTGTCCCCTGATTTGAAAACCACACACGGGGCTCTATCCCCGTGTGCCGCTTATACTAAATTATAACATAGACATTGAAAAATAATACTGTAAATTAGTAAAATTGACAAAAAGATAGAATCAGAATAAGATTAACTTATCAATAACATATTTTTTTCTTGCTAAGGAGGCCAGCAATGAAGCGAACAGAACGGGTCGGCGCTATCGTCAAAATCCTTTCCAGCCATCCTAATCGCGTCTTCTCTTTGAGTTATTTCTGTAAACTTTTCCAAGCGGCAAAATCCACCGTCAGCGAAGATGTCTCTGCAGCCAAGAAGCTGTTGGCCAAACTGGAGCTGGGCTCCATCGAGACCACGGCAGGCGCTAAAGGAGGGATTCGCTTCATCCCTACCGTATCTTCCCTAAGAAGGGAGAATCTGCTCAACGAGCTGGCCGAAAGGCTATCCGATGGCAGCCGTATTTTAGGCGGCGGTTTTTTATATACTTCCGATCTTATGTTTGATTCACATATAATCAACAATGTGGCTGAAATGTTTGCCGAAAAATTTCAAGATTCCGGCGCAGATTACGTGGTGACCATCGAGACCAAAGGCATACCTGTGGCATATATGACTGCCCATATGCTGAATCTTCCTCTTGTAGTAGTCCGACGGGAAAGCCGTATATCCGAAGGTTCCACCGTTAGCATTAATTATTTTTCCGGATCATCGGATCGGATTCAAAAGTTGTCTCTGGCAAAGCGGGCGGTAGAGCCGGGAAAGAAGGCCATTATTATAGACGATTTCATGAGAGCCGGAGGCAGTATCAAAGGCATCATGGATGTTCTTTCGGAATTTGACGTCAAGGTGGTCGGGACCGGCGTAGTAATCGCCTCATTAGAACCTCGCAAAAAAGTAATCGATGAATACTATCCCCTGCTCTATCTAGGTAAAGTGGACGAGCAGAAAAAGACCATTGAAGTTATACGACCTTCGGAATATGCAGTTTTTGGAGATGATGGAGTAAATTAGCAATTATATTAATCTTCTTGAAAAAATTTGTAATCAAAGGTATAATTATGTCATAAATTGCTATATGTTACTACCTGCCGTATTACATGCGTGCCAGAAACTGTGAGAGAGGTGGTGTATTCATGCAAATAACCGACGTAAGAATTCGTAAGGTCAACGATGAAGGCAAAATGCGTGCTATTGTGTCGGTGACTTTTGACGATGAATTCGTAGTGCATGACATTAAAGTCATTGAAGGGCAGAACGGTTTGTTCATAGCCATGCCCAGCAGGAAGATGGGTGAAGGCGATTTCCGAGACATAGCCCATCCCTTAACCTCAGAAACGAGAAATCGAATTAAGGAGGCAATTTTTGAAGAGTACCATAAGGTTCTCGAAGCAAGAGAAGCAGAAAAAGGGCAGGAAGTAACAGCTGTAGAGACTGAAGAAAAAGAAGCAGAGGCAGCACAAGCAATTGAAATGTACGATGAAGAGGTTGTCCCGGCGCTGAAGCAGAAGTAGTTGGAGAAGAAGTGAATGCATGAGTAATAATGTAAAATTATATCGTTTATCGATTTTTTCGCGGACACCGTTTATTTAAGCGGTGTCCTTTTTGATTGTATCCAAACAAAATACAGGCATTGAATACGACATAAAATACGAGAATGTAAGTTTCCGAATAGAATAAGGCATAATAAGACAAAATTCAGGTAATTGCTTGCACTTTACGTGGGAATTCATAGGTGGTATACTTTAAACGGAAGCGCTGTCATGCGCTTTTGAAACCCTCGGTATAGTGGGGACGAATGCTATGATTAATGAAAGTGAAATGAGCATTGAACAGCTCATTGAAGAAGAACAGCGAAAAGAAAAGGAACGGCTGAACATCGTCCTGAGACATATACAGGCGGGAGTCAAGTTCGTTGACTGGAAATCCGTATATATCGACGACGGAGTCAGCATCGGTAAAGGAACCGTCATAGAACCGGGTGTCATCATAAAAGGCAACACCCGGATTGGAGAAGGCTGCACCATAGGCCATAATTCAAAAATTACAGACAGTACTATAGCCGACCAAGTGGAAATCCAATGCTCCGTAATTGTTGAAAGCAGCATCGGAAGTCGCACTAAGGTGGGCCCTTTTGCGTACCTGCGTCCCGGTTGTCAAATCGGCGAAGATGTGAAGGTGGGAGATTTTGTAGAAGTAAAGAACTCGAAATTAGGAAACGGAGCAAAAGCTTCTCATCTTACGTACATAGGCGACGCGGATGTAGGGGCAGGAGTGAATTTGGGCTGCGGCGTAGTCTTTGTCAACTATAACGGATCTGAAAAGAACCGCTGTGTAGTCGAGGACGATGCTTTTGTGGGCTGCAACACCAACCTGATCGCACCGGTCAAGGTGGGAAAGGGAGCTTATGTTGCCGCAGGAACTACCATTACTAAGAACGTTCCGGAAGGAGCCCTTTGCATCGGCAGGGCCAGGGATGAAATTATTTCGGATTGGGTAGAGAAACGTGGAATTCTGAAGAAAAAGAAGAAATAGCACATAACGAAAGGATAAGAACAATGAAGAATGGAGCGTTCGCAGATTTTAAAATCTTCTCGGGAAACTCAAATCCCGAGCTGGCAGAAGAAATCGCATCGATAATGGGCAAGCCCCTGGGAAGATCCACGGTCAGCAAATTCAGTGACGGTGAGATATCCGTAAACCTGTGGGAAACGGTCCGGGGCGTGGATGCATACATCATTCAGTCCACCTGTAATCCCGTCAATGACAACCTGATGGAATTGCTGATCATGATCGATGCGATGAAACGCGCATCGGCGGGAAGAATCAATGCGGTAATCCCATACTACGGCTACGCAAGGCAGGATCGTAAGGCAAAAGCCCGGGATCCCATTACCGCAAAATTAGTAGCCGATTTGATAAGCGCGGCCGGAGCGGACAGAGTGGTGACCATGGACCTTCATGCAGCCCAGATTCAGGGTTACTTTAACATACCGGTAGACCACCTGTTAGGAATGCCCATTCTTGTTAAATACTTCAAAGAAAAGCGTCTGGATGACTTGGTTATAGTTTCTCCGGATCACGGCAGCGTAGGTAGAGCCAGAAACATGGCCCATCCTCTTGACGCGCCCATTGCCATCATCGATAAAAGGCGGCCCAAAGCCAACGTGTCGGAAATCATGAACATCATCGGCGATATTGAAGGCAAAAATGCAATCCTTGTGGACGACATCATCGATACTGCAGGGACCATTACCAATGCTGCCAATGCGCTGAAGGATATGGGCGCCAAAGACGTGTATGCCTGCGCCACCCATGCGGTGCTTTCGGGACCGGCAATCGAGAGAATTCAGGAGTCGGCCATTACGGAAATGATTCTCCTCAACACCATCCCGCTGCCGGAGGAAAAGAAGTTGGACAAGATGAAGATACTGTCCGTAGCTCCTCTGTTTGCCGAAGCCATGATCCGCATCTTTACCAACGACTCCGTCAGCAGGTTGTTCGATTAGCATCATGTTTATTATCATAGGACTTGGAAATCCCGGCAGACGGTATGAAAATACGCGGCACAACATCGGTTTCATCACGGTAGATCAACTTGCAGAAAAGCACGGGATCCGAATCAACAAAATAAAACACAAGGCATTGGTCGGGGAAGGCATCATCTCCGGCCATAAAGTGTTGCTTGTAAAACCTCAGACTTACATGAACCTGTCGGGACAAAGCGTCAGGGAAGTGGTGGCCTATTACAAGCCTAAGCTTTCCAATCTCATCGTCGTTTACGACGATGTGGACCTCCCCATGGGCAGAATCCGCATCCGGCCTTCAGGAAGCGCCGGCACTCATAATGGCATGCGCTCCATTATATATGATATTCAGAGGGACGATTTCCCCCGGGTGAGAATCGGAATCGGGGGAGAGCGGAAAATGAGATTGGCGGACTATGTCACCGGCGGTTTACGAAAGGAAGAAAAGAAACTGATGGAGGATGCGGTGCTGCGGGCTGTATCCGCTTTGGAGTGTATAATGGAAAAAGGGATTCAGCAGACTATGAACGAATACAACAGCAAGGAGCCGGTGCTCAGAAAAGCCGGCAATGGAGCAAATGAGGAAGCCGGGGACCCTGGACGCAAAAGAGTAAACGAGGCGATGAAGAAAGAGGACAGCGAAAAGAATGATTGAACTGAATGGTCATGGGCGGTTTGATCGCATCAGACAGCTGGCCCGGGAAAGCGAAGGGGTTTGTTGCATATCAGGCATTTCCGAGAGCAGATCCGCTGCCATTCTGGGAGTCATTGCAGGAGAGAAGAAAGGACAGATTCTTGCCGTCACCTCTTCCCATGCAAAGGCGAAGAAGCTTGCAGAGGATCTGTCTTTGTTTGTAGATAAAAATGTGTACGTGCTTCCCGAGGAAGCGGCGGATCACATGACTTTTGAAGCGAAGAGCCAGGATGTGTTAATAGAGTGGCTTTTTGCCTTGTCCGCACTGGCTTCCGGAGAAAATTGCATTGTAGTAGCTTCCCCATTGAGTGCGGTAAAAAAACTGGCGCCCAAAGAGCTGTTTCTGGAAAACGAAATACAACTGAAGCTCGGCGACCTGGTGGATTTGGAGCAATTGAAGCGCAAGCTCACATACATGGGCTATGAGCGAGTAGGATCCGTTGAAGCCAGGGGACAGTACAGCATTCGGGGCGGCATCATAGATGTATATCCTCCCAACCAACCTCATCCTTGCCGTGTGGAGCTTTTCGATATCGAGGTGGATTCAATACGATTCTTTAACCCCCTGACCCAGCGTTCCATTGAAGAGATCGATTCGGTTCGGATATTTCCTGCTCAGCTCATCATCCAATCGGATTACCTCTTTGAGCAGGCGGCGACGCGCATTAAAGAAGCATACGAAGCCTTCGCAAAGAAATTGACAGGGGAAAAGAGGGAGAAACTGGCTTCCAGGCAGGGGCACATATTGGAAAGCCTTGAAACCGCCACCAACATCCAGCTATTGGAACATTTTATACATTACATTTATGAAAAACCCGAGTTCCTATGGGACTATCTGAAGGACGGCGGCTTAGTCGTGGTGGACGATCCCGATCGGGTGGCGGAAGCCATGGAACTGGTAGAGAAAGAATACCAGGAAGACTTCAAGGTCATGTTGGATCGGGGGGAGGCGATGCCGGAAGATTATGAAGCCTTTTCCGGATTTGATGATTTTCAGCAGATTTACCGGCAGAGGGCAGCCTTCGTTTTTACTCCCTTCCAGAAGCAGCCAAAAGGGGTGGAAGTGCTGAAGGCAATGGTTCCCCTAGTCTCGAAACAAGCCACTGTGTTTAACGGCAGGATGGACTTCTTTGAGGCGGAGTTGCTGCGCTATGATAAGTTAAAATTTAGCATTTATCTCCTCTGCTCAACCTCTGACAGGGTTAAAAACATGGAGGACTTTATCAGCCGGTGCGGCCTCGCCGGGAGAGTACAGGTCGCGGAAGGCGTGCTCTCCGCCGGCATGGAATTTCCGGAAGAGAAGCTGGTTATTTTCTCCGACAGGGATATTTTCGTTACGGCAAAGCAGAAGAGGACTCGCCGGGAAGGGGGAGAGTATCGGGGAATTAAAGCTTTTTCCGACATAAGAAAAGGCGACTATGTAGTACATGAGAATCACGGCATCGGAAAATTCCTATGTGTGACCCAGTTGGACATACAGGGGACGAAAAAGGATTATCTGAAAATTAAATACGCAGGGGAAGACGTGCTTTACGTGCCTGTGGAAAACATGGATATCGTTCAGAAATATGTTGGCGCGGAAGGTACAACTCCTAAGATCAACAAACTGTCAGGCGTAGAATGGAAGAAGACAAAACTTAGGGCAAAGCAGGCCATACAGGACCTGGCAAAGGAGCTGCTTGCCCTATCGGCTGCCCGTAAACTCGAAAAAGGCCATGCTTTTTCAAAGGACGATCATTGGCAGCGGGAGTTTGAAGATATGTTCCCCTATGAAGAAACACCGGATCAATTGCGTTCCATCCGTGAGATAAAAAGGGATATGGAAAAACCCGTTCCCATGGACAGACTCCTCTGCGGAGATGTGGGTTACGGGAAGACAGAAGTGGCGGCCAGGGCAGTCTTCAAATGCGTTGCCGACGGAAAACAGGCGGCCATTCTGGTGCCCACCACACTCCTTGCAAACCAACACTACTATACTTTCAAGGAACGCTTCGAACCCTTCTCCATTAAAGTGGAGATGTTGTCCCGTTTCCGCACGGAGGCACAACAGGCTGAAATCCTGAAAAAGGTAAAAAAAGGTGAGATCGACATACTTATCGGAACCCACAGGATGCTATCCAAGGACGTGGCTTTTAAAGACCTGGGACTTCTGGTCATCGATGAGGAGCAGCGTTTCGGTGTCCAGCATAAGGAAGCGATAAAGCAGCTTCGCAAAAATATCGATGTCTTTACACTCACGGCTACGCCCATTCCGAGGACTCTGCACATGTCACTTATAGGCATTCGCGATATGAGCCTCATCGAAGAGCCTCCCGAGGATCGCTACCCTGTCCAGACCTATGTTATGGAACAGGATGACGGCGTGCTTAAGGAAACCATCGAACGGGAATTGGAGCGGGGAGGGCAGGTTTATGTGGTCTATAACAGAGTGCGCGGCATTCAGAAGATCGCATCCCATATACGCCAGCTGATACCCCAGGCATCCGTGGCGGTGGCTCACGGGCAGATGGGCGAAAAGCAGTTGGAGGACATAATGTTGCAATTCGTGAACAACCAGTACGACGTGCTGGTTGCCACCACCATTATCGAATCCGGTCTCGACATCCCCAACGTGAATACCATGATCATTCTGGATGCGGACAGGTTGGGACTTGCCCAGCTCTATCAGCTGCGGGGCAGAGTGGGACGGTCCAATCGTATGGCCTACGCTTATCTGATGTATCAGAAAGACAAGGTGCTGCCGGAGCAGGCGGAAAAACGGCTGCGGGCCATCCGTGAATTCACCGAGTTCGGAGCGGGTTTTCACATCGCCATGCGGGATCTGGAAATCCGGGGTGCCGGAAACCTGTTAGGCGCTGAGCAGCACGGCCACATGCTCACCATCGGTTACGAACTATATTGCAAACTGGTGGAAGATACTATAAAGGAACTGTCCGGCGGCGAAGTGCGGCCCAGCGACGAAATGGAAACCAGCATAGAGCTCCCCGTAGAAGCGCATATTCCGGGAGATTATATTCCGGACGAATTGGTAAAACTCCAAATGTATAAGAAAATCGCTTCCGTCAGGAACGAGGCGGACAGAAGCGAAATAATAGACGAGCTTTTGGACCGGTTCGGAGAAATCCCGAAAGAGACTCTCAACCTGATTGAAATCGCTCTGATCAAGGCAATGGCCAGCAGAAATGGGATTTGGAGGGTTCGTCAGGAGCAGAGGAAGCTTGTATTTGATTTTCGCCATGCGAAGAGTTTGGACCCGCAGAAAATCGCCAATGCGGCTTCGAAATACGGAAACAGTCTCTTAGTTCACGGCGGACCCAGGCCTTTTATCCGGGTAAATCTACGGAGCAATGACAGGCTGGGCGAGGCAATTCAGTTTTTGACAACATTAAATCAATAGCGTATAATTTAACGGCGGCGTAAGACCGTCAGGGCGTAGCCCGTCATGAAGAAAACACAAGCTTCAAACTTATTTTATACTCCGGTTTCTGGCGGAGGGCGTATTGCGCTTGGCACGAAGCCGACATAAATAATACGTGTGTAAATGAATGAATAAAGGAGAACCTCAAATGAATTTAAAGAAGATCCTAACCCTCTTGCTGGCAACTGTCATGATTTTTTCCCTTGCCGCCTGCGCCGGGAAAGATGACAAAGCCGGAGACGAACCTGTTGCTAAAGTGAGCGATATAGTAATCACGGAAAGCGATTTGCATCAATACACATATCTATATTGCTACTTGCAGGGCATAGATCTGAGCGTGATCTCCGCGGAAGATCTACAATACATTAAATCCCTGGTGTTAGAGGACTACATCGCTTTGAACCTGATAAAGCTGGAATATAAGGATGATCCGGATGTGTTGCCTGAAGATTATGAAGAGGCGGCAGATGAATTTGTCACATATGTGGCAGATCAGGAACAGGTAGCGGCTTACATGAAAGAAAATAATATTTCCGATGAATACTTGAGGCAATTCTTTATTGATCAGTATTATAACATGGCCTTTTTCAACGACCTGAGCGCTGCGGTGCCGGAGACTACAGACGAAGAGGCGAAGGCCTATCATGATGAGAACCCGGATCTGTTTGTCATTGACGAGGTGACGGCCAGCCACATACTGGTTGAAGACGAGGATCTTGCAGAAGAAATCCTCGATGAGTTGAAAGCCGGAGGCGATTTCACCGAGTTGGCAAAAGAGCACAGCATTGATCCGGGATCTGCAGCCAACGGCGGCTCTCTGGGAACCTTTGGCAGGGGAGCCATGGTTCCGGAATTCGAAGAGGCTGCATTTGCGCTGAAACCCGGTGAGATCAGCGAAATCGTGAAGAGCTCTTTCGGCTATCATATCATTAAAGTCACAGACAAAAAGCAGGGTACAGAATCTTTCGAAGAAGCAAAAGAAATGATAAAAGCTACTCTGTATGAGATAGCCATGCGGAACGCTTATAACGAAAAAATCGTTGAGTTGCGCGATGAATACGGCGTTGAATACATGAATAAGCAAGGCTGAACGGAATCAGGATCAAAACCGGCAGAGCGAGATTATATGGGCAAGATGACGCAAGGCTTTTCGAATCCTTGAGACGGAGATCAGCTAAAATAAACGGTTTAAGTTTATTTTAGCTGATTTTTTCTTTCAAAAAGCGCTAAATAATTGGAGAAAAGAATAAAATCAGCTAAAAAAAGAATCTGTTAATAAAAATAGTTGATATTTCGGCTAAAATATCAACTAAAATTAACTCCTTTTGCCATAAGTAGTTGATTTCATATGTTTTAATAGGCATATTTTACATTTTATGGATGAAAAATCAGCTGAAAATTAATTATTTGAGGAAATTAAGTTGATTTCGGGTTTAACCGGTTTTTACAGGTTTATATTTTTCATTTTTTTCATTTCATAACGAAGAGATGCCTGCGATTTAGTTTTAATTAAATTTGAAAGTTGCTGCGCATATTCCTCCCCTATTGGAAAATAATAATGGCAACGGAACATGTACAATTTTGAAATTCAGAGAGGAAGAGTGCAGATATGAAAGCAACAGGAATCGTTAGAAGAATCGATGATCTAGGACGCGTGGTGATCCCCAAGGAGATCAGGCGCACCATGCGGATCAGAGAAGGTGATCCTTTGGAAATCTACACAGATCGGGAGGGTGGAGTCATCCTCAAGAAGTATTCTCCCATAAACGAACTGAATGAATTTGCCGGAGAGTTCATCGAATCTGCCCACAGCGTTTTAGGTGAGGCAGCTGTCGTTACGGATACTGACCAGGTGGTAGCCGTGTCAGGAATTCCTAAAAAGGGATACTTAGAAAAGAGAATTAGTCCTGATATCGAGAAGATCATTCAAAGCAAAACCGTAAGAATCATATCCGATGAGAGCGCAGTGCATCCCATTACAAATGACGAAGGGGAAGACCTGGATTACAAATCCCAGGTAATAGTGCCCATCGTATCGCAAGGGGATCCCATCGGTTCCGTGATCTTTTTCAGCAAGGAAAAGGAACATTCCATTGGGGAAGCTGAGCTTAAAGCGGCGGAGATAGCAGCTCATTTTCTTGCTAAGCAGATGGACAACTGAACCAAAGTTCTAATCCGAAGAGATATTTAAGGCAAGGTACAGACTCCTTGATTGCTTTTACAGCCAAGGAGTCTGTGCCTTCTTTGCTATTTTTTATTATTTCCGGTCATTATTTTGAGCTCCAACGATTGAATTTGTAACATGTTGATAGATTTTTACATGTTCCTGTGCTATAATTTGCCCTATGGAGGTGAGGCCAATGCTTTTCAGGAATATTACCCTTTTAGATGAGAATTTCAATGTGCGGGAAAACATGTATGTAGGCACTAAAAGAGATCGAATCGATTACATCGGCGACACCATGCCTGAAGAGGATTACGGAGAAGTCTATGAAGGCGCAGGCAAGCTGCTGATGAGCGGCTTTTTCAATTCTCATGCCCATACGCCCATGACCTTGATGCGAGGCTACGGCGAAAGCATGTCTTTACATGACTGGCTCAATAAACGCATCTTTCCTTTCGAGGCCCATCTGACAGGAGAGGATGTTTATTACGCCACGCTGCTTGGCATCGCAGAGTCCCTTCGTTTCGGCATCGTGTCCACCACCGACATGTATTATTTCTGCGATCGCATAGCTGAAGCGTTTATAGCGAGCGGTGCAAAGGCAAACATCAGCAGAGGCATCACCTGCTTTACCGACGGCGATCTGAAAGATATTCCCGCTTATCGGGAATCAAAGGAGCTTTACGAGCAATATAATGAAAGCGGGGAGGGAAGGATTCGTATCGAGATGAGTCTTCATGCGGAATATACTTCCACTCCTAAAATCGTTGCCCAGCTTGCTGAATTAACGAAAGAGCTGGGCGCCCAGATGCACGTCCATATTTCGGAAACAAAAGAAGAGCATGAAGGGTGCAAAGAACGGCACCAGGGGAAAACTCCCGTGGAGTACCTGAATGACCTCGGCCTCCTGGATTGTAAGACAACAGCTGCCCACTGCGTTTACGTGGAAGGAAGAGACTTTCAAATCCTGAAAGAAAAAGGGGTCACCGTTGCCAGCAACCCTGTCAGCAATCTGAAACTGGCCAGCGGTGTATGCAATGTGCCAAAGCTGCTTGAAGAAGGTATCAATGTGGCCATAGGCACGGACAGCGTGGCCAGCAACAACAGCCTTAATTTCATTGAGGAGATGAAGTTTTTCGGACTGCTTCATAAAGAGAAATTCAAGGATCCCAGGCTGATAACGCCCCGGCAGACCTTGTATGCAGCTACAAGGGCAGGAGCTATGGGCCAGGGAAGAGAAGACACAGGCCTATTGAAAAAAGACTACAAGGCAGACCTTATCGTTTTGGATATTACCGGACCTCACATGTATCCGGCCCACGATTTGGTGAATAACCTGGTTTATTCCGCTTCGGGAAGCGACGTAGTGCTGACCATGGTGGACGGCAAGGTTCTCTATCGCGAAGGAGAATTTCTTACAATAGATATGGAAAAAGTTCGCTTTGAAACGAAGCGTTCCATCGATAGAATTGTTGAGGCTTTAAAATAATGGCGAGAAAGACTTTTTTGCAGGGAGCGGTAGTTTTAGGGGTCGCCGGGCTCATCATAAAGGTGATGGGCGCGGTTTTTCGCATACCTCTGGCCAACATTATCGGGGATACGGGAATGGGGTATTATCAGACGGCATATCCGGTCTATGTACTGCTTCTGACTCTTTCTACCGCAGGTGTCCCTGTGGCTATCTCGCGCATGGTGGCGGAGCGCAACGCATTGGGCAATAATTATGAAGCCTACCGGGTTTTTCGCATATCCTTTGCACTTCTTTTCGCCATCGGCATCAGCTCGTCGGCTGTGCTGTTTTTCGGCGCAGAAGCCATCGTCACGCACCTTGGCAATCCGGGTGCAAAGATGGCCATGATGTCTATTGCGCCGGCTTTGCTCTTTGTCCCTATGATGGCGTCTTTCCGGGGATTTTTTCAGGGTTTGCAGAATATGAATCCTACGGCCATATCCCAGGTAGTTGAGCAGCTCTTTCGGGTTTCGGCAGGGCTTACATTGGCGGTGGTGCTCGTGGACAGGGGTCTTGAATACGCCGCAGCAGGCGCGTCTTTCGGAGCTACCGCAGGCTCGGTGGTGGGGCTGCTCACCGTGGTCGGGTTGTTCCTTTATCATAGGAGGAGCATCCTGGAGGGCGTTGTCAGAATAAAAGGAGAAAGAAGTGAAAGCAGTAGCAGGATTCTGATTCAAATTCTGGCCATAGCCATACCCATAACCATCGGCGCGGCCATAATGCCCATTATGAATACAATAGACGTGGCCATCGTCATCAAGAGACTTGCCGCCAGCGGCTTTACTCCCGATGCGGCCAACAGCCTGTATGGGCAGCTGACAGGTATGGCAGGACCCTTGATTAACTTTCCCCAGGTCCTGACCCAGGCGATTGCCATGAGCTTGGTTCCTGCGGTGGCGGCAGCCTACAAGCGCAAGGAAATGGATTTTCTGCGGTACAACGTGGAACTGGGGCTTAGGACTTCATTGATTTTAGGATTGCCCTGCGCCCTTGGGCTTATGACTTTGTCCGAGCCTATCATGTTGCTCCTCTATCCCGCTCAGCGGGCAAGCGCCGTAAGCGCGGCTCCGAGCCTGTTTATACTTTCCTTCGGCGTGATATTTTTGGCCACGGTGCAGACGCTGACCGGCGTACTTCAGGGAATCGGCAAGCAGCTGATTTCGGTTAGAAATCTGGCTGTGGGAGCCCTGGCCAAAGTGGTGCTGACATATTATTTGACCGCGATCCCCTCCGTAAATATCCGGGGAGCGGCAGTGGGCACCGTATGCGCTTACATTGTGGCATCCACCCTGAATCTTTTGGCAGTGACCAAGTATACGGGAACCAGGTTCGATCTGCGGTTGACGATCATCAAACCTCTGATCTCGGGGCTGGTCATGAGCGCCTTTGTTTTTGCCACCCACCGTGTCGTTTACATTGTTTTGGGGAATATTATGGACAGCATCAATAAAGCGAACGCTCTGGCTACCCTTTTGGCTATCCTGGTGGGCGTATTGGTTTATTTTGTGATGCTCCTAAAGACGCGAACGATTACCAGCGAGGAATTGAAGTTGCTTCCCAAGGAAGATAAGTGGATTAGGCTGTTTGACAGGTTTAAAAAATGATGTAAGAGGGATTATATAATGTATGAGGAACTATATGAAGAAGGAAGGACGACAGCCGAAACCATAGAACGGCTCCAGAAGATCATTTCTCTGTTGAGAAGTGAGGAGGGTTGCCCGTGGGATAAAGAACAGACTCATGAAAGCCTGAAGGTATGCCTCATTGAAGAGGCTTACGAGGTTACGGAAGCCATCGACAATTTGGACTGGGACAACCTGGAGGAAGAGTTGGGTGATGTATTGCTTCAGGTGGTTTTTCACGGAGATCTGGGAAAAGAGGAGGGCAGATTTGATCTCAGGAGCATCGCAAACCGGGTTTGTGATAAAATGATACGCCGCCATCCTCATGTTTTTTCAAATATTAGAGCGGAAAGTATTGACACAGCCCTTGAAAAATGGGAAAATATGAAAAAGACTGAAAAGCGTGGCACTTTAGCAGAATTCATGCGGGAAATTCCAAAAGCTCTTCCTGCATTGAGAAAGAGCATGAAGATCCAGTCAAAAGCCGCGGATGTTGGCTTTGACTGGGATGATGTGGTTCCCGCTTTCGATAAGATAAAAGAAGAGACCCAGGAGCTTGAAGAAGCATATCTGAAAGGAGACCTTGGGAAAATAAGCGATGAATTGGGAGATCTGCTCTTCGCGGTAGTGAATGTCGCAAGATTCCTGAAGGTCGATCCTGAAGACGCTTTGAATTTTACTTCACAGAGATTTATAGAAAGGTTCAGCTTCATTGAAGAATCAGCACGAGCGCAAGGCCGTAGTTTGGAATCAATGACGCTTTCGGAGATGGACAAGCTCTGGGAGGAAGCTAAGAAGCTAGAACCCTAATAAATGGGCTTGTGAAGTAGAATGAGGAGATAGAAATTATCAATATTTCATTGAAGGAGGTAAGATTCGTGAACAAAGCAGAATTAGTTGCCTGCGTAGCAGAGAAAACCGGCTTTACTAAGAAAGATGCTGAGGCTGCAGTAAATGCATTTATTAGCTGTGTAGAAGAGACTCTTGTAAAGGGTGAAAAAGTACAGCTCATCGGTTTCGGAACCTTCGAGACCAGACAAAGAAAAGCCAGACAAGGCAGAAATCCGAGAAAGCCGGACGAAGTAATCAAGATTGCTGCTTCGAAAGCTCCTGTTTTCAAAGCAGGTAAGGCATTAAAGGATGCTGTTAACAAATGATACATTTTTCTTAAAAGAGGCAGCAGCGGCTGCCTCTTTTCTTTTCTATAGCTTTTGTTTGGAGGAATCATGAGGATTGATAAATACCTGAAGAATTCAAGGATTATAAAGCGAAGGACCGTGGCAAAGGAAGCCTGTGAACAAGGCAGGATTCTGATTAACGGCAAGGTTGCAAAACCCGGCAGCGAAGTCAGTCCGGGAGACGTGGTGGAAATAGGTTTTGCCAGCAAGCAGATAAAAATCAAGGTAACTGCGGTTCCCGAACATGTGACGAAGGATGACGCGGCTTCCATGTATGAGGTTCTTTCCTGATTCAGGTAATAGAAACTGAAAAAATGGCAACAATAACTAACGGTGATCCCTTTTCCGGCGGACAACCGTTAGTTTTGTTTTATTTGGGAGAATGCATGAGAATCGGAATTCCCGAGGCTCTTCTCTTTCGGAGATATGAGCCTTTTATCAGAAGGTTTTTCGACAACCTGAAAGTGGATGTTGTTTACTCCGGACCTACGAATGGCGAAATCATGGAACGGGGGATTGCTCATTGCGTCGATGAGGCATGCCTGCCCATGAAAATATTTCAAGGGCATGTTGTTAAGTTGCAGGAAGAATGCGACAAGGTGGTGGTCCCCAGGTTGATGAAATGCGAGTTCGGAGATTCTATTTGCCCGAAGTTTGCCGGATTGCCCGAGCTGGTGGGGAAAGGGAGAACAGCCAGCAAGATTATCTTTACGGAACCATTGTATTTAAACGACAGGAATAAGTTGCGCAAGGCCATTATAAAGCAGAGGAAACAAATAGGCGCATCGAAGTCAAAAGTGGATGAAGCGTTTCGAGGGGTTGAAGAGCTTGTGCGGGCAAAGAAGCAGGGAGAATGTTATGGAGCCGGAGCAGTTAGATCCTGCGAAGGAGGGGTTAAAAACACCTGCGGTATAACGAGCATCCATGACGGCGCAATCAAGGCGGCGTTACTTGGGCACCCGTATAATATTTCGGATTGCTATGCAAATATGAATCTGGTGAGCAAGCTGAAACGCTTGGGGATTTGTCCAGTTACAGGAGATGAACTGACGCGGCAAGATCTGGATGAGCAAATGACCGGCTTGATGAAAGCTCCCTATTGGAGGTTTTACAGGGAAAATTTCGGCAAGGCCATGGCTTTATTAAAGAAAGGGAGTGTAGACGGAATCCTCTATGTTTCTTCATTTTGCTGCGGCACGGATTCGGTGACCATTGAGATGATTAGAAGCAGGATTGGGGATTTTCCCATGCTGGTTTTAAAGCTGGACGAGCATACGGCGGAGGCGGGGATGGATACCCGGTTGGAAGCCTTCGCCGAGCTCCTGGACCGCCGCCGGCAAAAAATCAAAAGGGACAGTCCCTTTTGATTTTTTGAGCGCAGGGTTACGTTCACGCCCTTTGTTCTTGTCTATATTGCAGTGAAAGTAGACAGGATTCGTATTCGGGAATTGATTCTTGTCTATAATCAGGATTGGAAATAGACAAGATGATGAGCTTGGCGTCGGTTCTTGGCTACCATTGAGGTTTAAAATAGACAAGATTCGGTTCCAAGATTTGCTTCTTGGCTATTTTTAGAGCGGAAATAGACAAGACCCGGCTATTGGCACCGATAGTTGTCTACATTGAGGACCCAATATAGACAAGATTTAGATTCAAGACTTGTTTCTTGGCTACTTTGAGGGCTGGAAATAGACAAGACCCGGATACTGATCCCGATAGTTGTCTACATTGAAGGCATGATATAGGCAGGTTACAGGTTCCAGTCCCGATTCTTGTCTACATTGTCTACGTTTAAAACGGAGATAGGGAGAATCATGTTCACAAAGTTGTAAAAAGTGTCGTAAAAAGTGTCTGTCGTAAAAAGTGTCAGACACCAAATACAAGTCATAAAGGAGGAAGGTACGTGAGGCTGACTTTTCCCAGGTTCGGGGACAGTAATATATATGGGCGTCTGCTTTTCCGGGAACTGGGCGTGGATTTTGTCGTCCCTGCACCCAACAGCGCCGAAGGCCTGGAGCGGGGCGCGGCCAGGGCTCCGGAAGACATTTGCCTTCCTTTTAAATTGATGATAGACAACTTGCTATCGGCCTGGGAACAGGGCGCGGATACGGTTATCATGCCTGCCACCATGGGACCTTGCCGCTTAGGCGAGTACGGGGAACTCCTTGCCGTTACCATGAAAAAGCAGGGGTGTGATTTCAGGTGGATACTGCTGGATTCTGTTTCGGCGATAGGCTTGAAGGAGCTGGTACATCGTCTCGCCCAAGCGGTAGAGGATTCCCCTTGCAACAAGCGGCAGATCTTCCGCGCCTTGAGGAAGACCTACGTCCTTATAAGAGAATTTGAAAAATTAGAAGGGGAAGTTCGCAGGTTAAGCCCGTATGACAGAATGGCGGGGTCTTCAAAATCTGTTTTGATGGCCTGTCGCAGAGCTCTGGAACAGGCAGAGGGGCTTTCCGAGGCTATAAATATAGTCAGGCAGAACAAGGAGGAACTTCACAGCCTCCCGCGGGATATGGGCAAGCGCCCGTTGCGGTTGTTGGTCACGGGGGAAATCTATACGCAGATCGAGGCCTTTGCCAATCATTATATAGAGGACACGCTGATGGATCTGGGAGTATCTTTTGAAAAGAACATCAGCATCGGCTGGTGGATTCGAAATACGGTGTTGAATCCCTTTGGAGGAATTCTGGCGGAGGCAAAGAAAAATCCTCTCATGCCTCACCGGATCGGTGGATATGCTAAAGAAACCATCAATGAAGCTCTTCACTGCAAAAATGAAGGATTTGACGGGATTTTGCAGCTTTTTCCCGTAGGATGCATGCCTGAAATCGTGGCAAAGTCGGTATTTGACGAATTGGCAAAGGACGAAGGTTTGCCGGTGCTTTCCATTGTATATGACGAAATGGGAGGCGAGGCAGGATACCTCACAAGAATCGAAGCGTTTATAGATATGCTTGAAAGAAAGGGGGACATGGAGAATGTATTATCTGGGGATAGATGTAGGATCGGTAAGCACGGATTTTGTTGTAATGGACGATAATCTGAAAATTATAGATCAGTTATACCTGAAGACGAAGGGGGCGCCCATCGATGCGGTAAAGGAAGGGTTGGGGCAGCTGTCCGGCCGCTTCCGGGACGAAGAGATTCTGGGCGTGGGGACCACCGGAAGCGGCCGGGCGCTGGCCTCGGCCATCGCCGGCGGGGACGTGGTTAAAAACGAGATAACCGCCCACGCCGTAGCTGCCGCAACCCTGGATCCGGAGATCCGAACCGTGCTCGAGATCGGAGGGCAGGACTCAAAAATAATATTGCTTCGAAACGGGATCATTTCGGATTTTGCCATGAATACGGTCTGTGCCGCCGGTACCGGATCCTTTCTCGATCGCCAGGCGGAACGATTGGGAATTTCCGTGGAGGACCTGGGGAAAATGGCAGCCATGGCCGAAAATCCTGTAAGCATTGCGGGAAGATGTGCAGTGTTCGCGGAATCGGACATCATACATAAGCAGCAGCTTGGGTGTAGGATGGACGACATTATTGCCGGAATGTCAAAAGCGTTGGTGCGCAACTACCTGTCCAACGTGGCCAAAGGCAAGACGATTCTGCCGAAAATTTGCTTTCAGGGAGGAGTGGCCGCCAATGAAGGGATCCGAAGAGCCTTCGAGGAAACTCTTGGAACGCCTGTAATCGTTCCCGAATACCACAAGGTAATGGGAGCCTTCGGGGCCGCCATACTGGCCAAAGAAAGAATTGAACGGTCAGCTCTCAAATCCAAGTTCCGGGGTTTTCAGACGGCCAATGAGCCCATCAAAAGCCGCAGCTTCAATTGCAGAGACTGCGATAATCGCTGCCAAGTCACTGTGCTCTATTCGGGAGACCGGCAGTTAGGCTGCTTCTCCGACCGCTGCGGCAAGTATCAGAATAACAATTTTTAGCGTCTATTGCAGTTCCTTAATAAGCCGTCTGTATAGTAAATATACTAACAGTCCTTCCACGACGGTTACAATTAATGCTATAGGAGCCCGGGCCGCTAATAATTCCCAATATCCCGTTCCGTACAGCTGGGATAACAGCAAAGTGGTCAGCCCGATGCTTGTGGCCAGGTTTGTGATGAGGATGATGGCATAAACCCGCAAAAGGCTGATTCTCTTCAGAAGCAATGGCTTTAACAGGGCAGGTAGCACCCCTACCAGAATAGGAGAAATGGTCAAAGGCGGATACCAGGGAAAGGGGGAGAAAAAGGAAGCTCCGACTATGTCTGCCACTGCCCCCGTAAATCCGCCTGCTATGGGTCCCAGGAGAAGACTTGCCAATATAATGGGAATGTTTCCGAAACTGATGCGAACGCTTTGCGTGATCCAGATTACCATGAACCGTGCTAATATTATGCTGATGGCCGCAAAGAGCGCCATGAGTATCAGAGTCTTTGTGCTGAATTTTTTCATAAAAAAATCCCCCTGTTCATAGTGTAGTTACTACACTAAAGAAGGAAGGAATCTACTTCACATTCTCCTTTAATGCAGTAGCGGATGCGATATTGTATCGCAACAAACGTTTTTCGTTCATGGGCAACATCCCATCCCATGACACTGTGCCCTGAAATTTCAGGACGAACGCACAATATCTACTCTACTTTCCACAAGGATAGCATGATCATAATATATTTTCAATAGTAATAAGTTCATTTTCGTAAAGGAACAGGAGAAGGTGGCGAAGGGCTGCCAATTCAGCAATTGCCGAGGCTGATTCCCGGCTCCGGCAATAGGCCTCGGCCCGAACCAGGGATGACTCCACATCGTTTATAGAGACGGAATCAAAGAATAAAGAATAGACGAGCCGCCTGTCATACCATTTCGCTGAGACACGGGCGATGGCGTCCTGAGCTTGCCCCCAATCGCCTGCTTCAACCGATGTGACGGCGATATCGATATCCGTCGCCATTTTGTCCACATCCACATCTGTGTAATCGATGAAGACGCCCCAGGTTATCAGCAAAATTACGGTTACGGCAATGGCGGTCCATAATGCTTTCATTGTATATCACTCTCCTGGGATTGGTTTATTGCATTGTTTGTCCCAGGCGATGTTTTTGTCTTGGGATGAATATAGATTACCCCGTTTTCATCGACAAAACAGAGAAATACCTGGCTGTAATCCGTGATACCATCGGAAGCAAGCCGGCGCTTCAGGGTGTCTTCGTCTACGGCGGAACGCAGAAGATTCTCCCTGTACAGTGTTCCGTCTGCGACAAGAACCATAGGCAGGCTTTCGGCGCCTGCGGGTATTCCCAAATCTTCTTTCGTGACAGGCCCCTTCCCCGGCTTGGGGATAACACTCATATCTCCGTTGGCTTCAAGAATTGCATACTCAACGTCGGCTATGGAAGGATAGTTTTTGATGCGCAGTTGTTGGGTGAGATCGTCGATGGTTATCCGGTATTTCCTCATTTCTCTTTCGTTCACGCGGCCTTTTTCTATTATTATAGAAGCCTTGCCTTTTACAATGTTGGTAATGGCGGGGCTTTTAATGGACAGTACAGAGATAATAATTTGGATCAGGAGCAGCCCCATCATTGCCGACACTCCCGTAATAACGGATACATTGGGTGATGTAATGGCCAGAGTGGCAATTTCCGCTATCATAAATAGGGCAACCAGCTGAAAGGGATCCATTTTAGACAGTTCACCCTTTCCCATCACCCGGATCACAAACAGGGCTACCATATAGAGAATGGCGGTTCGAATAAAAATATTGATCAAAGAATCGTCCTCCCGTGATTGTTTATGCTTATCCTTTGCAAATGCTTTGCTTGTTATTCTCAAGTTTGATAGAATCAACTTGTGAGTTGTAAAGTTGGTTCTTGCTTGTACTCGCTGGAGCGCAACTATACGCTCCAAAAACTAACGAGAAGTTGTAAAAAGTGTCTGACACTAAATACAAGACACTAAATACAATACGCGGAGCGCAAAAGATGAGACCACATGTAAATTATTTCGCCGGTTATTATATATTCAGCTATGCTGCCATCGGAGCCCTGTTTCCGCTGATCGCTCAATACTTACACGGTATCGGATTCTCCGGTGGGCAGATTGGTGTCATCACGGCTTCATCAACTGCAATCGGCATTCTCTCCAATTCTTTTTGGGGAGGCATTTATCACAGGAGACAGAGAAGCAAAAAACTGATCTGGTTGCTCTGTGTGATAACTGCCCTGTCATCGCTGCTGTTGATGTGGGTGGGAAGTTTTTGGATATTCTTACTACTATATATACTTGTTTTCTTTTTTGAGAATCCCGTATTCCCTCTGATCGACTCCACCATTATGGAAGCGGATTATCCTTTTGGTACGGCCAGGAAGTGGGGCGCCGTGGGGTTCGCTTTGGGCATCGGCGTGGCGGGAGCGGTGGCGGAGCCCTTCGGGCTGCTGTCAATTTTCCCGATGTTCGCCATATTCTTCTTATTCACTGCATTGCTCATAGGGATAAGCTTAAAACATAATAACAATCTTTTCTCGAAAGGCGGCTTTGCATCATTGAATCCTGAAAATCCGGAAAGCGGGGCAAAATCCCAAAAGCCGGATATAAAAAGCGGATATAAAGATCTGGTACAAAACGGAAAGTACGTGGCTTTGCTTATCAGCGCATTTTTCTTCATGGGTCCCGCTCTGTCGCACAATACATATTTCAGCTTCTTATATATAGGGGTCGGGGGAACCATCGCGGGAATGGGCTTGGTGCTCCTGTTAATGGTGATTAGCGAAGCGCCTTTCATGGGATTGTCCCAGCGGATTTCATCTGCGTTGACCATGGAACGCGCCGTCTTGCTGGCCATGGTCGCTTCCGCAGCGCGCTTTCTCTGGTACAGTACAAGTCCGTCGCCCGAGCTTTTAACGGCAACTTTTTTTCTGCAGGGAGTGGCCAACGGCATAGGGATCGTCGAAATTGCGAAGTACATCACCAAGCTGGCTGGGCCGGCCATGGTGTCCCTGGCATTGCCGCTCTTTACGGCAGTGTCTTCCAATTGCGGAGCGATCACGTGTCAATTTATCGGCGGCGTTATCGTGGAAAACTATGGCGGTCAGGGCGTCTATTTGTTTTACGGCCTGCTCAATGTGGTAGGCATATTGATTTATCTTTTGTTCGGTCTATACAAGCACCAATTGAGGCTTCGGTAGAAGAGCTAAAGTTTGTGGAAGAGACTCCACCATATAAAAAGGACTTGACTCGAATTTGCTTTGACAGATCTTAGCACTGGGGATTTTGTGCAAAAAATGGAGTTATGTGTGGGTCAAGAACTGTAAAACAGTCTCTTCTGTGCAAAAATTTGAGTTATGTGTAGAATCTTAAGGTTATCCCCCTTGAAATCCACACATAACTCGGTTTTTTGCACATTTTCCTTGTTATTCTACGCGAATCTGTACAATGACTTCAGAGCTTATACCGGCTTGCACACCAGAAAGCTATAATAAATAAAATAATGTACGGAAGGAGCAAATTTGGAAAGGATTTACTCCAAAAAATAACAACTTATTTTTTGTTGCAGAAAAATGAAAAAAGGTGTTGACAGTTTTGAAATAGAATGCTATTCTGATAAAGCTGTCGCTCGGAGCTGGGGCGCCTTGAGGTGGTTTCAGCCAAGCAATAAAGCGGTTCAAGAGATAAAAATCGATTGACATACCCGAGCGAAAGTGATACAATAATTAGGCCACTCCACATGGGCAAGCCTTTTGGAAGTCGGGAAAGCCCGGCGAAGCCGCGTGATGCGGCACAGAACCTTGAAAACTCCATAGTGCAGAAATTATTAGTCAAGATCTGTACAGAGAAACGTTCAATGCAAATTGGACGGGTTAACGTACAATTCTTTAGTAACACGGAGACGCAAAGACGTTCTCAACTGGGCAAGGTTTTAAGGCCGAGAGGTCTTATGATACAAGTATCAAAGAGTTTGATCCTGGCTCAGGATGAACGCTGGCGGCGTGCCTAACACATGCAAGTCGAGCGTGAACCCTGCGAATGAAACTTCGGTCGATTTTGCAGGAGGAAAGCGGCGGACGGGTGAGTAACGCGTAGGTAACCTGCCCCATACTGAGGGATAGCCTCGGGAAACCGGGATTAATACCTCATAACACCGTTTGTTCGCATGGACGAACGGTCAAAGATTTACCGGTATGGGATGGGCCTGCGTCTGATTAGCTGGTTGGTGGGGTAACGGCCTACCAAGGCGACGATCAGTAGCCGACCTGAGAGGGTGATCGGCCACATTGGAACTGA
>JAAYNC010000035.1:0-1903 GCA_012521055.1 Eubacteriales Family XIII. Incertae Sedis bacterium
AGACTTTTTCGATAAAATTTATACAGTATATATGGAGGGAGGTATGGCGCAAATGAAATCGATACATAAACGACGCAATGGGTATGCCTTATTGTTTGCAGCCAGTATTTGTTTGGCGGTGTGGCTCGGCGCAACATTTATGTTAGAAGTGGTTTTCACCTTTGGAGCGATCAGCCTTATCTCTCTCGTGTTATTGGTGAGGCAGAGCCGTCGGCTCTATGATGCAACACTTATTTGGGATAATCGCATCCTTGCGGTGCCATCAGTTCTTATTTCAACGGAAGGCAACCTTAGACAAGCTGACACGGAGGAAACTGTGGTATCTACCTTTGGCATGATAATTGGCAGCAGAATCTACCGATGGGGTCTCGACGGGGTACATGGTGTGCGGCTGCACACCGCCCATATTGATCAGGAACGGATGTACCTGACCTTTGGCGACTCGGCCCAGACCATGCAGGTAGAGTTGCTGCACGGAATGACTCAAAAGCAGGCAGTACTGGACGCCGCTCAAAAGCTGCTTCATGAAACTGGCGTAACGGCAGACATCACCGGATGGTAACACAAGAAGCAAAATATAAACAATGGAGGTAATGCAATGAAAAAATATGTGTCTTTATTTCTGGCTCTTATTATGATTTTCACCCTTGCAAGCTGCGGCGGTAGAACAGATGAAAACACCACGGTATCCCTTCCCGCAGTAGCCACAGAACGCGCCGCCGTGGAACAGGCGGGCGCGATAGCGACACAGCAGTACATCATCGCCCGGCTCAAAACTGAGGCGCTGATTGAGTATGACATTGAAAACGGCAGTATTGACGAGCTGAAAGCTATGACTGACGACACGCTGGAGGCATGGCGGCTCTGTGAGCTGGCCAGTGTCCAAGCAGCGGAATTGGCAGATTATGCTCAAAGTCTGCGCAGCTCCGCGTCTACGCAGGCGGCAACCATGTCCTATACCTCATCAAGCCCTGCGAGGATTGGGCTATTTACTATGGTGGCCTACGCAGCTGAGGAAAACGCCGCTGTAAAATGGGCAAAGGAGCTGACCGAAAAATACGACTCCTACCCCGCGGGGCAAAAGGTCAAGCAACTTTCGGAAAACCTTGGAACCGATGCAAAAAATGCCTTTGCCCAGCTTAAAATGGCGCAGGCTATTTTAGAAGGTGCGGCTTATAACGATGAAGCCGATACGATTCAGAAGTACGAAAATGCGGCGATGGCGACAAAGACCGCTTGTAAAACAGGACTATATATTGGTGGCGTCATCGCCAGTGGAGGTACAGCCACGGGCATTTTAGAGGCCGGCGGTATGGTCATCAGTGGCGTTGATACCATTGTGGACATCGCTTCCACCGGCAGCACCATCATCCTTGGCGAAAACAACAAAGTGACAATGGCAGCCAACGACCTCAAGGATATTGTGGGCCCCATCGCATCCATCGCCGGAGGGGTCAACGTGTTCAGCGGAGACTCAATCAAGGCAGGAATAAAGGCCGGTGCGGAGTTTTCAAAACAGATGGGGTCTTTGGATAAGCTAAACTATATCGGGGAGAGCGTACTGGATTTAGTCAGCGAGGGAAAGATACTTGGCGGCACGATTACCGTGGGCGGTAACGGAAAGACCACTGTCACCACCAAAGAGATTGACTTGGAGGGCAAGACAACGGACGAGGTTGAAAAAGAGCTTGAAAAGGCCGGACTTTCTCTGCCGGAGGACGAGGATCCCAAAACCACTGCCGAACTGGCAGAGGAGATGGAGGAGAAATACTTCTATACTGAAGAGGAGATAAACGAAATAATAGAGAATCTGCGTCAGCTTCTTTATGATATGTTCCTGGAAGAAGAGCCGGAGAAGGAAGAAAAACCGGCTGAGAAACCTGCCGTTATAGGACTTCCCTTA
>JAAYNC010000152.1:0-1725 GCA_012521055.1 Eubacteriales Family XIII. Incertae Sedis bacterium
ATGTTAGTTGATGACTTATAATAAACGCAATTCATAATATTAGGCTCCTATTTGATATAATATATAATATCGCTCACATACTTCATATTTTACCGCTATTAACCTTGACAATAAAGGTTAATTTTGCACCGGTACCCCGTCTATGAAGTGATCTGTTGTGTGGCCTGTGAATTCTGCCGTAGCAGAGCCACGTTTTTTGGTCCATTTCTCGGCGTAGACTTTTTTCAGCGTCAATTGCTTTCCGTTCGGCAGCTGCAGACTGGCCTCAACGGTATGCTCCAGTCCGTGTTCGGGTTCTCCATCAGGACCTAGCGTTTTGATTTGAAAGTCTTTGCGATTACTGCTGTCCTTGTCAAACAGCAGCCACATGAAAGCATCGGCAAGTGTGGTCTTGCCTGTGGCGTTATCTCCAAAAACACTTATGTCGCCGCCCTGGGCATCCAGCTCGAACTGTCTTATGCCCTTAAAATTCTGGAGTTTCAAACTATTTAATTTCATTGTCATCCTCCTTACTTGTCATTAATTTTCCTCCTTCCTTGTTGTCTGTAAAAAAAATTCCTGGTTCAACTTCTAATATAACGGCAAGTTTAGCCAAATTATCAGCAGATATTGGCCTAACCCCTCTTTCTATATTGCTAAACCATTGTGGGGTCTTCCCATATAGGCTAGCTATATATTCCTGCGTCATTCCTTTTTGCTTTCTAATTTCTGCTATTCTTCTTCCTACATGCCTTCCCATATTATCACCTCACTTTAACTCTATGTTGGGCTTTGATTATATTATAACCCCGACGTAGTGTTTAGTCAAGGATTAATTTGGAAAATCTGTGGAAAATAATTTTTGTCGCGTCTAAAAATCGCCGATTTAAGGCGGGTTTATTTTGCGACAGGACACATACTACCTGCTAAATACTTGTTGTTTCGTCCGTTTTTGAATCTGCAAAGAAAAACCGCCCTGGTTGGGGCGGTATCGGTGTTATTGGATTGCTACTCCGCCAGTATCATATCCTCTACGATCTGACTCATGGATTTCCCGGTGTCCTCTCGCATCTTCTCAAGCTTGGCTTTGGTGGCTGCCGATATGGTGAGGTTCAGTGCGACTCTTTCGTCTCCCGCTTCTTCCGGCTCCCCGAAAATCTCTGCGTATTTATCGGCGTCAAGATGTTCCTCTGCCCACGCTCTTGCCCCTTGTGGTGACATAGCGCGGATCTCCTCGCCTCCTGTCCATCTGTTTTGCTCTACCTGCTTGGAGTATCTGCTGGCCGGGCCCCCCTCGCCATAAAGGAAATAGGCGCCAGACTTGGTGCGGTAAAGCTTTTCAGAATAATAATTAATGTCTGTACGGTTTGAGTAAGAGTATTCTCCCAATAACTTTGCGGTCTCCGTGTTGTAGACTCTTCCCTCAATAATCTTTTTCATTTCATCTTCCCTCCTTGATTCTGTTGATAAGTTGTAGAATCTGCATGGATAGGTCTGCATCTTCATTTTCCCACATAAAATCCTCTAACAGTTCGCATAATTGTTCTTTATCCTCTATGCTCATTTTATTAGTCACTGTCCTGCTCCTTTCTGCCGGATTTAAGCCTCCGGCGGGGCTGTGGTGTTAAATCATTAAGTCTCGTGTACTTATTAATTCATCTCGTCCCATAAGGCCCTGTATTCTCTGTTTATGTCTCCCGTAGTTTTGCTGCATTGCTCAATCATGACTTCCGCACACTCTTCTGC
>JAAYNC010000175.1:0-6830 GCA_012521055.1 Eubacteriales Family XIII. Incertae Sedis bacterium
AGCCGCGCGGCAAAGCAGCTTGGAATAAAGCGGCAGACGCTGCAGCATAAGCTGAAGAAAATGCAAAATCTCTAGTAATCTGTTAAAAGAATAAGCCGACTACCGTAAATAATAACAGCAAATAGAGCAAATATTTTTGCAAATAGAGCAAAAATATTTGCTCTATTTGCTATGGTTTGCATATAAAGTTCCGAATAATTATTCAGAAATATTTCAAAATTGACACAATTAAAGGGCATATGCACGTTTCCAACAGCCAAATCCTCAAAAACGCCGCATACACAAAGCTTTCCGGGTAATGGCACAAAAATTGCTAAATATAACTGGTAGGAATTCTCTTTGTCTTAACTCTGTCCTGACGCTTTCTTTTGGTTTTCTAACAGGCAGTTGAGAGTTTTCCGCAGTCTTAAGTATATCCTTGCACACTATAGCAAACTATAACAAAACGTAAACGGAGGGAAAAGATTATGGAAAATGTAAAGGTTATCATTTGGGGACTCGGCGCAATGGGCTCAGGAATGGCTGATATGCTGCTGAAGAAAAAGGGCGTGGACATCGTCGGCGTTGCGGGAAGAGGAGCAAAGCTGGGCAAAAGCATGTACGATTACATTAAGACTCCCAGGGGAGATTGCCCCGACGTCATCATCGGAACCCCTGAGGATGTGATTAAGGAAAAGAGTGCGGACGTGGTCCTGCTATGCACCGATTCCTTTACCCGGAATGCTTTCGAGCGCATCAAATTCATCCTCGAAAGAAAGATCAACTGTATCACCAGCGCGGAAGAAATGGCATATCCGCAGGCTCAGGAACCGGAGCTTGCAAAGCAGCTGGATGAGATTGCCAAAGCCAACGGAGTATCGGTTCTCGGCACCGGCATCAATCCGGGTCTCATCATGGACCTTCTTGTGATCGTTATGACAGGTTGCTGCGAAACCGTGGATCACATTACTGCCAGGAGGGTCAACAGCCTCTCACCCTTCGGTCCCGCTGTAATGGAGGAGCAGGGAATAGGTCTTACCGTTGAAGAATTCAAGAAAGGCGTGGAAACCGGCAAACTGTCCGGCCATGTGGGCTTCCCGGAATCTATCCGCATGATAGCCGATGCCATCGGATGGAAGGTTGAAAAGGTCACTCAGACCATGGATCCCATCGTCACCGACGTGGACAGGAAAGCACCCTATGGATTTGCCAAAGCCGGCGACGTTGCAGGCTGCGCAATGAAAGGTTACGGATATGTGGACGGCGAGATAAAAATTGAAATGGATCATCCTCAGCAGATCGAACCGGAGCAGGTTGGCGTTCAGACCGGCGACTACGTCATCATTAAAGGAAATCCGAATATAAACCTGGTCAACTCACCGGAAGTTCCCGGAGGCATCGGAACCATTGCCATGTGCGTCAACATGATCCCTCATATCATCAATGCAAGGCCCGGTCTTCATACTATGATTACCCTGCCTGTGCCAAGAGCCATCATGGGCGATATGAGAGACATGATCTGCGAGGAAGCAAAGATCGTAAAATAGCGGGTCGCTAGCGAAAGGATTCCAAAATAAAGGGTCGCAAGCGATAGATAATGGGACGGTAAAGTCTATGGGAGGTAAAAGAAAAATGGTCAAGAAAGGTACATGGGTATTGATCCGCAGAACCATCCTGGAACCTTCTGAAAGGGCCCCTCAAGTTCCGGATGACACCAAAAAAGTACCCTTACAGATGTGGATAAAAGGCTATTTGGAGAAGGACGCCGAAATAGGCGAGGAAGTGGAAGTTATAACGAGAACGGGAAGAAAAGAGAGGGGAACACTTCAGGAGGCGGAGCCTTACTATAAGCACGATTTCGGAAAGTTCGTTTCTGAGCTGCAGGTGATCAACGAACAGGTCAGAGAGGTGCTTTTTGGAGGTGACGAGTAATGGCATTGGCAAACGATTATAATTCCGTAATGGCCCGCAGGGGCGAGATCATGAAAAAGTCCGTTGGCATCGACTATACCAAATTTGAAAGCGGCTCCATCGCCTTCGATTATGAGAGGATGATGCGGGAGACGGGCTATTCTCTTGAGGAGATACAGAAGATTCAACAGGATGTTCATGTAGGAAATACGCCGATCATTGAGCTTAAGAATATTACTGCTCTAGCCAGAAAGTGCGCAAAGCCCGGCTACGGGGCCAGAATTTTCATAAAAGACGAAGCGTGCAACCCGTCGGGAAGCTTTAAAGCGAGAAGAGCGGCGGTCTCCATCTATCATGCAAAGAAGCTGGGCTTTAAAGGTGTAGTCACTGCCACCAGCGGCAACTACGGCGCTGCAGTGGCTTCCCAGGCGGCCATGGCGGGACTTAAGTGCATCGTAGTGCAGGAGTGCTATGACTCCAAGGGCATCGGCCAACCGGAAATCATCGAAAAAGCGAGGAAATGCGAAGCCCTGGGTGCGGAAGTGGTTCAGCTGTCCGTAGGACCGGAGCTCTTCTACAAATTCCTGCTCCTTTTAGAGGAAACGGGATATTTCAACGCTTCTTTATATACGCCTTTCGGCATTGCCGGCGTGGAGACACTGGGGTATGAGATCTCTATGCAGTTTAGAGAGAAATTCGCCAGGGATCCGGATGTAGTGGTCTGCACCAATGCGGGCGGCGGAAACCTTACGGGGACAACCAGAGGCCTGATCAAGGCCGGAGCGTCTACCCAGGTGGTGGCGGCTTCAGTGGATCTTACGGGACTGCATATGGCATCTGACACCCATTTCAACAGGAAGTCCTTTACCACGGGACACACGGGATTCGGAATGCCCTTCAGCATCTGGCCCGACCGGTCCGACGTTCCCAGATCCGCGGCAAGACCAATGCGCTACATTGACAGGTATGTGACCATTACCCAGGGAAGCGTATTCTATATGACGGAAGCTCTGGCCAGCCTGGAAGGCCTGGAGAAAGGTCCTGCCGGCAATACATCTCTGGCTGCGGCTTTCGCCCTGGCCCAGGAGCTACCGGAAGATCAGATGATTGTAGTGCAGGAAACCGAGTATACAGGTGCTGGAAAACACGTACAGCCACAGTTGACCTTTGCTAAGAGCAATGGCATCGAGGTGTTTTTCGGAGATCCGAAGGATGAGGTGCCCGGAAAGAACATCGTGTTGCCATCCCATCCGTCATTGATTAAGGTAAAGGATCAGGATCTGGATCAAATGAGGAAATCTCTGATCCGGACCGCGGTAAACACTTACAAGGTAACGCCTACGGAAGAGGATATTGTTTTCCTGGCGGAAGAGACCAAATCCAGCGAGGAATTTGTAAAGCAAGCATTAGCTGAACTGTAACAGAAAGTTGTAAAAGGTGTCAGACACTTATTGCAAGTTTTTGGAGCGCAGGGCTGCGCTCCGGCGAGTACAAGCAAGTGCCAACCGGGCAGGATGGGCCGTCTGAATCGTACGGCACGCAGCGCGTAGCCATCGAGCGGGAGAGCAACCCTGCGCTCCAAAAACAGATAATGGATATAGTAAATCAGATATTCGGCACTTTTTACAGCTCCTTATTATTGCACACCTTTAAATTTAAAAAATCGGATCCGGATGCGGATTCGGGAAGGGAAGGGTGATACAAGATGAAAAGAGCAGATGATTTTGAAGAAAGGCGCATACATCTGGCAAACCTCACCGATGAAGAGCTCTATCAGCGCTTTTGGCAGTTGACGGAGCAGGTAGTGGATCCTTTGATTGAATTGGGAAGGAAGAATACGACCCCGTCCATCGAGAGATCCGTTCTGCTTCGCATGGGCATTTCGTCTCTTGATGCGAGGTCCATCGTTGAAGGCTGCGTAGACAGAGGGCTGATAGGAAAAGGGGCCGGCCATGTAGTTTTTAAGCTTGCCAAGGCAAGAAACATTTCCATCCAGGAAGCAGGGAAAATGCTGGCGGAAGGTAAGGGCTGGGATGAAGTCGTTGCCCTGTTCAAAGCGTAAGGGAGGTGAAGGAGATGGAAGCTAAGAAACTTGCTCCAAATGAAAAACTTGACATCGAAAATATCCTGAAAGACCTTGACAAATATAGACCAAAAAGAAGGGGCTGGACTTGGAGAACTCCGGAGCCCGGCCTGAAAATGGGGCCCTTTACCTATCGGGAAGCCACGACTCCCCTACAAAAAGGAGTGGGGCTGCCCTCTTCCAAATATTTCGACTGGATCGATCCCCAGCCCCAGCCTGTCATCACTACGGAAATCGCTTCGGGACGTTTTGAAGATGATATCCGCAGGATGAGAATGGCTGCCTGGCACGGAGCGGACCATATCATGGTCATCCGTACGGCGGGCCAGTCCCATATGGACGGTCTCATTGAAGGAACTCCCCAGGGAGTGGGCGGCGTACCCATTACCCGTAAACAGGTTCGCGCCCAGAGAAAAGCCCTGGACTTGATCGAAGAAGAAGTTGGAAGGCCCATCAATTACCATTCCTACGTTTCCGGCGTTGCGGGTCCGGAAGTGGCAGTGATGTTTGCCGAAGAAGGCGTCAACGGCGCCCACCAGGATCCCCAATACAATGTGCTTTACCGGAACATCAACATGGCCCGTTCCTTTGTGGATGCCTGTGAATCCAAGAAAGTAATGGCCTGGGCCGATATTGCGCAGATCGACGGCGCTCACAATGCCAACGCCACTGCCAGGGAGGCCTGGAAAGTCATGCCTGAACTCATCGTTCAACATGCAATTAACAGCCTCTTCTCCGAAAAGGTAGGAATCAAACCCTCAAATATCTGCCTGTCGACGGTACCGCCTACGGCGCCTCCGGCACCTTGCGTATTCATGGACCTGCCCTATGCGGTGGCCCTTCGGGATTTCTGTGATAAATACCGGATGCGGGCGCAGATGAATACAAAGTACATGGAGGCCTCCGCCAGAGAAGCCACCGTCACCCATGTTCTCAACATGCTGATTTCCAAGCTTACCAGGGCAGATATTCAGTCCACCATCACCCCTGATGAAGGAAGAAACGTTCCCTGGCATATTTACAACATCGAGGCCTGTGACACGGCAAAGCAGACGTTGATCGGACTTGACGGTCTCATGGAAATGGTTCAGCTGAAGGAAGATGGACCCCTTCGCAAGATGGTGAGGGAAATCAAGGAGAGGGCCTGTCTGTTCATGGAGGAAATAGTAGAGATCGGCGGATACTTCAAGGCTGTTGAAGAGGGATTCTTCGTTGATTCCGGATTCTATCCAGAGCGAAACGGTGACGGCATCGCACGCAAGATCGACGGCGGTGTAGGAAATAACACCGTCTATCCCAGGGATGAAGACTATTTTGCGCCGATAACGGCTCACTTTGGATACAACAATGTTGCCCAGTACGATCCCGATGCGGTGGACGATCCGGCTAAACTCATCGGCGGATGCACCTTCGAGGATCCGGACAAGATCGTCTTCATCGACGAACTGGATGATGTGGATAACGTCAACGTGCGCCTTGAGGAGACCAAGCAGTACAGGAACACCGATTTGCTGAAGCCCGAGATGGAATGGGCAGCGGACGGCACGGTCATGGTAAATATGTTCATACCAGCCAACAAAAGAGTTGCAGAGGTTGCCGCAATAGAATTTGCGAAGAAGATGAATCTGGAGGAACCAGAGGTCATCAACCGGGAAGTAATGCAGGAGGCTGAAGGTACGCGCATCGAGCTCAAGGGCAAGCTGCCCTTCCATGTTGATGTAAACGAGCTGGTCATTCCTCCCGAGCCCCACGTACTTTCCGACGAAGAAATCCGCAAGGATGTGGAAAAATACCCGTTTAAGGTGGTCTGCGGCACCGTGGGAGAAGACGAACATTCCGTGGGATTGCGTGAAATCATCGACATCAAGCACGGCGGAATCGAGCGGTTTGGCATCGAGGTCCACTATCTTGGAACGTCGGTACCTGTGGAAAAGCTGGTAGACGCAGCCGTTGAACTCAAGGCTGACGCCATCCTGGCTTCCACCATCATCAGCCACGATGATATTCACTACAAAAATATGAAGCAAATTCATGAGCTGGCGGTGGAAAAAGGCATTCGCGACAATGTAATTATCATTGCGGGAGGAACTCAGGTTATCCCTGAAAATGCGGTTAAGACGGGCATTGATGCGGGATTCGGCAGAAACACCCGCGGCATCGACGTGGCAACTTTCTTAATTGAAAAGAGAAGGGAAATGCGCGGCGAGAAATAATATCTATTATGCAGAGGGATGGTTTTCCGCTCATCACGCCGGAAACCATTCCTCTTGTCATACTTAACAACGAATTAAAAGGAGAGGGCATCGGAGAGACAGACTTAGGAGGAAAGAATGAAAATAGACGTTCTGGTTGCCGAAATCGGCTCCACCACCACATTGGTAAATGCATTTCATAATATCGATACAGATAAACCCGTATTTTTTGGACAGGGACAGGCGCCTACATCCGTATTGGATGGAGATGTGCGGATCGGGCTAAAGGGCGCCATCGAAGATCTGTGTAAGAACAAAGGAGTGTCCTCCATCGAATGCGAGGAGATGTTGGCAACTTCCAGCGCAGCGGGAGGCTTGAAAATGACCGTCCACGGTCTTGTCTACGACATGACCGTCAAGGCGGCCAGGGAAGCCGCCTTGGGCGCAGGGGCCAACATCCATCTGGTGACGGCGGGCCGCCTGCGCCGGACGGACCTCCAAAAAATCAAAGAAATCCACCCCAACCTGATTATGGTTGCCGGGGGAGTGGATTACGGAGAAAGGGGCACGGCTATTTACAACGCGGAGATGATCCGTTCATTGGACCTTTCCATTCCCGTTATCTACGCAGGAAATGTGGAGAACCAGGATGAAATGCGTCTCAT
>JAAYNC010000050.1:0-7788 GCA_012521055.1 Eubacteriales Family XIII. Incertae Sedis bacterium
AGGGGTTTTCCGCCGAGAGCTATCATCTTGCTCTCGGTTGCCCCAACGATTATGTTTTCTTTACCCACTCTCCGAAGAACTCTATGGCTCAACTGCTGATTCCCTCTCCCGAAAAGATAACCCTGTCCGCCTATAACTGTGACAATGACCTTCACGGGAATTCCCCTGCTTTCCATTTCATCAAGCAACTTGAGCAGATCCGCCTCGTTGAGATCGGAACCGACAAGTTGCTTGTTGAGCACCGCATCCACTCCCAAAAGGGTGTTTTTCAGTCCCAAGAGGTCCATGACACACCGCATCGTCGTTCCCGGCCCGACGAAATAACATACATCCGGTTCCATATTTGTAACGATGTGGGACGCTATGGACATCATCGACTCGCCTTCCGTGCTCACGCTGCCCGCCTTGGCACTCTGCATGAGATTTCTCACGTTGGGGACTGTCATATAGCCGTAGAGCTTGGCCGATAATCTGTCCTGGCGAAAAGCATCTTCGTCGATATCCATCACCTCTGCTTCTCTCATCTGTATCCGCCCGCTTCCCGAGAGAAACAGGGCAGCCGCATCTCCGGCATGAGCGGGAGTGTCCGCATAGACGGCGGAATGAATTTTTACGCCTGCGGGAATGCCTATGACGGGAAGGTTGTTCCCGATCACGTTATATACATTGCGGGCCGTACCGTCGCCTCCCGCAAAAAGGAGCAGGTCTGCTCCCGCTTCCCACAGATCCTTAACGGCCCTTTCCGTATCGGCGGCGGAGGTCATATTTCCGTCCAGATGACCCAATACGGCGGGATCATAACCAAGTTCTCGGGCCACATCCTCCCCCATGGGACCAGGGTAGGTCAGGAGCCGGAATTTTTCTTTTAAATTCTGCAACCTTTTCAAGGCTTTCGATGCTTTTGAAGGGGCCTCCGGAACGGCTCCCATGGCAAAGGCTTTTTCAACGATGTCCTTGCCGTCGCTTCCTTTTAATCCGACTCTTCCGCCGATCCCGGCCAAAGGGTTGACGATGAACCCAAGTTTACGCATAAATTCTCCTCCAAATCCTGTTTTATGATCTACCGGTCATACTTCCTAGTGAGCTGTTGTACGCATGATAGGAGTATCTCCTCGGAAACCGGCGGCATTTTATGCGCCCTTACAAAACCGGCGCCAAAATGCCGTAAGAGGTTGACAGTTTCTACGGAGATGCGTCCTATCATGCGTATGTCCCGGAACTCATAAATTATTTCTTTGCTCTCTTCCTCTTATAAGCTCTATATGTACATGCCCATCTGTCCGGATCTGTCACGATGGAATCGTCCAATATCTTTGTATTTCCCATAGCATGAGGAGCGTTCATCACGAATTCCGGATCTTTGTAGGCTTCCTTCACGCACTGAGCCATAGCCGCCGCCCAGTAATCCAGATCCTCTTTGGAATAGGTTTCGCAAGGCTCCGGAGTGAAAGGTTCGGGAACGATCCACGGATGATGGCTCATCCAATACCCTTGAACGCCGAAATCGCTCAGGAGATTGCGGATCTCCACGGTACCGACCCCCGTATCCTCTTTAACCTTTGCCAGGCTGTATCTGGCCTGCTCAAGCCTTCTCTTGCCTTCCGCATAGGGTCTGGACACCCCGTCGATGCTAAGGAGAAGCTTATCCAGGTAGTTGTTGTTCAACACTGAGATCTGAGCCGCCGTTTTAATACCCGCGGCGCCCATGCTGCGTATCCATGCATAAGCCCGGATGACGCATTGCAAATTGCCGAAGAAGCTTCTGACCTTTCCGATGCTTTCCGGCCGGTCGTAGTCAAGATAATATTTCGTTCCGTCGAATTCCACCGTAGGAACAGGCAAATATTTCGCCAATTCTTCCCTGACCCCGTATGCTCCGGCGGCAGGACCCTCGCAGCCGTGAGGCGAAGAGAATGTTTTGTGCAGGTTGAAGTGGCATGCGTCAAAGCCCGCATCGAAGGCTCTGGCAATGCCCATGATGCCGTTGGCGTTAGCCTGATCGTAGAAGCAAAGCCCTCCAGCATCGTGGACCACTTTTACGTACTCCGCCACTTTCGGGTTAAAGATACCTGTGTCCTCCGGATTGGTAAACATTATACCCGCCGTCCGCTCTGAAACTATGGATTTGAGGGCTTCAAGATCCGGATACCCATTTTCGTCAGGCATAAGGGTGATGACTTTAAACCCTGCTGTTGCGGGCGTGGCTCCGTCACATGGATGGGAGAAAATCGTCGTTATGACTTCGTCTCTCTGCCCAAGCTCTCCTCTGGCTTCATGGTATTTCCGCACCAGGCAGGCGTTTGTATAAGTGGCATGGGAGCCTCCTCCCGGCTGGAAGGTGAATTTCGCCATCCCGGAAATCTGCTTCAGATATTGCTCAAGCCCGTAAACGATTTCCAAAATCCCTTGTAGGGTTTCTTCCGGCTGCAGGGGATGCAAGTCTGCAAATTTGCTTGAATTCACTACTTGATCATGCATCTTGGGGCTGTACTTCATGGTACAGGTGCCCTCGCCGATATCAGCACCTAAGTCCATGCCCATGGTCATCTGGGATAATCTCAGATAGTGCTGCAAGACATGGTACTGAGAAACTTCGGGAAGATCGATGTCCTTTTGCCTCCGCATATTTTCAGGCAGCAGGTCCATAGCAGCTCCCAGCTTTTCTTTTACTTCCTTCTCCGCTTGGGGGGGTATGATTCCTCTCTCTCCCTTTGTTCCCATTTCCATGATCAGCGGTTCGTCCCAAGCCGCAGAATGAAATCTCCTGAGTTTGACGTCTTTCATTATTTCAGCACCTCCTTCAGAGCGGATGCCAGTCTGTCGATATCCTTTTTCATATGCACTTCCGTTACGCAGTACAGCGCGCTGTTTCCAAGCCATGGAAAATCCTTACACAGATCAAGACCCCCGAAAATCTTATGATTCTCTAAGACCTTGTTTATTTCCGCAACGGTTTTGCCGGTGCCGTCAAAATTGACTACAAATTCTTTGAAGGTAGTATCGAAGAGCGCTTTTACTCCTTCGATCTCCTCGAGCAACTGCTTCGCATAGTTGGAATTGTAGAGAATGGTTTCCCCGACTTCCTTCATTCCCTGCGGTCCCATGAGGGCCATATATACGGCAGCTCCGATAGTCCATAGCCCGGAGGCCGTGCCTACCCAGTCTTTGGCCTTGTCTCTTGCTTCATAAGATGTCCGCTCCGGCAGCACCTCAGCATAAGCATACTGCCCTTCAACAGCAGTCTCCGCAATGGTGTAAATGGCCAAAGGACACTCTGAGAGGTAAGCCGGTTCATCCCTGAAAGCTATGAAGCCGGATTGTCCGCCGCCGCAGAGCATATGCATGCCGATGGATTGCAGGTCTCCGCAGATGATATCCGCCCCATAGGAGGCCGGAGGCGCGATAACGCCGAGAGAAATGGGATCCACGCCCACCACGGACTGCGCTCCCACGGATTTTGCCAGCTCGGAAACGGCAGCGGCATTTTTCTCCACGGTGCCGAAATAACTGGGCACTTCGAAATAAACAGCAGCGATCTTATCCGAAAGCTTTGCTTTCAGATCTGCCATATCCATGCCGCCTGTCTTCGGATCCATATCCACCTGCGTGATCTTGATGCTGTTCGGCATGATTTCCGGCTGGCAAAGGGTCCGGATCTGGGCACGCCTTTCCGGGCTGATGTTTTTTGGAATCAGCACTTCATTTCTGCCGGTGAGACGGGAGGCCATGCGGATGGATAAACCTGCTGCGGCTCCCCAATCATAGATCGGTTCGCTGACCGCATCCACATCAAGCATTTCCCCCATCATACTGTAAAATTCAAAGCGGGCCTGGAACTTGCCTAAATCCGAATAGGTCCCACCGCAATAGGCCGTTACAAACTCGGCCCGGTTAACAATCTCATCCACTACGGCCGGCACGTAGTGCTGCCAGCAGCCTCCGCCCAAAAAGCTGAGATAGCCTTTACAAGTAACGTTCTTCGCAAGGATTTCCTCCAGATGGCGGCGAAGCTCATATTCCGCCATCATGGGTTCCGGCAAATCGAGCTTTCCGCGAAAGCGAAGATGTTCAGGGATTACGCTGTAAAGCTCTTCGAGATCCTCTATCCCTACCGCTTTCATCATTTCCGCCTTTACGTCAGGTGCGGAATTGGGAATATAGGGATGTACAAATGTTTTTTCGGCCATATCCTGTCTTTCCTCCTTTAATAACCAACTGTGTCTTTCGGTATATCCTCGCACATCAATAGTACAGTTCACTGGGGCCCTTGTATTCCTGAATGATGTTGCCGCCGTCAATGACGATGACCTGGCCGGTTATGTAACTGGAATCGTCGGATGAGAGGAAGCGGATCAGACGTGCCACTTCTTCCGACGTTCCCGGTCTTCCCATGCCAGTGTTCTGTCCTCCCGCCAGTTCGCTTTCGGTGCTGGCTCCGGTCTTAATCCACCCCGGAGCTACCGCATTGACGGTGATGTTCAACTTGCCCACTTCCAGGGCCAAAGCCCTGGTCAAACCTACAATGGCCGCCTTTGCCGCACAGTAGGGCGATTCCCCCGGATTGGCTACAAGAGGACCCGTAACCGAAGAAACGTTTACAATTTTTCCGTATTTCCTCTCGATCATACCCGGTAGAAAGGCCTGTATTGTATTGAATGTGGATTTCAAGTTGATGCCGATGCTGAAATCCCATTCTTCTTCGCTGAGGTCAACTACGTTTTTAAATATCTCCTCCGTACCGTAATAGGCCATCCCCGCTACATTGGCTAAAATATCAACTTTCCCGTAGGTGGCTGTCATGTCCTCTGCAGCAGCCTTGATGCCTGCCCTATCCTGCAGATCTACCTGATAAGCTTTCACGGCTATTCCTATTTCTTTCAGTTCCTTTTCACGTTGAAAGACCCGATCGGAAATATCCAAAATGCCTAATGACGCCCCCCACTCAGACAAAGCCTTTGCTGTGGCAAAGCCCATTCCGTTGGGACTGGCAACGCCCGTCACAAAAGCCACTTTGTCTTTCAGCAATTTCGTTTCCATGTATTCTCCTCCTCTTAGTCTGGTTCTAAAAACGAATCACTATCTGGAGTATCTATTAAGCAAAAAGCATTCCAAAGACAATCCTTTGAAATCATTGTTCTTTAAAGGGGCTTGATTTCAAGGTTTTACGACTTTTATCATGTTTGTTAGTAAAAAGAATTTTTTATGGAATAAATCTGAACCTTTTCATAATTGCGAATATATTTGTCATTATTCACTATTGTCTGGCCGAATACCAAGATGTCTTATCCTTCGATATAGTGTAGATTCACTGATCCTAACAACTCAGCCGCACGCCTCTTACCTTCTAATGTAAATCCCGTCACGCGCAGACAATCCAAGATGATTTTTTCTCAGCTTCATCACACTGCTCTTTCAGAGAGCGAACAGGCGGCGCGCCATCTTTACTGTCCCGAAAATTAACGGGAAGACTCTCCAGCCCTATCAGGCTTCCCGTTTCCATGGTAACTGCATACTCCACTACATTCTCAAGCTCCCTAATATTTCCCGGCCAGTCATAACGGAATAAAATATCCCTGACCTCACGAGTAAAACCGGTAATATGTTTTCCGATCAGCTTGCTATATTTTTTCCTTGCTCCCCAAAAGGCGGCTGCGCTGTTCTTCCGTAAAGGCAACCAGTCCCATAAGACCGATGGCCCTGCCGTCATACATAATAGGACAGCAGACTTCGACCTGTTCCTGCAACGATGGTCAGCGTTTCGTCAACTATCTCAGTATCGATGTGCAGGGCTGCCGCAACTGCTTCGGCCACAGCCTGCACTGTATTTCTAATTTCCTGTAAACCACTCATTTCTCATCATCCCAATTCAGTCTGGTCAAATGCTTATTATAACCGAAGCGGAGAATGATTTCTCCGCTTCGGTTATTCTAACTAAAACACAGACTATTGATGCAGAACGTCGGTTGCGGTAAACATACCTTAGATCCCCAGCAATCCGACAGTAGCGAAGGCAATCACAGATAATATCATTCCTACCATACCATATGGAAGCTGTGTTATTGCGTGCCGGAAATTATCGCAGCCGCAGGCAGCGGATGTAAGGATCGTAGCATCAGAATAGAAGCAGATATGGCTGCCCCAGACGCCGGCAGAGCAGACAGCGCCTACAGCGATAAAGGGATTAGCTCCCAAAGCAGCTGACAGCGGGATGACGATGGGCATAGCGATGACGTACATCCCCCAGCTGATTCCCATGATAAATTCTGTGATGCCAAAGGTAATGAACACTACCAGCGGCAACATCTGCGGAGACATAAACCTCATACCAAGGCCGATTACGTATTCCATAAAACCGATCTGTTCGCAGGCGTCCGCAAAGAAATAAGCCAAAACAACCATGAACAGGGGGAACAGCATGTTCTTTATACCCGTTACCAGCAGGTCCATATATTCTTCCGGTCCCATGACGCCGGTTGCAATGTAATATACAAAAATGAAAGCGCAGGTAAAGATAACACCCATCTGCATGTCAATGTCAAAGTAGATTGTCGATGCCACTAAGCACAAGATGGGCAAGAATAAGGTTGATAACTTGGCGTTGGCGGGAACTTCAAATTTTTCGCCAGCCTTCATGTCGATCTTTTCGGATCCCGGAGGAGCCAGCACCCCGGTTTCCTCAGCCCTGATAACGGCCTTCTTCATAGGCCCGAACACAGGAATGATCCCTAATATGACCAGCGGAACTATGAAAGCCGCAAACCAACCGTAGAAATTGAAGGGAATGGTACGAATAAAGTAAGCGACGCCCTGACCGTCGGGAGCCATACCATGTTGCTCCATGAGACTGCCGATGAAAATAGCCCATGTGGATATGGGGATCAAAACGCAGACAGGAGCCGCCGTAGAGTCAACGATATAGGCCAGGAATTCGCGGGGCACTTTATGTTTGTCGGTCAGCGGAGACATGCAGGCGCCTACCGTTAAACAGTTCAGGTAATCATCAATGAAGATAACCGCGCCCAGTATCCAGGTCCACAGGAGAGTGCTCCTCTTAGTTTTTGCACGTTTTGCTACCCATTCGCCAAAAGCGTAAGCGCCGCCTGCTTTTTCGATGAGCGCAATTATACTGCCCATCAGCCCGCACACGATGAATAGCCATCCTATATCCTCATTGATCATTATATTCAGAAACGATTCGCTTAAAGGCGAGAAAAAATCGCTCTTATGAGCCATGAGGAACCCTAACAAGCCTCCCAACAACAAAGATTCTAAAATACGTTTTGTGTAGAAGATGTAGACTAGCAGAAAAGCAGCTGGAATCAAGGTGATGGGACCAAAGCTTTCAACATCGCCACGTGCCAGAAATAATACTACGATAAAAAATACAATCAGAATTCCATAGGTTTTAATTACTTTAGGATATCCCTCAAATTTTGAGTTCATAACTTATGTAGTCCTCCTTTCATTAATAAAGTCCAGCGCGAGCATTATCACCTCCTGTATCCGCTCCAGGACATAAAGCAATTATGGCATTATTGTATGCATTTTTTATGCCTATGCAAGAGGTTTTGACAAAAAATTCGAATAATTCTGCTTTTGGTCTTTTGTTAACACCAAATATAGCAATATCAAGCCTTGGGAGATACCCGTACACCGAGGAGAGATTAAAGCTTGCATTAATAAATATCCATATTTTGGGATTGTCAGGAAAAAAAATTCCTGAATTGCAATAACAAGTTGAACTAATCTCCGTACCTTGACAAATCTCTGTTGTTAGAGAGCATAGAT
>JAAYNC010000242.1:0-18729 GCA_012521055.1 Eubacteriales Family XIII. Incertae Sedis bacterium
AGCAGCATCAACCCGATTAGATTACGCTCCAGCATGGTGCCCCCGTCTCCATGGCCCTTGCGCTGTTCGCTTTTCGTCGCCTGCCGTTTTGGCACGATTCCATATCCGCTTCCGAAGACCTCAAGTCGAAATGCACCTTCTGAAATGCCCGTTTCGGATGCAACCTTTTTGATATAGGTTTCTGCTTCCACCGGACTCAGGAGCCTTAATGCCCGGGCTGCCTCCTTCAGGAACGTGACGCTGCCCTCTGTCGTGTTTAAATCCACCTGCTTTTTTATATGTTGCAGCTTGAAATCCATAAATGGCAACGCTTGTTCTATTCGTTCCAAAAAGGCATCACGCCCGTTTTTTCTTATGAACTCATCCGGATCCTTTCCGTCCGGAAGTTGCAGTACCTTCACGCTACACCCCGCAGCATACAGTATATCCATTCCTCTCAGAGCGGCTGACTGCCCGGCTTCATCGCCATCATAAGCCAATACAATATTCTTTGTATATCGCTTAAGCATGGCCGCTTGATTTTCCGTCAGAGCCGTCCCTAAGGAGGCGGATACGTTTCGCACTCCATGCTGGTACATGGTGATTACATCCATATATCCTTCTACAAGTATTGCACAATCTTCTCTATTTATATCCTGCCTGGTCAAATTTAATCCAAACAGGTTATTTTTCTTTTGAAATATCAATGATTCCTGTGAATTTAAATACTTTGGCATTCCGTCACCGATAGCTCGTCCACCAAAGCCCACCACTTTTCCCCTGGTATTTATGATGGGGAACATGACCCGGTCGCGGAACTTATCGTAAATCCTGTCTTTTGACTTAGCAACAAGTCCCAGATTGAGGAGCACTTTATCCTCATATCCTTTTGATTTAAGAAAATCATAAAGGCTTTGCCATCCATCGTCTGCGTATCCGATACCGAATTTTCGAAGTACAGAAGGTTCCAGACCCCTGGATTGCATATAGGCCGCTCCCCGGTTTGCCCTCTCCGTAAAACATCTGTAGAAATATGCCGCCGCCTCCCGGTTGATCTCGTAGAGCTGCGTTTTTTGGCTTTCACCCGGAAAGACGTTGCTTCCCAAGTCGATACCGTATTCGCCGGCAAGCTTCTCAATGGCTCCACGAAAATCCAAGTTGTTGTAACGTTGGGTGAACTCTATTACATCACCCGTAACGCCGCAACCGAAGCATGTGAAAATCTGTTTGTCCTCGGAAACAACAAAAGAAGGTGTCTTTTCATTGTGAAAAGGACAAAGGCCTTTGTGATTGCTGCCGGTTTTTTTTAACGACACTACGCGACCAATCACATCGACAATGTTGCACCTGCTTTTGATTTCATCTATAACGTTATCGCTTAACCCCATTCTCTATTATCCTGTTCTATTCAAGCCCGATTCATACGGCATAAAACGTCGCAATCGGTGCCATCGCCACTATATACGACAATAGTTCTGAGATTCCTTTTTTTTACTAAAAATAAATGCTATTTCTAAGACTGTGGAACGAAAATTTCCTTAAATATATTAACTGCGTAGCGATCAGTCATTCCTGCAATATGGTCTTTCACCACTTCCTGCACTCCATATTCTGGGATTCTTCTCTTCCATTCATCCGGCAACTTGTCCGGATTCGCTTCATAATAGGCGTAAAGGGAAAAGATCATATGCTTTATTTTATCGAGCTCTTCGTCCTTCTTTACCTTCTTGCTGTGATATACGTTTTCAAACATAAAATCACGCAGCTTGTTCATATAGAAAAGCTTCTCTTCACTCATAACGATATCATCGGCTTTGTCGCTATTCATAACCAAGTCGCTGACCAGATTATTAATCCGGCTCCGATGATCCTCTCCCAGAACCTTAATACAATCTTTGGGCAAATCTGATTCGCGAATGACACCACTTCGCAGCGCATCGTCAATGTCGTGGTTAATATATGCGATTCGGTCGCTGAACCGGACGACCTTTCCTTCCGGAGTAAACGGAACTCCGTCTCCCGTATGGTTCAAAATACCGTCTCTTACTTCGGCTGTAAGATTCATGCCCGATTTGCCGTCGCGGGTTTCCAATACATCTACTACTCTTAATCCCTGGATATTATGCTTGAAGCCTCTAGCATGCCGCTCATTTAAATAATCTTCACCGTTATGGCCAAAAGGGGTATGTCCAAGATCATGACCCATTGCAATAGCTTCCGTCAGATCTTCATTCAGACGGAGAGATCTTGCAATTGTTCTTGCTATTTGCGCAACTTCAAGGGTATGGGTAAGACGCGTCCGAAAATGGTCTCCTTCCGGAGCGAGAAATACTTGAGTTTTATGCATGAGCCGCCGGAAAGCTTTGGAGTGGATGATCCTATCCCTGTCCCGCTGAAATTCCGTTCGAAAAGCGCATTTTTCTTCATCTTGCATGCGGCCTTTCGACTCTGCGGATTTGGTGGCTCTGTCAGCAAGTTGTTCAAATTCACGCTGTTCCAGTTCTTCGCGAAGGATCATTCCGCTCCTCCTTTGTTTCCCGATTTTATCACAGCCTTAGCCATTTTTCAAGGGAAGTCCCTACAGCTTTATTTGCCTCTTTCAGACAGTCGACAATTTTCTTTTGTATTCCCTCGTCAATAAAAAGTAATTCTTCTCCCATATTGTCAATGAGAGTATTTTTCTCCTGTTCGCTCATGGATTGCAGACGCCATGCTAATTGACCAGTATCGAAGACCTTCCTGTCATGTGACTTTATTCCAAAGTCGTTTACTCTTATTTCCTGCTGTAAAAATGCCAAAGCATTTCCCCCTTGCACGGATCCGAACCTGCATCTTTCATCATCCATGGAAAGGAAAGTCATGGCAAGAAGCAAAGGCTCGGAAGAAAGATGGATCCCGGGAATGAGCCTTCCGGGTGAAAAACAACAGTTTTCCACTTCTTCCCGATAATTCTCCACTCCGCTCCTAAGGATCATGACTCCTACTTTGATCCATGGCACTGAGGCTTCCGGCCATATGACCGTTGGATCCAGCAAGGAAAGCTCGTTCTCAATGCTTTGCTTAGTTGAAATTAATTGGACGCAGAGTTCATATTTGATGTTGCGTCCGTCCTCAAGGGTTATCGCCAAATCCCGAGCTGCCGCATCGGGATCGTAACCGGCCAGAAATTCTGCCTCCTGGCGGCTGATATCCTCTACTCCTTCCAAGGGCCTCCAATGATATCTTACCCAAAACCTCTCACCGTTACAGTTTTCCCATATATACGTATGCACACTGTGACCTTCCATGGTGCGATAGCTTTTCAGCGTTCCTCGGTCGGAATAGAGCCAAGTAATCATATGCATGGTTTCCGGATTTTCGGAAACGAACTTCCACAGGCGCTCAGGATCCCGGATATTTGTTTTTGGGCACGGGCTGAGCGCTTCCAATAGTTGAGGATATTTTTCCGGATCTCTGATAAAAAATACCGGGAGATTGGATCCTACCAGATCATATATACCCTCCTGGGTAAAGAATTTAACACAAAAACCTCTTACATCCCTTGCAGTATCCGCCGAACCGGCTCTTCCCATCATTCGGGAAAAACGTACTAGCACCGGCGTCTCCAGTTCCGCATTTTGCAGGAAACAAGCCCTGGTATACTCTTTCATAGTCATGTAAGGAATAAAAATACCTCTTGCTCCCGCACCTTTGGCGTGCGTTATTGGTTCCGGCTGCCTTTGCCGGTTCAACCGGGTAAGGCTTTCGATCAATCCCATAGTCAGCATATACAAGGCCTCCTGCGTTTTCTACCAATATATGCAGAAACGGATACAGGAGGTGCAAGATTCAAACAGTATCAACGACCCGTATGACCGAAGCCCCCGGCGCCGCGAAGGCTGTCTCCCAATTCGTCCACCGGTTCCCATTCCACAGTTTCATACCGTGTCACCACCATCTGTGCAATGCGATCTCCGTTGTTTATTATAAATGGTTCTTCTCCCCAATTGATCAGCCCCACTTTGATCTCGCCTCTATAATCGCTGTCAATGGTTCCAATCCCGTTAACTAAGCCGATACCGTGCCTTATAGCGAGTCCGCTTCTGGCGCGAATCTGCGCCTCGTAACCTTCAGGTAACTCTATGTAAATCCCCGTTGGTACGAGACATCTTTCTCCGGGATTCAGTACTATAGGTTCGCCTAGCAGAGCTCGCAAATCCATCCCCGCTGACCCTTTAGTTTCATATCTGGGAAGTGTCCCGTTGGAAGACACAATCTTTATCCTTACTTTCATCATATCATCCCTTCAGATCATCGAATTGCGACTGAATATCGTAATCCCTGTTGCTGATCAACACTACGGAATACCGATCCATATCCGCAATGATAGAGGCTGCTTCATTCAGAGCATCCATATCCACTCCATCGATTCTGTCCAAAATCTCCTGGGTGGTCAGCAGGCGGGAAAGCAACAATGTATGTTTACCGTTAACATACATTCTGTTGTTAACGTTCTCTTGAGAAAAAACGTAACTGCTCTTCATCTGTTCTTTAGCTATGGCAAGTTCATCTTCGCTTATGCCTTCCACCTTTATCAAACGCATCTCTTCCGCGATAGCTTCTATAGCTTCTTCAACTTTAGAATGACCCACCCCCGCGTAAATGCTGTAAATCCCGTCCGTTACATAGGAGCTGCATCCGGAATAAACCGAATATGCCAACCCCTTCTGTTCCCTTATTTTCTGAAAAAGTCGGGAGCTCATACTTCCTCCCACAATGCTGTTGAGAAGCACCATGGGATAGTACAGCTTGTCCTCATGAGGTACCCCTTTTACCCCCATGCAAATATGGCTCTGTTCCACATCTTTTACCCGTACCTGATAAGAAGGAAAATATGATGTCATTTGCCTCGTTTTTTTAGCTTTGCTAGTTTTTTCATGGGGCAGCATGGAATCAAACAGATGGTAAACGTGATCTTCATCAAAGTTCCCGGCAACGGATATCACAATGCTGTCGGTAGTGTATTCCCGGGCAATGTAATCCAGGATCATATCCCGGCTAATGCCTTCCAATGACTCACGGGTGCCGATAATTGGCCGCTCCAGCGATGTCCCGTGAAACACCATCTCAAGCAGAAGCTCATTTGCATGATCTTCCGGATTGTCTTCGATCATCTTGATTTCTTCATAGATTACATCTTTTTCCTTAGCTAGTTCTCCCGGATCAAATTGGGAGTTTAAAAACATGTCGATGATAATATCGCAGGCTTTGTCGATATTATTATGAAGCGTCTTGATATAATAACAGGTAGCTTCTTTACCAGTAAAAGCGTTCATATGACCGCCGATGAGATCCACATCTTCGGCAATTTTTTTTGCGCTTCTCTTCTCCGTTCCCTTAAACATCATGTGCTCAATGAGATGAGAAATCCCGGAATTAACCGGTTCCTCATCGACAGAACCGGCTTTAACCCATATTCCTATAGAAACGGATTGTACGGCGGGAAGCTTTTCCATGACCATCCGAATTCCGTTACTCAATGTTCTGTTCACTATCATAGGGTGATTACTCCTTCAATTATTATTCATTCTTCTTTTCAACGTGGCAATTATATCATAAAATTCTCAGTATTATTTATAATATTTTTGCTCAATTCAGCAGTTCAGAAAGAGGCACGATAGCAATGTCGCGATTTTGTATCTTTTCGATAATACTCGGAAGTGCTTTAATTGTCTCTTTTTTTGGATGCATCAGCAGAATAGCCCCAGTTAAATCTTTATTTAATACCCTGTTTTCGATAACCTTTGCCGTAGAATCAGGTCGCCAATCAATGGTATCCACCGACCATAAGCTCAGTAAATATCCCTTTTCCTTGCAGATTTCCACTGTTTTTTTGTCATAATCGCCAGCTGGCGGCGCAAAGATATCCGTCACAACACCGGTAAGATTTTCTATTATATCTTCTGTTTTTTCAATCTCTTCAATTACTTCCTCTTCGGAAATCTGTGAGCACATCCGATGGCCATAACCGTGGTTCTGAATCTCATGTCCGAGTATATAGATTTTTCTTAACAACCAAGGGTTGTTCTCTGCCCATCTTCCGCTTACAAAAAAGGTGATCTTGAGATCCTTCTGTTCAAATATATTCAGCATATCCGGTAAAACATCTTCTCCCCAATCCACATTGCAGGTAAAGGCTATACGATTATCCTCCGTACTCCCTTGACGTATTACAATACCCTCTTCTCCCTCAACGGACACGGTTTTTGTGTGAAACATCATATCGTACATTGCGTATAGCTGAAAACATAGGAACGCAAAGGTTCCTGATATTACAATGCAAAGGATGATTTTTCGAAGCATAATACCGCCCCCGACCCATATGAATTTGTAATTATCACCATAAATATAGCTATGCGTGATTCGAGGGCTGCATTCAAAAAACAATCGAGGATAGGTCCGTTTAGGGTTTTCGTAACCGGATCCATCCCCGCTTGTGGAATTACATTTGTTTAATATGTTTTACTTCATAATGGAAGATCTTTATACGCGAGCGAGATTGATGCGATTCTGGCTGTCAATTTCCGTTACTTTCACCCTTATCACGTCCCCTACTGACAGAACGTCTTCCACTCTGTTCACTCTGTGCTTCGCTAATTTGGAAATATGGAGAAGCCCTTCTTTCCCAGGAAGAATCTCCACAAAGGCGCCGAATGCCATGATCCTCGTCACTTTGCCTTCGTAGATGCCTCCAACCTCAACGTCTCTTAAAAGGAGCTCAATCTGTTTTTGAGCAGCCAAAGCGCTCTCCATATCCGGTGATGCTATGGCAATAATGCCGTCGTCATCGATATCGATTTTGACACCTGTCTCGCAGATAATGCGATTGATGGTGCTGCCGCCTTTACCGATGATGATACGGATTTTTTCGGGGTCAATTGACATGGAGATTATCCTCGGCGCATAAGGAGAAATGTCCGGTCTCGGCTCTGAGATCTCCTCCAACATTTTCTCCAGGATATGCATTCTGCCTTCTCGTGCCTGAACCATGGCCGCATGCAGTATGTCCTTGGAAAGACCATGGATCTTAATATCCATTTGGATTGCCGTTACGCCTTTTTTAGTGCCGGCTACCTTGAAATCCATATCACCCAGGAAGTCTTCAATTCCTTGAATATCGCTGAGTATAGCCACTTTATCTTCCGATTTGATCAGGCCCATGGCAATACCAGCTACCGGGGCTTTAATGGGCACACCTGCATCCATAAGAGCTAAGGTACTGCCGCAAACGGATGCCTGGCTCGTGCTTCCGTTAGAGGAAAGCACTTCCGAAACCACACGTATCGCATATGGGAATTCTTCCTCCGGAGGAAGCACCGGAAGCAAAGCTCTTTCAGCCAGAGCGCCGTGTCCGATTTCACGTCTACCGGGACTTCTCAGAGGTCTTGCTTCTCCCACGCTGTAAGGCGGGAAGTTGTAATGGTGCATGTAACGCTTTTCAGTTTCTTCTGAAATACCGTCAATAGTCTGCGCTTCCGCAACGGGGGCCAGCGTCGCAACAGAAAGAACCTGCGTCTGCCCTCTGGTGAAAAGCCCGGATCCGTGAGTTCTTGGCAGAAAGTGAGTCTCGCACCAAATGGGCCTTATTTTATCGTGGGTTCTGTTGTCCGGCCGGATGCCCTCATCAAGGATCATACTTCTTACAAGTTCCTTTTTAACGTCATACAGGACATTTTCAATATCTTTTAAATTATCCGGGTAGATTTCACTGAAATGCTCTAGCGTCTCTGCCTCCACTGCATCCATTTTCTCCTCCCTTTCCTGTTTGTCGGGAGTCTGGATGGCACTTCTCATTTTTACTGTTGCAAATTCTTTTACGGCAGTTTCAATCTCCTCGGAGACCTGGTATAAAACAACCTCTTGCTTGGGTTTTCCGACTTCTTTTACTATATTGTCAATAAAATCAATCAGAGGCTTAATCTCTTCGTGACCAAATAATATGGCATCTAAGATGGTCTCTTCGGGGACTTCATTTGCTCCTGCTTCAACCATCATGATAGCGTCACTGGTACCTGCAACTACCAGATTAAGGTCGCTGACCTCCCTCTGATCCAATGTGGGATTAATGACGAACTCTCCGTCTACCAATCCTACTGAGACAGCGCCTATCGGCCCTTCAAAGGGGATGTCCGAAATAGATAGAGCAATAGAAGAACCTATCATTGCAACCACGTCCGGTGTGCAATCCGGGTCCACGCACAAAACAGTTGCGATGACCTGCACATCGTTAAAGTAACCTTTTGGAAAAAGAGGTCTCAATGGCCTGTCCATCAGTCTTGCGCTGAGAACTGCTTTTTCTGAAGGTCTTCCCTCTCTTTTAATAAATCCACCGGGGATCTTTCCTGCCGCATACATCTTTTCTTCAAACTCGCATGAAAGCGGGAAAAAATCGATATCTTCCCGCGGTTCTGCAGATGCGGTAGCCGTTACATTTACCACCGTATCGCCATAGCGCACGGTTACCGCGCCATTGGCCATCTGAGCAACCTTTCCAATCTCTACTTGAAGCAGCCTTCCTCCTAAAGCCGTGCGGTAGGTCTTATAGTCTGCGAATCTCATGTGTGTAATACCTCCCAATTTCACTTTTTCTGTAATCGGGTCGGCTTGACAAGTTAACCTACTCTTAGTAATGAGTAAGCTAAATTCTCAAGCCAGACCCGTACCCGATTATTGTCTATGAATAGTTTATGCATCGAAGGCGGAGGATTATCCTCCGCCTTCGAATTACCTTATTTTCTCAACCCTAAACGGGCAATGAGGGCTCTGTACCTCTCAACATCCTTATTTTTCAAGTAGTTCAGCATGTTACGCCTCTGTCCTACCATCTTTAAGAGTCCCCTCCTGGAATGATGATCTTTTTTGTGTTGTTTCAGGTGCTCGTTCAGATCGTTAATCCTATGGGTTAGGATAGCGATCTGTACTTCCGGTGAACCTGTGTCACCTTCATGTCTTTTGAACTCATCGATAATCTGTGCTTTTTTTTCCTTGTCAATCATAATTCTTCTCCTTTTCTTTTTATACACCTATGCCGTGTCCTGCGTCGGAGAATCGCAAAACTCAGCAATAGGAAATTGAATTAACGTTTAATGATACCATGATAGGCCGCAGCTGTCAAGCAGTCCTTCTTGATCTGTACAGCCAACTCTTCCACGTTCCTGAACATGATTTCCGGACGAAGCATTTCAAGAAATTCTACCCGGACTTCCTCTCCATATATTTCTTTATTAAAATTAAAAATATGCGTTTCCATATTCCTCGCCCTTGTATTGCACACCGTCGGCCGTACTCCTACATTGGTAACGCTCGGATATCTGATTCCGTCATAGTTGCAATAAGTCACATAGACGCCGTCGGCGGGACAGACCATATCTTCATCAATGGAAATATTCAAAGTGGGGAAACCCAAAGTCCTGCCAAACCTGTTTCCCATGATCACCTTTCCCCGCAAGCTGTAATAGTGACCCATAAAAGCCAGGCATTGATCCACTTGACCGCTTGATATGAAGTTCCTGATAATCGTGCTGCTGACAATTTGTCCCCGAACCATGTACGGTTCCAGTACATGTATACCAAAACCGTTAGCAAGACCCACCTTCATAAGAGTCTCCGGCGTGCCTTCTCCGTTGCGCCCGAAGCGATAATTAAAGCCACAGTAAGCTTCTTTCATGAGCAAATTTTTTACCAGCAGTTCCATTATGAACCTTTCAGGCTTCATATCTCGTATGGTTTCATCAAATGGAATCGATACAACATAATCTACGCCAAAATCGCCGAGTATTTTCACTTTTTCATCACAATAGAGGATATTTTTCACCACTTGCTTTCCGGCAAGAAGGTTCTTCGGATGATTGCTGAAGGTGAATACAGCGCTCTTTAAATTGGCGCCTATAGCACTGTTAACAGTCCTGCGAATTAATTCCTGATGACCTTTATGAACGCCATCGAAATTACCCAAAGCGACTACGGTTTCCTCTATTTTGTCAATTTCTTCTAAACTTGTAAACAGCCTCATCTGCATAACACCTTATCCGCAGTATATATTCTTTTTTTATCGTCGTAAAGAGCAACTCCCAGAAATCTTTCTTTTGAATAGACGCAATAGGAGCGATCAAGCCCTTCACGAGCCCTTATATGCTTTGTTGCATATCCAGCCTTAGGCTGCCGCATTATCTCCACTTCGGCATCTCTGAGAAAACCCCCGTTGCTGAACCATGCTGCCCTATTCTCAGGGATGTTTATCTTGCCGAAATGAGTCAGCGGGTAATCCACAGGAAGTAAATAATTCCGCCAGCCTTGCATTAATCGCTCTAGGGGCACCGCTTCCGCCAACTGAAACTCTCCGCTGGCAGTGCGCAGTAAAAAACTCATGGCTCCCCCGAATCCAAGAAGCTTGCCAGCTTCATGACAAACGCTTCTCACATAAGTTCCTTTTGAACATCTCATGTCAAAAGTAATTCTCCCGGCGGCCTTATCATATTCCACAATACGCAGTTCATGGATGATGGCCGGTCGTTTTGCCGCCTCTACTTGCTTCCCTTCCCGCGCATACTCATAGAGACGCTTTCCTCCGATGCGAACAGAAGAATAAGAAGGAGGCGTTTGATAGATTTCTCCGGTGAAAGTCTGAAAAACTTTTTCTATAGTCTCAAGATCCGGGTTTTCGAACTTTTCTCTGTTGTCTTGCAATACGTTGCCCCAGACATCCCATGTATCCGTGATGATACCCAGGATCATTTGACAGCGATATACTTTGTGGTCCAAATCCAGATATTCTACAATGCGAGTGGCATTGCCGATACATAATGGCAAGACTCCCGCCGCCATGGGATCCAAGGTCCCTGTATGTCCAATACGCTTGATTCCTGTTAACTTTCTGAGATAATGCACACAATCGTGGGAAGTCATTCCGGCAGGTTTGAGAAGGTTAATTAATCCGTTATCACTTTTCAATTCCATTCTATCAACCTTCTATACTGTCCAATTCTTCGCCTATTGCTTCTATTATAAACGGCTTGACTTCTTCTATGGTCCCCGGAATTGTACAGCCGGCAGCTTTCGTGTGCCCCCCTCCCGCAAACTTCAATGCGATCCTTGAAACATCAGCCTTTGTTTTTGAGCGCATTGTCACCCGGACCTTTCCTTCTTCCTCTCTTAAAAAGGCGGAGATCTCAACTCCGTCTATATTGCGAAGCTCTTCCACAAGTCCATCCGTCTCCGCGGGCAAAGCACCCGTCTCCGCCAGCATTTGCTGCGTCATGACAGCTAAATTGGCTTTGCCTCCACATATCATCTCCATAGTGTTTAAAATCGCAATGAACAGTTTTACCTTCTCTAATCTTTTTCTCTGGTATACTTCAACTGCTATTTTGTTATGATCCATTCCGGTTTTGTATAGCTCAGCAACTGTCATATGAGTAGAAGCGGAAGTGTTGGAATATATAAAGCTGCCTGTGTCGGTTAAAATAGCCGTATAAATCGCCTCGGCAATTTGCGCATCCAAATCCACTCCCATTTCTTTCAGCAGCATAAACAAAATCTCACCTGTGGATGAAGCTTCTTTATCTACATACCAATATTCCGCAAAGGAAGGTTGAGATGTGGCATGATGGTCCAATAGGACAGTCTGTTTTCCATTATTGAACGCTTCTTGCCTTTTTTCAAGCCTCATCCAATCGCTGCAGTCCAATGCAATACACACGTCCGCTTCCATGCCGGAATATTCCGCGGTACAATATCCATTATCTAAAAATCTGAGAATCCCCGGGATTTCATCTTCGATCAGCACATATGCAATTTTTCCTTGCTTCCGCAGGGCACTGCAGAGCGCCACCGATGATCCCAGAGTATCTCCGTCCATTTGCAAGTGCGGAAATATCAGCACGGAACCGGCGTCATTCAGTAAAGCTGCGATTTGGGCAAGGCTGCTTTTATTGCTTGTCCTTTTCTCCATCTTCTTCCTTCCGATCGTCGCCTAGACCAAGTTGATTTAAAACCTTGGTTATACGGCGACCGTATTCCATCGATGTATCGATTCGAAACAATAAGTCCGGCGCCGATCTAAGCTTAATCTGGCGGGCGACTTCTCTTCTGATGAGCCCTTTAGCACTCTGAAAGGCATTCAGCACTTCCTGCTTCCTGCTATCCGTTGGCCCGTCCTCATTCGTGTCGTCCAATATAGAAATATAGAGCGTCGCATAACTGTAATCTGCAGTTACTTCAACCGCTGAAATACTTACGATACCAGAAAGGCGGGGATCTTTAATCTCCTTGAGCAAAAGCTCGCTGACTACCTTTCTGATCTCTTCACCGAGTCTACCGGCTCGATACCCCTTACCCATTTTTTTACCTCGCTATTTCCTCCATCTTGAAAGCTTCAATTATGTCTCCTTCTTTGATGTCGTTATAATTTTCTATACCGATACCGCATTCGTATCCCTGGTTCACTTCTCTCACGTCATCTTTATATCTCTTCAATGAGAAGATTTTTCCTTCGTGGATGACAATGCCGTCTCTAATCAGCCGGATTTCTGCATTTCTTTGGATTTTCCCTTCCAGAACGTATGCGCCTCCGACTATTCCAACGCCTGGAACCTTGAAGGTATTACGAATCTCGACTTTGCCGAGAATGACCTCTTTGTATTCAGGATCCAACATGCCTTTTATGGCAGCCTCTACATCATCTATTACATCATAAATGACGCGGTAAGTACGAATTTCTACATCTTCACGTTCTGCCATGGCAGTAACGGTTGAACTGGGGCGAACGTTGAATCCGATTATTACCGCATCGGATGTGGAGGCTAACATTACATCAGATTCCGTTATTGTGCCTACTCCGGAATGGATAATCTTCACTCTTACATTTTCAGTATGCAAACGTTCAAGGGAGGAAATCAAAGCTCCAACTGAACCCTGAACATCCGCCTTAATTATTAAATTAAGTTCCTTGACTTCCCCTTCTTTAATCTGGCTGAACAGCTGTTCCAGCGTTGTTCTGGAAGTTTTAACCATCACTTCTTCTCTGAGCTTCAGCCGTCTCTGCTCCGCGATTTCTCTAGCGACCCGGTCTTCCCTTACCGCGTGGAACTGGTCGCCGGCCTCGGGGACATCATCAAGACCAATGATCTCTACAGCCGTGGCAGGTCCCGCTTTATTGATTCTTTCGCCTTTAAAATTAGTCATCGCCCTGACTTTTCCGCTGCAGATGCCTGCGACTACGGGCATGCCTGTTTCCAAAGTGCCGTTAAGGACCAACAGAGTGGCCACCGGTCCTTTAGATTTATCCAAACGGGCCTCCAAAACGGTACCCATAGCCAATCTATTGGGGTTTGCTTTCAACTCCATAACCTCTGCCTGGAGCAAAATCATCTCCAGCAAATTGTGAATCCCATCGCCTGTTTTAGCAGAGACAGGCACACAGATGGTATCTCCTCCCCATTCTTCCACCAGCACTCTCTGATCTGCAGGGAGCCCGGCAAGGTCTTGCTTAACACGGTCAGGATCTGCTTCAGGTTTATCGACCTTATTTATCGCCACAATTATGGGAACTCCCGCAGCTTTGGCATGGCTGATAGACTCAATAGTTTGAGGTTTTACACTGTCGTCTGCCGCCACAACCAATATAGCTATATCCGTCACATGAGCTCCCCTGGCTCGCATCGCTGTAAATGCTTCATGGCCGGGAGTATCGAGGAAAACTATCCTTTGCCCGTTAACCGTAACTTCCGAAGCACCGATATGCTGCGTTATTCCTCCCGATTCCGTAGAAGTAACGTTAGTATTTCTTATGGCATCAAGAAGGGAGGTTTTACCATGGTCAACATGACCCATAACTGTGATAATCGGGGGACGGCTCACCAGATCGGAAGGTTTGTCTTCAAAAGTTTCAATACCTTCTTCAACGGTCTCCTCTTCCACCTTATCTACAACTATATTTACACCTAATTCGGCACCAACCAATATTACCGTATCCTCATCAAGATTTTGGTTGATATTGGCCATGATGCCAAGTTTCATCAATGCCATTATGATTTCTGAAACGGATTTGTCAATTTGTTCGGATAGTCCTTTAACAGTAATCGGTACATTTATAACTTTTGTACCAGGCGTTAAAGCTTCTAAATCGATAGTACTTTCTGGTTCCACTTGTTTTTCTGCCTTTTTCTTGGATTTTTTGGGTGTGGGTTTTTCCATGGAGAGAGTTTGCCAGTCATCAGCCTTCTTATAATCTCTTTTACCGGGCTTTTCTTTGTCCACTTTTCCACGTAGTTTTTTGTCTCTCTCTTTTTTACCTACGGGTTCATCATCTATAATTGAGGATTTTTTCTGCCTTGTATGTCTTTCTGCAGCCTTATCGCTCTTCGGTGGAACGATGTCTTCACTTGGGACTGCGGTCTTTTCTGTATCAGCTTTCTCAGCTTTTGCAGCAACCTTCTTCTCGGCTTTGGCCCCAGCGGTTTGTTTTGCAGTTTTCCCCTTGGCAGGTTTGGCTGTAACTTCTTTTGCTGCCTTTTCTTTAGCTGCTTTCTCCTTCGCCGCTTTCTCCTCAGCCTCTTTCGCCGCCTTCTCTTTGGCTGCTTTCTCGGCTTCAATTTCCGCTGCTTTTTTCTTTATTACTACTCTTTTAGGAACAGCAGGCTTTTCTTCTGTTTTAGGTGCCTCTTCTTGTACAGGTTCTTTCACCGTTTCTTTTTTGGGAGCGGCTTTCTCCTCCTTAACCGGTTCAGCCATTTTAGCTTCTGTCTCAGTCTTTGCAAGTTCTTCTTTCTCTTTAATGTCCTGCACGGAAGCCGACTTTGGCAGTGGGACGCCCACAGGCGCCTGGACCGACGCGGATTTTGGCAAGGGAACACCGACAGGAGTTTGGACCGATGCGGATTTTGGCAAGGGAACACCGGTAGGTGGTTGTATTGCGGCAGATGCCTTAGCCTGCATTGCGTCTCTGGCCGAGTCTATTGTTCTTTGTGCCGCTCTCGCTTCTGCTTTCGCTTTTTGTTCAGCCTTTTGTCGCAAAACTTTCGCAGCAACCGTAGCAGGTTTTACAGCAACCTTAACCTCCTTACCCTTTGGTTCAGTTGTGCTCTTCGGAGGTGCTTTTACTATCTTTGTCTCGGTTGTTTTCGTTCTGCTATGAAGGATCATGTTGGTGATTGCCTTTACATCAATATCCGATATGACGCTATTGTGGCTTTTTGCCTCAATCCCCATAGCGTTGATTTTTTCCAGCAACTCCTTGGAATCCATTTCTAATTCTCTTGCAATCTCATACACTTTTTTTGACATAAACACACCTCACTCTTCTTTCTTGCCGTTCCGCTCGTACTGATCTATTTTATCTATCTCTCTCTTGATTGCTTCCGCCAGATTCTTGTCGGTTATGCCGTATATGCCCCGGCCTATTTCTCCCGTCATTTCCCGCATCTTTTCCATCGTGCCGTAAATACGCAGTTGAACATTTCCCGATTCAGCCACAGCCAGAAATTTTTTCTTCGTGTTTTCGCTTAGATCGGCAGTTAGAATCAGAAGATGTATTTTCCTACGCTTGATAGCGTATATACAGGAATTATAGCCCGAGATCAGATTCCTCGATCTCTTGGAAAATCCCAGATAGCTATGAATCTTTTCTCTCATAAGCAGATAGTTCTTCGAATACTTTTTCCAGCTGCTGCTGATCGATATCTCTTTTCAGCCCGCGGTTTATGGCCCGCTTTTTCTTGGCTTTCTCAATGCACTCCGAATTAGGGCAAAGATACACACCTCTGCCGTTTGCTTTTCCGGTAGGATCCAACACCAAGTTGCCTAGCGGGTCGTACACTATACGTACCAGCTCTTTTTTTGGTTTGGATTCCATACAACCGACGCAACGCCGCATGGGAACTTTTCTGACCTTCATTGAAAGCCCTCCTATTCGTCAATTTCAACGACTTCTTCCGATGCAGCATCCTCTTCTGCAGTATCTTCTTCCGAAGGAATCATTTCCTCACCGTCTGTGAGTTCAGCTTCTTCTTCTATGTTATCATTATAGTCAACCAGCATATCTTCGTCTTCGATATAATCATCCGCTGATTCGGAATACTGTGAACTGCTCTTGATATCGATTTTCCAGGCGGTAAGCTTCGCCGCTAATCGGACATTTTGTCCTTCTTTTCCGATGGCCAACGAAAGCTGATAATCGGGAACGATTACCGTAGCAGACTTCTCATCTTCATTGATGATGACTTTTTCTACCTTGGCCGGAGCAAGAGCATTGCTGATCATTTCCGCCGGGTCGTCGCTCCAATTTATGATATCGATCTTTTCGTCAAAGAGTTCATTTACAACCGCCTGAACACGGATCCCCCTGGTACCGACGCAAGCGCCTACCGGATCCACATTCTCATCATCCGAATACACAGCAATCTTGGTTCGTGAGCCTGCTTCTCTTGCAATGCTTTTAATCTCTACTATTCCGTCCTGGATTTCCGGAACTTCCAGTTCAAAAAGCCGTTTGACCAATCCCGGATGGGATCTGGACAAAAAGACTTGGGGACCCTTGGTGGTCTTCTTCACATCCATTATATATACTTTAATGCGGCTGTTAACTTCGTATCGTTCTCCTTTTACCTGCTCATTCACGGGAAGAATACCTTCAGTCCTTCCAAGATTGACGAAGACAGTCTCATTGCTGATCCTATGAATGACGCCGGTAACGATCTCGCTTTGGCGGTTCACATAATCCTCGTAAATAATACCCCTTTCCGCTTCGCGGATACGCTGCACCACGACTTGTTTTGCTGTCTGCGCAGCAATCCGTCCGAAGTCCTTTGGCGTAACCTTATATTCAATAACATCGCCCAGTTCATATTCCGGGTCGATGGCTCTCGCTTCTTCAAGAGCCACCTCTACGAAAGGATTAGTGACTACATCAACCACGTCTTTCCTCATAAAGACATCAACATCGCCCCGTTCACGATCTATGCTGACCCTTACATTCTGAGCTGTGCCATAGTTTTTCTTATATGCAGAAACCAAAGCGGATTCGATGGCTTCAATAAGCAAATCTTTCGATATGTCCCTCTCTTTCTCCAGATCATCCATGGCGAGAATCAATTCTTTGTTCATTCCGAACTCTTTCCTCCTTAAAATACTATGGTGAGATTTATTTTCGATACTTTTTCCCGGGGCAGATCGAGAACTTTCCCCTTTTCATCTTCTATATGGAGATAGCCGTCAGAACGGCCAATCAACTTTCCTGTGAGCTTCTTCTTACCGTCTATGCTCTCATAGAGTTTAACATCTATCAGACGATCTTTATAGCGAATAAAATCTTCGTCCTTCAGCAAGGGACGATCCATTCCGGGCGACGAAACCTCCAGGTAATAATTCTGTTCAATAGGATCAAGCTGATCCAATCTGTCGCTTAAGAAATGGCTCACCTTTTCGCAATCATCGGCACTGACGTTACCGGGCCATTCGTCCGGATGTTCCGGCGCCTTTTCAATGAAAACTCTTAAAAACCAGTCCCTGCCCTCTTTAACGAACTCCGTATGATATAATATATATCCTTCTTTTTCTAAATATGGTGCCAGCTCCTCCGTCACCAAATCTATCACTTTTTTCTTTGCCATTTGTCCTTTTGATTTCCTCTCTCGCATTTTTGCTTTAGGGCGAAAAAATGAAGAGTGGGAATACCCACTCTTAGCAACAGCTAATAATTACAATAAACTCTGGGTTTCATATTAGCACAAAAATTCAAAGTTTGCAAGTATTATTAACAATTATTTTCCTTTGCCACGCAGCCATAAAAAAATCATTTTTCCATCAGTTTCAGGAAAGATAATTCGCTTTAGATCTTATAATAATATTACTCTAGAAATATCCAATATCCCTTGACACGCAACCTTTACGATGGTAATATTTTTGTTGCGACATGCCTATGTCGCAAAATATGGCGGTGTAGCTTAGTTGGTCAGAGCGTCCGGTTCATACCCGGAAGGTCGGTGGTTCGACTCCACTCGCCGCTACCATACGGTCCGGTAGTTCAGTTGGTTAGAATGCCAGCCTGTCACGCTGGAGGTCGTCGGTTCGAGTCCGATCCGGATCGCCAATTTATTACGGTGGGTATCGTCAAGTGGTTAAGACCCAGGATTGTGGTTCCTGTATGCGTGGGTTCGAATCCCACTACCCACCCCACTAAATTTTATCGTTGGGGTATCGCCAAGTGGTAAGGCAACGGACTCTGACTCCGTCATTCGCAGGTTCGAATCCTGCTACCCTAGCCAACAAAATTTTTGACAGGCCTCGGACATTTAATTCCGAGGCCCGCAAAGAAAAATGCTATGCGCAGGAAAATTTCGGATAGCGTAGGCGAATTAAGTGAGTGCGAGGGCGCGTATACTGATATACGTAACCGATCACGAACGAAGATGAGACATAGCTATACGGAATTTTAACAAGCATATGGCGACATAGCCAAGTGGTAAGGCAGAGGTCTGCAAAACCTTTACCCCCGGTTCAAATCCGGGTGTCGCCTCCAATAAAAAACAAGCATTTTCAATAATACTTTGAAAATGCTTGTTTTCTTTTTAATTACAGGCTTATAAGCTAGTTTAGCACGCAAAGCGTGCGAAACAGAAAACCACCCGCTATGCGGGTGCGCGTCGATAGTTATACAAAAAATCACCTTTCCGTTATAATGTGGAGTGTTCAAGCCACTTTGTGACGAAAGGAAAG
>JAAYNC010000234.1:0-6091 GCA_012521055.1 Eubacteriales Family XIII. Incertae Sedis bacterium
ACCCGAGAGGAATTGCCTGCCTCGAACTGATTTGCGGTAATATAAGCCTCGTATCCTGGCGCACCCATACAAGGAAAGACGGCTCCCTCTATGTGAAGCGAACCGTATTGCAGGGGCCCGAGCCCATTGCCACCTACCTGGATCCGCCGACGGATACAAGACGAAGAAGACGATGGATATGGCGGCGACAGCCACCCACTTGTACAATAGAAACAACGGAGGATAGCGATGAATAGAAAAGAAACCATTTATGAGATGACGGCAGCTATTAAAGCAGACAGTTTTCGAATGGCTGCTCTCCCTTTGAAGACACGCAACGAAGCTTTGGAAAAAATTGCGGCCTCTTTGCGGACCGAAGCGGAAAAGATTTTCGAGGCTAACCGCAGAGATTTAGAGAGAGCCCAACTGGAAAAACAGCCCGCACCTCTTATAAAACGCTTGCGTTTCGATCAGGCAAAGCTGGATGAATGCCTAGCCGGCATCGAAAGCCTTCGGAAACTGCCGGATCCGCTTTTCAAGATTCTATTAAAGAGAGAACTGGACCAAGGGTTGGTTCTTCACAAAGTCACTTGTCCTATCGGAGTTATCGGCGTCATTTTTGAGTCAAGGCCGGATGCGCTGGTTCAAATTGCCACCCTTTGTTTGAAAAGCGGCAACTGTGCCATATTGAAAGGCGGAAGCGAGGCTGCGGAAACCAACAAAGCGCTCTATGATGCTATTTTCGCTGCCGGTATGGACGCGGGGCTTCCCGAAGGGTTTCTCACGCTGGTTGAGAGCCGCGCTGACATCGACAGCCTGCTTAAATGCCACGAAAATATCGATCTTCTCATACCCAGGGGATCCAATGAATTCGTCCAGTATATTATGAACAATACGAAAATCCCTGTCATGGGCCATGCCGACGGGATTTGCCATATTTATGTCGATGAAGATTTCCATCTGGAGAAAGCTTTGCCTGTTATCGTGGATGCCAAGACTCAATACACCGCCGTATGCAATGCGGTGGAAACACTTCTCGTCCACAAGGCTGCTGCAGAAAAACTGATACCTCCCCTCGTTTCGAAGCTGGGAGAAAAGGGCGTTATCATGAAAGGCTGCCCCGAAGTGCTAAAGCTGGTGGACTGTGAACCGGCCGAGGATCAAGATTGGACAACTGAATATCTTGACACCGTTATTTCAATCAAAATAGTGGAAAATATAGACGAAGCTATCTCCCATATTAACCGCTTCGGTTCCCATCATACCGACAGCATCATCACAGAAAATCCGGAATCTGTGGAAAAATTCATGCTGTTGGTAGACAGCGCAGGAGTATATCACAACTGTTCCACAAGATTCGCAGACGGCTACCGTTACGGTTTCGGAGCAGAAGTGGGCGTAAGCACAGTAAAACTTCATGCCAGGGGCCCTGTCGGGCTGGAAGGGCTTGTAACATATAAATACAGATTGTACGGAAACGGTCACGTGGTAAGCGATTACGCTTCAGGGGCTAAGAAGTTCAACTTCAGAGATTTGGAATAATAAAACGCTAAAAGCTTATATAGACAGGCCGGCCACGAATGAATTCCGTGGCCGGTTGTGTTATGCATATAAATCTCTTCTTTATACCGATCTGATTACATGCAGGCTTTAATCGCTTCTTCGTAAATCTGCAGTCCTGCCTCCAGCTGCTCATCGGTGATGCAAAGGGGAGCGAGGAAACGGATTACGTTGCCGTATGTTCCGGCATTCTCCAGCAGCAAGCCCTTCTGTATTGCGTAATCCACGATGTCGTTTACGATCTTGGCATTGGGTGTCTTCGATTTCTTATCTGTAACAAATTCGATACCTGCCATGCAGCCTAAGCCGCGAACGTCGCCCACCACTTCGTACTTTTCTTTCCATTCGTTCCATCTGCCCATAACTTTTTCCGCGATCTTTCTTGCCTTAGCAGGATAATCTTCCTTTTCCATCTCTTCGATGACGGCAAGAGCTGCAGCGCAGGAAACTGCATTTCCGCAGTATGTACCACCGATAGTGCCGGGTGTAACTCCGTCCATGATTTCTGTTCTTGCAACCACCGCACTCAAGGGCATTCCGCCGGCAATGGACTTGGCAAGGGTGATGATATCGGGAGTGGCTCCCGCTTCCTTCCAATACTCCGTCGCAAACATTCTGCCTGTTCTTGCAAATCCGGTCTGTACTTCGTCGGCAATCAAAAGGATGCCTTTTTCGTCGCAGATCTTTCTTACTGCTTTAACCCATTCGATGGGGGCCGGCACAAATCCGCCTTCACCCTGAACCGGTTCAACGACGATAGCGGCAACGTATTCGGCCGGTGACGCGTCTATAAATACTTGCTCCAGCTTTTCAACATAATACCGGATAGCTTCCTCTTCGGTCATTTCGCCCGGTGCTCTGTAGAGATAGGGGAACTCTGCTCTGTAAATACCGTCGGGGAATGGGCCCATTCCTACAGCATATGCCTTCTTCGCAGTCATAGCCATGGTAAGAGTTGTTCTGCCGTGGAAAGCACCGGTAAATACGATGATATTGGGTCTTCCTGTATAGCTTTTAGCTATCTTAACGGCGTTTTCGTCTGCTTCAGCACCGCTGTTCACAAGCATTGTTTTCCTGGTTTCGCCTTTTACAGGAACGATTTCATTTAATTTTTCAGCCAGCTTGATATAGCCTTCATGTGTAGTAATGTTCATCATCGAGTGGAAATATTTTTCACTCTGAGCTTTTACGGCTTCAATGGCCTTCTCATTGCTGTAACCGATATTGAGAACACCGACTCCGCCGACCCAGTCTAAAATAATGTTCCCATCCACATCTTCAAACATGGCGCCTTTGCCCCTCTTGATGACGCAGGGGTAAATGCATCTGATGGCATCGGGCATGGCTTTGGCCCGTCTTTCGATGATTTCCTTCGCCTTCGGTCCGGGAAGGGGCGTAACGATTTTCGGTAATGCGTTTCTCAACATATGCTTTCCTCCTTATAATTTATCCATTCTGCGATTTAGGCAGATTATTCATCCCGCTCATTATATATGCAATTTTTATACCGAAATTATGCCTTATTTTTATACTCACTTCATATTTCTATGCCCGCTCTCCGTATCAATGCCTTTCTTTACAGTGTTAATGCTGAATACCCAGCTCGGCCAGTTTTCTGTAAAGAGTCGCTCTCGATAAGCCGAGTTCCATGGCCACCTTATCCTTGGCGCTGCCGGAAGTGCCATATTTTTTCAGTTTGTTGGATATGATTTCCTTTTCTACGAGCTTTATCTGTTCGCCGAGAGTCAGGGAATCGTTGGTCTGTATCGTACTCTTGTCCGATTTAAGCAATCTGGCAGGCACAGCATCTATTCCGATTTGATCCCCAAAGGCCATATTGACGCCATACTCTACTGCATTCTCCAACTCACGCACATTCCCCGGCCAATCGTATTCTCTGTATATGGCTTCTACTTCCGGAGAAAATCCGGTGATTCGCTTATTCATGAAGTTATTGTATTTTTCAAGAAAATGATACATCAGCATTTTGATGTCTTCTTTTCTTTCTCGCAGCGGTGGTATGTTAAGAGGAATAACAGAAAGTCGGTAATATAAGTCCTCGCGAAATGCGTCTTTACGAATCATCTGGTCAAGATCCTTGTTTGTCGCTGCAATGACCCGTATATCGACGATTATTGTCTTGTTGCCGCCTACCCGCTCAAACCGCATATTCTGCAGGACGTGGAGAATTTTTACCTGAAGGTGAAGGGGCATATCCCCGATTTCATCGAGGAAAATGGTGCCGCCGTTGGCCAATTCAAATTTGCCTGCCTTCCCTTTGTCGCTGGCGCCGGTAAAAGCCCCTTTTTCATAACCGAAAAGTTCGCTTTCCAACAGATTTTCAGGAATCGCACCACAATTAACGGTAATGAAAGGACCTTTCGACCTGTCACTGGCATAGTGAATAGCCTTCGCAAACATCTCCTTGCCTGTTCCGCTTTCTCCCGTTATCAGCACGGTAGAATTCCCTCGAGCTGTAAGAATGGCTTGGTTAATTGCCCTGCGAATAGGCTCGCTGTTCCCGATGATGTCATTGAAGGTGTATTTATATGCTCGATTCTTTATATTATACACGAGCTTCTGCGCTTCCATAATGTCTCTGAAGCATATTACAGCTCCGATTATCTCTCCATCCTGCATCATGGGCTTTGCGGTTACGATGAAGTGAAGCTTGTCCGTATCGGTGGAGTAGATCTCCTCATTTTCTGTATACCCCACACCGGTGCGCAACACCTCTAATGCGGGAGAGCCTCGCATAAATTTACTGATATGGCTGCCAATTAGATCCGACTTGGTCGTATTAAACAGAGTTTCGGCCACACTGTTGCATCGCAGTATATAACCTTTTTTGTCGATGGCAAATATCCCCTCATGGGTAGTTTCAAGCACTGTTGTGACTTCGTTTAGAAGCGCTTCGCTTTTTTCCAGCATCTCCTGTTGAGCCGCCTTTGCAGCCAATAAATCTGCCATTTTCTCTGCAAAGCCCACCATTCTTCTAGTTTTATCCAGAAGTATGGCCTTCTGCTGCTCGTTTATGGCCACCATGCCGATGACGCCCAGGACTTGGTCACCCAGCTTGATCGGTGTACAGATTTCAGCCAGTTCTCGTTCGCCGCCTTCCGGAACAACGCTGTCATAGTACTCGTAATTAATGGCGTCCTCGATATATTCCGTTTTTCCGGTACGCATTACCCTGGCATAAAGATAGTTTCCGTCAACACGACCGCCTTCTTCTTTTTGTCCGATTCTATCTTGATATATGGCAGTGCCGCCGATAATGGTAAGTTCATTATCGACTATTTCCACTTCCACACCCACGGCAATAGCAATTGCCTCCGCAACTTGCTGTACGCTCGGTGCGATATCTCCTAATAATGACATAGCAGCCCCCTTTGACTTTCAAACAATAGACAAAAAGGATAAAAACAACAGACGATCAGGAATAGTATAACATACATGAGCAAATTATTGAAGCAAAATTGATACAAATTTCTCAATTATAATAATGCCGCCTAGCGGCGGCATTTTTTCACTATACTTCACAGGCTGCGAAGACGTTACTATCCTTAAGCAAGTCTCTTCCCCGTTATGCGTAAGGATCTCCCTCGCGAGTTACCACAGAACCCAAGTTTAGGATGTTCTTTTCAATCTCAAGAATAAGATTATTTATTTCCGCCACCTGTTCAGGCGATAAACCGGTCACGGCAAGTTGAGTATTGTACAATACTTTTACAAGTTCATCGTGTACATTATATAATTTCTTTTTGATTGCCCATATGGATTCGGGGCTGACAAGTCTCGTCTCAATATCCTCCCGAGTAACGGCTCCATCCTTTGATAGATTGTACTCCGACACCTGCTGCACATCTATGCTCTGATAACCGTAAATCTCCCGAATGGATTCGGCCAGCTGTCTTTTGGCGCTTTCTTCACCATGCACGAGAAAGATCTCGTGAGGAGGTTTTCGAAAACCTCCCACCCATTCCAAAAGACCATCTTTATCCGCATGTCCGGAAAAGCCCTGAAAATTATGTATTTCCGCTTCAACTTGAATGCGCTCGCCAAATATAGTAACCGTTTTGTCTCCATCCACGATACACCTTCCCAGAGTACCCACACTCTGATATCCTACAAAGATGATGCTTGCTTTCGGATTCCACAGGTTATGTTTTAGATGGTGCTTGATCCGTCCGGCTTCACACATACCGCTGGCCGATATTATGACCTTGGGCTTCGGATCCAGGTTCAGGGCTTTGGATTCTTCACTGGTTCTGGTGAATCTCAGATTTTTAAAATCCAAAGGATTAGTTCCGTTCAGTATGTAAGATTTCGTCTCTTCATCGAAGACCTGTGCATTTCTGCGGAACACTTCCGTCGCGGATATGGCCATAGGACTATCTACGTACACCATTATATCGTCCAGGGCCTCTCTGTACTCTTCATGCTCCTGGTAGAAGCGATTGAAAAGGTAAATCAGCTCCTGTGTCCTGCCGACGGCAAAAGATGGAATGATGACGTTGCCGCCTCTTTCTACAGTCTTTAGAATTACATC
>JAAYNC010000239.1:0-11438 GCA_012521055.1 Eubacteriales Family XIII. Incertae Sedis bacterium
CACTCCTTTTTTCAGCTTGGCAATTCGTTCCGGAGACAGCACGCCCGCCACTCTTGCCCGGTAGGTCTTCTCCACCTCATGTTTGGGATGGGTCAAACGGTAAGCCAGTTCTCCATCGTTGGTCATAAGCAGCAGCCCGGAAGTGTTGTAATCCAGTCTTCCGACAGGAAACAAACGCGCATCCACCTCCGCCACCAGATCCATCACCGTGGGCCTGCCCTTCTCGTCGGATACGCTGGTGATATAGCCTTTGGGCTTGTTCAGCATGATGTACACATGTTGTTTGGCAGGCTGGATGATGCTGCCCTCTACCTCCACCACATCATCGGGCTCCACAACGTAACCCGGCTCGTCTAAAACACTCCCGTTGACCTTCACCTTTCCGGCCTTTATCAGTTCGTCCGCCTTTCTGCGGGAAGTAAGTCCCGAAGCGGCAATGTATTTATTCAATCTCATTTTTTCACCTGTATCCATATGATTCCCCTGGTCATTATGACCGGTCCCGGCAAAACACCGCACCGTGCTTTTTATCTATGGTATTTAGAATATCACAATATTTTTTCCTTGTATATATTCTCCAATCCATACTTTCGTATGCGATTCCGGATGGTCTCCCGGTCCGTAGTGTAAAGCCCCTTCTCTTTCATCCGCTCAAAGTACTCCGCCCCGGCCAGCGTATATCGGGTCATAAGTCCTTCCTTGGTCTGCACCATGCGATTGGCATAGGAAATCAAATCCCCGATGGCAATCTGGTTGGGAAGCACCAAGGGCCGGAGGCCTTTTAAATACCTGGCGCAATTGTGCCCCGCCAGAGTACCCGTGGAAATAGCTTCCGTGTGCCCGATGAACAGCCCCGACTTTTCACCGCCGCAAAAAAGGTTTTCAATGCCTTTCACCCTCATGTCGTCATCCCGTTCCGCAACGGACAAATAGCGAATGGAGTTGCCTTTCCCTCCCGCATAAGGATCCGCATAACGGGCGTTTTCCAGGCCAGGTATCCGGCGTAACTTCTCCAAAGGTACAAAGGGGGTCATGATTTTCGCATATCCCGTATCGAGCAAAATGATGTTTTCCGCGTATTCGGGCAAAGCGTACTGCAGGCAGACCTTTAATTCCAGTTTTTCCTCGGCCACGTCCTCCTTGGGAATAGGGATGATGACTACGCCTTTTTCGTCAAGCTCCCTCTGAATCTCCTCCGACAACGAACCTTTTTCCAGCTTCCCCGACCCGCTGAAGGCTCCGAAGGCTCCATCCTTCCTCTGCCCCATGATATCCATTTTCCCGGCCTTTTGCGTAATGCTGACCCTGGGTCCAAAGGAGGGACAACGCAGAATACACATGCAACAGCCGTTTCCATAAGTAAGACAATTCCCCATAGGCCCTGTTGACCCGGTAGTCTCAATGAAGGCATCGCCCTCTATCACCGTATCGTCGGCCAGCACAACTCCCTTAATCTGTTCCGGATCTTCCATTACAACATCCACCGCACGGGCAACGGTACGAACCTCTACCCCTTTCTCCTCAAGGAGCTTCCTCACCCTGGGCTCTACCTTTATCACATCGTACAGGCTGGCATGGCTGTGCCCCGGAAAGTCCACATTTACATGCCGCGCACAGCTGTCCGTTATATTGAAAAGCTCATCGGCGCCAAGCGCTATATTTTCCTCCGCGCCCGTATACCTGCCGTTATTGCGCATAATGCCGCCCACATTGCCAAGCCCCAGGAGCAGATCCGTTTTTTCAAGAAGCACTACCTCTGCCCCTGCCTTTTTCGCTGCTAAAGCGGCAGCACATCCGGCCCAACCTCCGCCGATCACCACTATTTTATACATATAAAAACCACCCGCCTCACTTATTTAACTATCTTAGTGTATTCCGGCGGGCTGGCTTACGTCACTAACAGTAAAGTTCTATTGTTTAACTATTTTAGCGGGTTCCTTCAGGTTTTTACGCCGCTCCCATAGTATGGTTATGGCTTCCACTTACTCCGGTTTCTTCATCAGAAGCACCAGGACGAGCGCCACCAGGCATGTGGCGGCGGCAAGGATGAAGGATGCTGTGGCCGGATATACGCCTGCGGCTCCGCCGAAGCTGAAAGCGGTGGCAGCGATGCAGATGATAAACAGCACGCCCTGGGCCACGATCATAATCAGTATGAACGCCATGGTAATTAAGATAATCCCGCACACCGCCTGTTTTTACGTCCCACCAGATCCGAAACCCAGGAAGTGACTAACCTGCCGGAAGCGCTTGCTATCCCGGTAACCATGACTCCAAGCAACGCCAATTCATGGGACAGCCCCCGCTCCGTACCCAAGGTTATGAAAATGGGATTGAGTATGAAATAGGCAGGTAAAATGCAGAACAGCGACAAGGCAATCAGGTAGAACTGCCGGGTTTTCAGCATTTCCGCCGTAGTGTATTGCTTTTCCGTGGATTGGGACTTTGGGGCAACGAATCCCGCCGGGAGATAATTTGCCGGAGGATTCTCAATATATAATGAACTGGGTACGCAAACTATCAAAAAGATGATTCCGAAAGCGATAAAGGTGGTGGGAACGTTTCTCCAATTCGGCAAAAGACATTTTGCCATATAAAGATAATTATACAGATTTTTCAGATTATTAAAAGTGTTCTTTATTCAAAGACATGTTAATGACATGATTCATCTACGGGAATCCAGAATTACGCTCCATGCTTCGATGAGCCTTTCTAAGCCCCATGCAGCGTTTGCAGGGCTTGTAGACGGCAGCTTTTCAATGGGGCGTCCCGTTTTGGAATAGGAATACTTCATATAGAGTTTGTATGCAGTTCCGCCGTTTGCATAGATTTTTTCTATAAGCGCATTATCAAAAATAATACTGAGATCCGTCGGCACCACATCTTTGATGCTGCTGTCACTGGCGCCTGTAATCCTGCAGCTCTTAACCACATCCCAGACTGCGAAACCGTTGCTGAGGATCAGTTCCTTCTTCTCCTCGATGGTCTCGGGAACGGGGGAACCGGTCAATGCAGCCATCACCTTCCAGAAGCGATTTTGCGGATGGTGGTAAAAGAATTTTCCTTCTCTCGATTTGGGGGACGGAAAGGTCCCTAAGATTAAAACTCGCGAGTTTTCATTAAAAAGTGGTTCCACCGGATGAACGAACCGCTCCGGTGCCATTGACTTTTTCATTGTCGTCTTATCCTTTTATATAGTTTTTGAATACTTATATATTTGCAGGGTATAAGATTATTATCCACCCCATTTGCAATACAAAACAAGTACTTTTTTAATCCAGCGAAATGAAACCAATAATGGCCATGGCTCAAATTTGACAAAGGCAAAAAGGGTTGGCACAAAACAAGCCAAAACAAAAAGGCCGAGGCTAAAACCAGCCCAAGAAAAATGGCTGGGGCAAAACAAGCTTAAACAAACATTGTCTGGTTAAAATTATCTAAAGCAAAATAGCCCAGGCCAAGAAGAGGAGGTGAAGGAACATGAAGTTTCAGCTAACCGATGAACTAAAAAACCTTATGACCTCGAAGGACCTTGATAACATCGTGTTGGAAACCAAGATCCGATCTTGTTGATCAGGCTCCTATGCTGAAGTTTCAGCAAAATTCGGCAATAGTCCTAAAAACGGGTTCGATGTACATGAAGTAGACGGGTTCCGGGTTTATGTACAGCCGGGAATTAAAGCAGATAAGGAAATCGTTACATTAGGACTTGAAAAGATGCTGTTCCTTGAAAGGATCACCATCGACGGTATCAGAACGATATGACAATGCGGCGCCAAACACTGTAAAACATTGACGCCGCATCCTTTTTTACTCAACACCGAACTGGGGGCTATGCTCAAAGGCAATTGTTTTATGAGCAATTTTATGATCAATCCTACGATTATTCAATGATCACCCCATGCTCATTTCATTAATTATTCGATAATCACCCCATGCTCATTTCATTAATTATTCGATAATCGCCCCATGCTCATTTCATTAATTATTTGATAATCGCCCCATGCTCATTTCATTAATTGTTCGATAATCACCCCCAGGCTCATCTCTTTAATTATTTAATAATCACCCCGGATCTCAGTAATTATTCAATAATCAACCCGCCGATTATCTGATTTATATCCGAGATATTTTTCTTCCGCAGGTAATCTTCTATTTCCGAAATGATCCTTTCCATTATATCCGGCCGGAGGAAATTGCTGGTCCCTACCTGCACCGCAGTGGCCCCCGCAAGGATAAACTCAATGGCATCGGCGCCGCTGGCTATTCCGCCCAGTCCGATGACGGGAACCTTCACCTTTTGCGTCACCTGCCACACCATCCTCAAAGCGATGGGTTTAATGGCCGGGCCCGAAAGCCCTCCTGTTATTTTCCCAAGCTTTGGCCGCATGGTATTTATATCTATGGCCATTCCCAAGAATGTATTCACCAGGGAAACCGCATCCGAACCGGCGCTTTCCGCTGCCAGGGCTATCTCGGTTATGTCCGTAACGTTTGGAGACAGTTTGGTGATCAAGGGAATTTCCGCCACGTTCTTTGCCGCTTTCACGATTTTATAAGTTTCCTCTGCACTTTGCCCGAAAGCCCGCCCGCCTTCTTTCAGATTCGGACAGGATACATTCAACTCGATGAAAGCCGTCTTCGTTTTATTGAGCTCCCTTATGACAGCCATGAAATCCTCTTCGCTGTAAGCGGATACGCTTGCTACAATAGGAACTCCATACTTTTCAAAGAACGGGAGCGTAACATTCAGAAAATACTCCAGCCCGTTGTTCTGTATACCGACGGCGTTGAGCATTCCGCAGGCAGTCTCCGCCACCCTGGGAGGCGTATTGCCCTGCTGGGGCTTGAGGGTAAAGCTCTTTGGCACAATGGCGCCAAGCTTGCTGCAATCCACGTATTCTGCCGATTCCATCCCAAAAGTCCCCGAAGCGGGCATTACGGGATTCTGCAGTTTCACTCCGGCTATATTGACCTTTAAATTTACCTTTTCCATCATCCATACACCTCCGCCAGCGGAAAAACAGGCCCGTCTTTGCATACCCTCTGGTAACCTTTTGTGGTTTTGCATACGCACACATAGCAGACTCCGATGCCGCAGGCCATGCGCTCTTCCAACGATATATAGCCCTCTATGCCGTGCTCTTGGGAAAAGTCATAGGCGAGTTTGCCCAACCGCTTGGAGCCGCATACAAAGATCTGGTCTATTGCCCCTTCCTGCCGGCTCTGCTCAAGTATCTTCCGGACGTTCTCCACATCGCTGCTGCCGTCCCCATCATAAACTTCATATACAACGGCGTCGGATAATTCCAGCGCTTTTCTGCCAAACACATGATCGGGAGTTTTCCCGCTTAAGATCGCCTCCACCAAAATGCCTTTCTCTGCGGCGGTCACACCGAGGGATACCAGGGACGCTATGCCCACTCCCCGGCCCAGGATAGCAATTTTCTTTGCCCCTTCCTTAAGCTCATAGGCTTTTCCCGTGGGACCCAGCAGATCGATTTCATCACCGGGCTTATAGTTCGCCATGATATTTGTCCCTGCGCCTTTTACCGCATAGACAAACACTATGGTTCCGGCTTTCCTGTTGTAAAGGTAAACGCTGAAAGGCCTTCTCAAGAGAGGCTCATTGCCGTGATTCACTTTTATATGGACAACTTGCCCGTCTTTAACTTCTTCAGCTATTTTCGGGCAACTTACAACCATGTGACGGTAGCCGCCCCCTATAACGTTATTAGAAAGGACTACACCCGAATGCATATTTACATCCTCCTTGGAATCAGCTCTTTGCTAAATAAGTTTTCTTTGTGTTGGTCCTCCCCGAAATCAGCTCTCTTCATAAACGATCTTGCCGCCTACGATAGTCGCAACCGGCTTTCCCTTTAACCGCATGCCTTCATAGGGCATATTCCTGGCCTTGGAGAAGAATTTATCCTTTTGGACAACCCATTCCCTGTCCAAATCGATAATCGTCACATCCGCAGGCTCTCCCGGGGTCAGATTTCCCCCTTTAATATTCATAATCGATGCCGGATTTACGCAGAGCATCTCAAATATCCTCTTGAGTCCTACCCCGTGCTTTTCATGGAGCTCCGTGATTGCCAGCCCCAAAGCCGTTACAAGCCCGATGATGCCGTTGGGGCCGTCCACCAGCCCTTTCGCCTTTTCCTCATCCGTATGGGGCGCATGGTCCGTCGCTATGGCATCGATGGTGCCGTCTTTTATCCCCATGATGATCTCATCCAAGTCTTCCTGGGTTCTTAAAGGAGGACTCATTTTAGCATTAGGGCCTTCTCTTAATACAACGTCCTCTGTAAATCTTATCCATTACCCCTCCTCGCTTCTTCGTCTCTCATTTTTATGCTCATTATTGGGCTCATCCACATAACCTACTATTGAAACTACCGATGAATCCGCTATGAAACCTGATAAATCCGCCTGAAAACTGACGCGATTCAGCAGAAGAAACTCAAGCGGAAAGGACTTTTACCGCCTCTTTCAGCACCTCAATCCCCGCTTGAATATCGCCAAAGTCCGTGAACTCATTTTTGTTGTGGCTGATGCCCCCCCTGCTGGGAACAAATATCAGCCCCGTGGGAACGAGGGGCGCCAAGTTCATGCAATCGTGACCGGCTCCGCTGTTCATCCTCTTATATGGAACATCTTTCTCCTTACATATTGACTCAATTATGTTAATGATCTCCGGATCCAGTTCCACCGGATTTTCACTGGACAAGTGTTCAAAAATCAGCCCTATGCCTCTCTTTTCCGCAATAGTTGAAGCTGACAATCGAACCTCCTCGTATGCTCTCAAGATGCTTTCTTTTTCCACTCCCCGAACATCTACCAACAGCTCCGTATAGCCAGGCACTATGTTCATGACGCCGGGGCGCACTGTGCATCGTCCTACGGTTGCAACGGTATGATGATCTTTTTCTTTGCAGCCTGCCTTCTCCACGGCGAGAATTATTTCCGCAGCTGCCGCCAGCGCGTCATGCCGCTCTCCCATGGGGCATGCCCCCGAATGGGCCTCGACCCCATGCAGCTCAATACGGGCTCTTGTGGGAGCCGCAATCCTCTCAACGATTCCGATCTGAAGCTTCTCCCTTTCCAATATGACGTTCTGCTCCACATGAAGCTCCAGAAAAGCTTTATAGTCTCCGGCAGCAAACCCGGGCAGATCATCGGGATCGTAGCCCAGCTGCTTTAACGCCTGGTAGACGGAAATACCTTTATTGTCTTTTGCGGCCTTCAGCGCCTCAGTGTCCAGCTTCCCCACCAGGATTTTGCTGCCGGCGGTGGCTATGTTGAACCTGCTGGATTCCTCCCCTGCGAAGACCACCAATTCGATGGGATGCCTGTTGGGAAAGCCCTCCCTGTCCAATTGGCGCATGCACTCAAACCCGGCCAATACCCCTACAGCGCCGTCATATGCGCCTCCTTGGGGCACGGTATCCAGATGGGAGCCCACAAGCACCGCGGGAAGATCCGGATCTAGCCCTTCTTTTCTGATCCAGAGGTTTCCTGCATTATCCTTTCGAGCTGTAAACCCCAGGTCATCCGACAACTTTTTCAGAAGGAGTTTGGCTTCCTCCTCCTCCCGGGTATAGGCGAGCCTTGTGATGCCCCCGTCCCTTTCCAGGCCGATTTTGCTGAAGTCTTCAAATAATTGTTCGAAACTGTATTCCGCGTCCTTTACCATCATATTGATACCTTTTTGGCCAATAGGGCCGATTTAGGGCCAGCTTATTTAAGACTAATTATTTTAAAAGCCATAACCACTAAAATTTTTGCTATTTTATACAGGCCTTTTTTATCATCCGAGTTTGATCTTTATAGTTGCTAAACTTGCCTGCATATTTATTATTCTTTACTCGCAGGCTCTTTCACCTTTAGTTTATAACCTTAAGTGTGAAAGCGCTGCCGGCTTCCCATATCTTCACACTCTTTGTTTATAGCCGGCCTCCTACCGTATTTTTGTCTTTACTTGTACGCCAGGTTCGGAATAAACATCGAAACCTCCGGGATATAGGTAATGATCAATAAGGCGATAATATTAACCAACACATAGACCATTACCGCAGGCACCAGCTTCGCCATCTTCATCCCCGTTATTCCCGTAGCAACGAACAGGTTCAGTCCGAAGGGAGGCGTGAAGTTGCCGATGGCCAGGTTTGCAACCATGATGACTCCCAAGTGCACCGGATCGATTCCAAGGTCTACCGCTATGGGATAGAACAAGGGGCCCAGAATGATGATGGCTGCTATGCCTTCCATGAACATGCCTACAATGATCAGAATTACGTTGATCAGAACGAGGAAGAGCCAGGCAGAATTAATGTTCTCCAGCAGGGCAGTCGATATGGTTTGAGGCACTCTTGCCACCGTTAAAAACCATCCGAAAGCCTGTGCCGCAGCTACCAGCACCAGCACTTGGGCGCAGGTGACCGCAGAATCCCTTGAAACTTCCAGCAGCTTCTTAAAGCTCAACTCCTTGTACACGAACATCCCCACAAAGATGGCATAGACGGCTGAAACTCCGGCAGCTTCCGTAGGCGTCATGACTCCCAGGTAGATTCCTCCCAAAATGATGACGGGGATCATCAACGACCAGGCCGCGTCCCTGGTTGCTATCAGTATTTCTCCCATGGATGCCTTGGCGTCCTTCGGCAGCGAATGCCGCTTTGAATATATGAAAATGTATACGATAGTAGCAAGTCCGTATACCAATCCCGCGCCTATTCCCGCCATGAAGAGCTCGCCTACGGAAACCCCCGTAGTCGTGGCGTAAATAATCATGGTTATGCTGGGCGGAATCAGCAGGGCGACGGAACCGGAGCTGGTGATCAAGCCGAGAGAAAAAGCCTCAGGGTAGTTTTGTCTAACCATCTCGGGATAAAGCACCTTACCCATGGCTATAACCGTGGCCGGGCTGGACCCCGACAAAGCTCCGAACACCATACAAGATGCCTCCGTGGTATAAGCCAGACCGCCGCTTACACGGCCTACGATGGATCTGGTAAACCTGAGTATCCTGTCGGCAAGTCCTCCCACAACCATTACGTTTGCCGCGAATATGAAAAAGGGCATGGACATGAGTGCAAATTTATCTACACCGGCAAAAGCCTTTTGTATCATTATCATGGGGGACATGTCGGTGAAGATCATCATTATAACCAGAACTGCCAGGTTCAGGGCCACAAAGATGGGCACACCGAACAAGAGCAGCGCAATCAACAGAACAGCCAGCAATATCACCATGTTACATCACCCCGCCTACATCTAAATTCTTATCTAACGGATCAATGTTTACTTCATGCTTCCCTCTTAGGATCTTTATAAATATCTCCAGATTCCGTATGGTCATCAGCGTGAATCCTATAGGAAGGGCCAGATAGGGTATCCACATAGGCATGGAAAGCGCGGGTGAAACCTGGCCGCTGTTTTGAATGAACTCCACCAGTTTTATACCGTAATATGCCATAGCGGTGGTGAAGGCACCGCAGATAATGGTAATGACGGTCACCATGAAGATCTGCGCTTTTTTCGGCAACAGATCCACAATGAAGTCAATGCTCACATGGACTCCTTTTCTAAAGCAGGTGCTTCCTCCGATAAAGGCAATCCAAATCATCAGATATTTAACCACTTCTTCGGCCCATGTCAAGCTTTGATTCATAAAATATCTCATGATTACATTGACAAAAATGATCAAGGTGGTTGCCAAAAGAGCTATGCCGATGACGTTTTCTTCTATTTTGTTCATAAGCTTCATAAAACCCATCTCCTCTTGGCGGTTTGGATAATAGAGTTATAGAATTTAGCCCGGACAAAGCATCAAGCAAATGCCCGGGCGTAAAGTCAGACAAGCACGAAAATGATTATTGATACTTTTCGATTGCCTCCAGGATGGTATTGAGTACTTCCTGTTTGCTCGGGGTATTGGCAAAAGTCTCATGGATGGGCTTGGATGCTTCCACGAAAGCTGCGCGGTCAGCATCGCTGAACTCTACGATTTTGATGCCCGTCTCTTTGATCTGTTCCATATAGCCCGTTTCTTTGTCCCTCAGGGATTGTCTCTGAACCTCTGCAGCCACCTTGCCGGCTTCCTGGATCATCTCTTGATATTCGGCCGGCAGGCTGTTGTACCAATCCAGGTTTGCAACCAACGCATACAGGAGGAAACCGTGATTGCTGAGCATTAAGTAATTCTGAACCTCATAGTATTTCTGCAACGTAATCGTGCCGATGGGGTTCTCCTGCCCGTCTACAGTCTTCTGCTGCAACGCATTGTAGAGCTCGGCAAACTCGATGGGAATCGGGTTTGCTCCCCAGGTCTTGTACTGCTCCATGAGCAGCGGCGACGGCATTACTCGTATCTTCAAGCCCTTCAAATCGCCAGGAACATGAATTTCCTTGTTGCTGGTGGTTATCTGCTTGAAGCCGGAAGCCCAGAAGCTGATGCCTTCAAAGCCTTTTTCCCTGGCATACTTAAACAGAACATCGCCACCCTCGTTGTCAAGCACCTGCCACATGGTATCCTCGTCCGGCCACAGGAAGGGGAAGTCGGCTACTTCAAACTCTTCCACAAAAGGAGTCAGAACGGATATGGGCTGCAGGGTCATCTGACTTGCGCCCATCTGCACCGCTTCGGCTTGCTCTCTCATGGATCCCAGCTGCATGGCCGGATAGATGTCCACTGTGATCTTTCCGTCGCTGAGCCTTTCAATCTCTTCCTTGAATGCCACTGCGCCGTCATGCTCTGCACTGGCTTCCGGCTGATTGTGGCCGAGCTCAATGTGTACTGATGGCAGCTCAGCTGCATCGCCGTTTTCCTCGTCCGGCGCTTCGCCTCCGCCGCCGCAGCCGGCCATTGTGAATAATAACATTGAAAGAACTAATAATAGAGCCCATTTCTTCTTCAATTTCACACCCTCCTTAATAACTCTTTAATAACTCTTTGATTTTCCTATATAAATATCATTATGATATTTATCCTCCCCGCATCCATGCAACATGGAAACTGCTTTCGCCGTTTTTTTCAATATGGCTATCTTTTCGTCCACGCCGATGTCCGTTTTGCCTTCCAAAATGGTGATGCTGGCAATGCATTTGCCATCCCTGTTAAACACGGGAGCCGAGTATCCGTTGACGCCGTCCTGCATTTCTTCCAGGCATGCGCCGTAGCCCTTTTCTTTTATGTCCTGCAGCTTGGCAAGAAAGTCCTCTCTGGTCATGATGGAATACTTGGTGTAGGGAATAAATTCCATGTTGTTAACAATCCGTTCAATGACATGTCTTTCCTGGTAAGCCAGGAGCACTTGCGCCGAGACCGCCACGGAAAAAGGCATCAGCGCGCCGATTCTCACATAGAAATTGGAGTTTGGGCTTTCTGAAATCGTGTCGATGCACACCACCCTATCCTGTTCCATGACGGA
>JAAYNC010000222.1:0-1532 GCA_012521055.1 Eubacteriales Family XIII. Incertae Sedis bacterium
CTATCGCTGATATCGTCACCGGTGAGGACCTGCAGGAGATCGAATATTACGATGTGAGAGGAATGGAAGGCATCAAGGAAGCTACCGTCACTCTGCCCATCGACGGCAAACCGACGGAGATCAAAGTTGCTGTGGCACACACAACTGCCAATGCGGCAAAAGTGCTCGATGCCATCCGCAGGGGAGAAAAGAACTACCACTTCATCGAAGTCATGGCATGCCCCGGCGGCTGCGTCCATGGCGGAGGTCAGCCTCACGTTTCAGCTAAGGCCAGATTAGAAGTGAATCCAAAGGCTGACAGAGCCAACGCGCTGTATTCTGAGGACGAAAGACAAGTTCTCAGAAAGGCCCACGAAAATCCTGAGGTTAAAGCTCTCTATGAAGAGTTCCTTAGTACGCCCAACAGCCATGTGGCTCACAAATATCTCCATACCCATTATCAAAAGAAAGAAGTCTATTGCCCGCAGGAATAGGCTTGAAATAGGAGGAATAGTAAGGGCCCCGTTGTTTAACGTGGCCCTTACTATTCAAAAAATCAAAAGGGACAGTCCCTTTTGATTTTTTGATTCACTATTAAAACGGGTAGATCTCGCAGACGGGTCCGGGGAGTGTTCCGCCAAAATCGCCTTCAAAGAATTTATGTTCCTCTATGTCATGGGTAATCAGCAGGACGGTTTTCCCATTTATATTCTTTTTCACGTATTCCATGACTTTTCCCTTCGTTTCTTTATCAAGGCCCTTGAAGGGTTCGTCCAGGCAGATGAAGTCGCTCTTTGCCATCATTGCCCTGACTATGGCCACCCTGCGCTTCTGCCCTCCGGACAATTGAGCCGTCGGCTTTTCTACCAGGATGCCTTCAAGCCCAACATCTGCAAGATGTCTCCTGATTTCCTCCTCATCAGGTTTTCCGTCAATGACCAGTTTTACGTTTTCTATGGCAGAAAGATGCTCGATGAGGCGGTCTTCCTGAAACACGGCTGCTATGCGCTTACCATGAAGCCCCTCGATAGTACCGCTGTCAGGCTTCATTAACCCGAGCAGCAACATGGCGAAGGTGGTTTTGCCGCAGCCGCTGGTCCCCATTATCGTAGTCAGGCTGCCTTCTTTCAACTCCATGCTCAGATTGTCTATAACCTTTTTATCATCGAAACGCTTCGTAAGGTTCTTTACAGTGATCATAACAACACCCCAACCCCAACATTACCCGTAGCGCCGCCGTACTTTACCAGCCCGGTGGGAATACGCCCCGCTATTTATTATCTGAAACCGGCGCCGTAAATACCACACGCCTCTCAATATATCCGAGCAGCCGGAAGAAGAACCGCTCAAACAGGGAACTGATCAATATGATGACGATGGTCCAGCTGAAGAGTTCTCCGGTGCTGAGGAATATTTTCGCCTGATAAAGCTTTTCGCCGATGCTGCCGTTGGGCAGTCCGATGACCTCGGCGGCGATGCCGCTCTTCCAGCAGAGTCCCAATCCAAGCTTGCATCCTGCGGAAAAGTACGGCAACACTCCGGGAATGTAAATA
>JAAYNC010000146.1:0-7982 GCA_012521055.1 Eubacteriales Family XIII. Incertae Sedis bacterium
GGGATTGAAATCATATCGGCAGTTATGCTATCATAAGAGGGCTGAGTTTTGGGGCTATAGCGCAGTTGGGAGCGCGTTTGACTGGCAGTCAAAAGGTCAGGGGTTCGAATCCCCTTAGCTCCACCAAGGAAGACCGAATGGACAGGATAGTGTCCATTCGGTCTTTGTGTGCGCCCGGCATGGGCGCAGTCTAACGGGTGGAAGTCCCGAGCACGCCCGGTAGCGGGAAGTGCATAGCTTAAGCCAAGGGTATCTGTGGCGACGCGGAATCTGAAGGAAGGCGGCGGCAAACCTCTGGCCTGACGAACAGGAACCGCATATAAGGCGCAAATTGGGGATAAGGCTCCACAACAAGTCGAAGTCCAATAGCTACACGGAACCAATTTGTACTTCGGAATTGCAATGATGAAAAGCACGATGGAGAACTGGGACGGATGGCTGCGCCGACGTTTACGTATGTACATCTGGAAGCAATGGAAGAAGCCTAAAACCCGCGTGGAAAACCTGAAGAAGTGTTGAGCAGTTTTGAATATCAAAAGACCCGTCCCTTTTGATTCCTAAAAATCAAAAAGGTCCGTCCCTTTTGATTTCCCTTTTGATTCCTAAAAATCAAAAAGGTCCGTCCCTTTTGATTTCCGTTTTGATTTCACGATAAAAAAAAGAGCCAGTTGCAAAAAGGTCCGTTCCTTTTAATTTTGTTTAATAACCTAAATGATAATGATTTCATAATTGTAACGGGATTGACTCCGGCACTCATCTATGATATATTTTAACTTACTATTAGACATGGTCAAATAGTTGATAAGGTCTTAAAGACGAGAAGGTCTAAGGTTGACAGGGCCGCCTTCGAAGAATAGGTATACAGCACTTATTTAAACGTTGAAATGTAACGTATGTAGCGTTGAAATAAAAACTAATGGAAAAGGAGAAGAAGGATGAAAATCGCACCTGAACTGGACAAGATACTGGACAAGGCTTGGAGCGGCATACCCCTTGACCGACAGGATTGCAAATATCTTTTGTCCATCTATGAAAAGAGCTTCGAGTCAGGCGTTCTCAGAGCCGCCGCAGCAAGCTTTATTAGAAGCAAAAACGACAACTCCGCCATCATATTGGGCCAGATTGGCGTGGATGTAAAGTCCTGCCCGGGCGGATGCAAGTTCTGCACTTTCGGCGAAGATCATACAGGTTTTAAGGAAAGCCGTCTCAGCGATGAAGAATTGGAAGAAAAAATCAACAGCTTTTGCAAGGATGGAGACCTGTATGCGCTATACTTCATGACCATGCATGAGTATGATCTGGATTATTTCTTAAATATCGTTCAGAAAGCGAGAAAGTTAGCGCCTAAAACGACTCAGATATGGGCCAATGTGGGCGACAGCAGCCTGGATGCTTTCAAAGAGATGAAAAAAGCCGGAATTACCGGCATTTATCACGTTTGTCGTCTGGGCGAAGGGGTTTATACAAAGCTGGATCCGAAAGACCGGATTCAGACCATGAAAAATGCTCTCGACGCAGGACTTAAACTCTATACCTGTTGCGAACCCATCGGACCGGAGCATACGGTGGATGAGTTGGTGGAAAATATCTTTATCGGCGTTGAAATGGGCATCACCCAACATGCGGCCATGCGCAGGGTGGCGGTGCCGGGCTCTCCTTTGGCGAAATACGGCCAGATCAGTGAGTTGAGGCTGGCCCACATCGTGGCCACCGTGGCGCTCTGTTCCGTAACCGTTCCCACCATGGCGTACGTGGGAGTTCATGAGCCGAATACGTTGAGTTATCTGGCAGGAGCCAATTTCATTACTGCAGAGAGCGGCGCCAATCCCAGAGACAACCAGGGCGATACGTCTAAAAACCGTGGAATGGACATGGCTCGCTGTCGCAAGATGCTGTTCGAGTGCGGCTTTGATTATATACGCAGAGGGGACGAAAGCAAGATTCCGTTGGATTTGGATTATCTGATCAAGACGGATTCCCTGCGATGAATCATTTTTGAATTATTGTTTGTGCTGCATTGCGCGGCGTTCGATGAGCTGAGCAGCTATGCTGACGGCGATTTCGGCCGGAGTTTCGCTTTTGATATCGATGCCGATGGGCGTGGTGATTCGCCCGATGTCTTCATCTGTGAAGCCATCCGCCCTGAGCTTTTTGTTGACCTCCGCGATCTTTGCCCTGCTGCCCACGGCACCGATATAATAAGCAGGGGTTTTCAACGCGAATTTCTCACATTCGTAATCGCCCACGTGGCCGCGGGTGACGATGACGATATAATCCTGGGGTTGCACATCGAATTTGCCGTCAAGTTCGGAATAATTATACGTGTGAACTTCTTCAGCGTTTGGAAAAAGCTCCTTGGTGGAAAACTCCGGCCTGTCGTCTGTTACCACGCAGCGGAACCCGAGATGATCAAGAAGGGGAACCAGTTCCTGGGCAAGGTGGCCGCCTCCGAATATATATGCCCTGCTGGTATTCATCAATTTCTGTGTGTAGTACTTGCCGGAGGGGGTTTCGATGATGCTGGTCGTATGATCGATGAGTTCTGTTCTTCCGGGCGCCGTCTCAACGTCGAGCCCTAAAAGACCCTTCTTATCGCTGTAAAAGCCAAGGCCTGAACCGTCCAATGGAAGCAGGAGCCAGCCCGTCCGGTGATCGATAAGATGATCTCTGGCCGCCGTCAAAACAGCTTTGTTTTCATCCGTAGGCGCAATATATGTGAACAATACGTCTACATTGCCGCCGCAAACCATTCCGAGACCGGCAACCTCTTGTTTTGTCAGACGGTACTGTCTAAGCTGCCCTTTCCCTTCTGCCAGGTCTTTCTGCGCTTCCTGCGTCGACCTGTATTCCAACATGCCTCCGCCGATGGTGCCTAGTATGCGGCCCTCCTCTCCGACGATCATGCTTGCGCCTGCTCCGCGGGGAGCGCTGCCCACATCAGCCACCACGGTAACCAGCATGGTAGATTGATTCTTCTGGCTTCTTTCGGTCAAAATCTCAAACATCTTCCTCATAGAAACTCCTCCTTGCAAAACTGATTTTAGTGTCTCTTGCTTATAGTGTTTCTTGCCATTATAACAATCCTGTCACCCGCTCCTGCTGCTCCTTATCGATAAGGAGTAAAATATCTTTTGGATCCACTGCAAGCCTATCCGGTAAGTCCATGGTCTTCCGCCGGTTTTTCGCCATGCGCCACCATACGGCGTCACTTCCCGGAGACTGGTCGCGGAACATGAACTTGATGGTCCATTCAAAGGGATCCTCGATTTCTTCCAGGATGCGGATCGGAAAAGAGTTTGTCGTGGCCCGATGGTTTCCCCAATGATCTGCATAAAAGGAATGGGCGCGGATCCCGATGGCGCAAAGGTCATCGCGAACCGACCTCCCCGTATCAAATGTAATACCCCATGCAGGCACTTTTACACATGTGTCGCCGGCTTTCTCCGCTTCAATTATATTCTTGCAGCCGGTGATGGTTGCGCCTACACGGGTGCCCGGGTCTGCAAACATATTTTTGGTGTCTCCCATGCTCAGAATCCGCCCGCTGTCCATGACGGCAAGGGTGTTGCAGAGCTTGTAAGCCTCGTCACGACTATGGGTTACGATCAGAGTATCTTTGTCGAAAGTTTTCAATATGTCACGCAGTTCCACCAGGAGTTGGTCTCTGAGATGGCTGTCCAGCGCGCTGAAGGGTTCATCCAACAATAGTATTTCCGGTTGTCCCACCAAAATTCGTGCAAGGGCCGTCCGCTGTTGTTGCCCGCCGGAAAGCTGCTGTGGACGATGTTTTTCCAAACCGTTAAGGCGCATCCGGTTAATCATTTCGGCTACGGCTTTTTTTCGCAGCGATCTGTTCTTTTCGTGACGCAGGCCGCAGGCGATGTTCTGTTCCACGGTCATGTTGGGAAAGAGGGCGTAGTTTTGAAAGAGATATCCGACGCGCCTTGCCTGGGGCGGCAGGTTGATCTCCCGCTGGCTGTCGTAAAGTGTAGTTCCGTTAAGCACGATTTTTCCCTTGTCGGGTTTAATGATCCCCGCAATGCACTGCAGGGTGACGCTTTTACCGCAGCCGGAAGCGCCGAGCAGCCCGGAAACCCCCTTTTCCGAAGAGAACTCTACATCGAGAACAAAGTCACCCAACCTCTTTTTTGCGTTTACATAAAGACTCATACCCCTCTCCTCACTTGCCTGTTTTTTCCTTCCGAAAAGTTGATGATGGACAGGATCACTGCACTGATGGCAAGGTTGATCAGCACCCACTTCATGGCGCCCGCTTCGTCATTGGTGCGCCACAGCTGGTAAACTGTGGTGGATACGGTGGCGGTTTTTCCGGGGATGTAACCGATGAGCATGCTGGTGGCCCCGTATTCCCCGAGAGCGCGGGCAAAAGCTAATACCGTGCCGGCTAAAATTCCCTGGCGGCAGGCGGGCATCCTGATGCGCCAGAATATGAAAGTATTGGACAATCCCAGGGTTTTGCCGCTCCATTCCAAGGTCTCGTCAAAGCTCTCGAAAGCGCCCCGGGCCGTGCGATACATGAGAGGAAAAGCCACTACGGCGGAGGCCAGAATGCCTCCGTACCAGGTCATCACAAACTGTATGCCGAATTCCTGGAGAAAGCGGCCCACAGGATGCTTGAGTCCGAAAACCAACAGCAGGAGCCAGCCACAAACCGTGGGAGGCAGCACCAGGGGAAGGGTCAATATAACGTCTAACACCGCTTTGAGCATGGGGGGCAGCCTTGCAATGTAATAGGCAAATAATATTCCGGTAAAAAATACGATTACGCAGGATATGCCTGCGATTCTCAAGCTGTTCCATAGAGGGTACCAGTCCATAATCATATCTCCGGTTGTTCTTCGTTTGGAAAGGTTATTCCACAGGCGCAAAACCCACTTTCGTGAACACTGCCATGCATTCATCACTTTGCAAATATTCCAGGAACGCCGTCGCTTCTTCTTTGTGTTTGCTTATGTTCAACACTGCGGCGGGGTAGATGATCTGGCCGCACATTTCCTTCGTTGCAACGTCTACGGTGGACAGCCCGGCGCTGTAAGCATCCGTGCCATAGATGACGCCGCAGTCGACGCTGGCCTGGTCTACTTGGGTTGTAACTTCTTTCACATTGCTTCCGTAAGTGATGCAGCCGGCTTTGGCGAGGGCTTCTTCATCAAGGCCGTAAAAGGCCAAGACCTTTTGCGTGTACTGGCCCACCGGCACGTCTTCGTTGCCCATGGCCAGAAGGATTTGGCCTTTTTTCAGCTTCTCGGCCATGTCATTAAAATCCATCACATTTTTGGGGTTGCCTTCGGGAACAGCTAAGGCGACGGTGTTCTGCAGCAGGTCAATGCGGGTTCCCTGCTCTACAAAATCCAAACCTTTCGGATTCACATCACTGCCTTTGGATCCGTCCAGTTCGTTCATCTGCTTTTGGGCTGCAGAAATGAAGATGTCGCAAGCGGCTCCTTCTTCAATCTGTGTCTTGAGCGTGCCCGAGGAGTCAAAATTGAAAGTCAGTGTTACGTGGGGCTCCACTTGCTTGTACATTTCGCCGATTTCTGTCAAGGTTTCTGTCATGCTGGCCGCAGCGAAGACTACCAGTTCCACAGGTTCCGACTCGTGAGAAGGAGAATCTTCGCCATCGGCGGAGGGCTGTCCGCAGGCAGCAAGCCCCGTAATAAGGATCAAAGATAAAACCAATGAAACCATTTGTTTAAGATTACGCTTTTTCAATTTTTCACCTTCCTATTTTATATTTGATTTGTTTTTTAATAGCAAATCGCTTTTTTGTACAACTCGGTGGGCATGAAAACTACATTTAGAATGTGGTTTTACAAAGCTGGTAAAGTCGGTGAAGCCGGCTGAATCTTCCTAAATCTGAGCTGTTTACCGGTGGAGCCTATTTCGAACATTTATTCAAGAACTATTTTTCTTTCGGAGTTGAGGTGATTGTCAAATTGCGCTATTTCCCGAAACTGCAGTTGGGGAAGGAGCATAGGTCGCATTCCAGGCAGAGCCCGCCTTCTCCGTATCGTGACAGATGTTCTTTTGTAATGGGGACATCGGCCATGATATATGGCAGCACCAGGTCAAAAATGGTACGCTTTGCGTACATGACGCAGCCGGGGAGTCCCATTACCGGGCGGCCGTCCTTAGCATATGCCAGCGGGAACATGGCTCCGGGGAGAACAGGCGCGCCGTAGCTGATAATGTCAGCGCCGGTGTTTTTGATGGCAAGGGGCGTCTTGTCGTCGGGATCGACGCTCATGCCGCCAGTGCAAACGACCATGTCCATGCCCGCGTCAAGCATTTCCAGGATGGCGGCAGTTATTTTTTCATGATCATCGTTGAGTATGACGTGTCTTTCAACGACGGAGTCATACTCTGTAAGTTTTTCTATAATTACAGGGGTGAAGTTGTCTTTTATGCGCCCGTGAAAGACCTCGTTACCTGTTGTGACAAGGCCCACTTTTTTCTTTTTGAAAGGAACTATATTAAAGATGGGTTGATGGCCGGCAACATTTTTGGCGGTGGCCATTCTGTCTTTCTTGATTACGAGAGGGATCACCCGGGTGCCCGCGATTTTATAGCCTTTTTTTACTGCAAATCCGCCGTGGCGGGAGGCGATCATCATGTCGCCGAGAGCATTTATGGCATTGAGCCGTTCCAAATCGACCATGAGCAGGCCGTCCTTGTCTGCGATGAGCTCGATTTTCCCTTCCTTCGGCTCCGTGGCATGCATGTTTTCACCCATGCAGATATCGCGCAATATCATGGCGGCATCGTTTTCATGAAGCATGGTGTCATCGTTTTCCCAAATATATATGTAATCCTTTCCCACGCTTAAAAGCACGGGGACGTCTTCCGGGCGGATGACGTGTCCCTTGCGAAATACCGCATCTTTCTTCTCGTCTTTAATGATTTGGGTAATGTCATGACAGAGCACTTGTCCGACTGCTTCTTCCGTTCTGATCAGCTTCATTTAGTCTCCTCCGGTTTGTCTCTTTCAGTGTTTTTTTCTAGTATATTGTTTAGTCTCTTGTTGATTTTGGCCTCGATGTATTTTGCTTCCCGATAACGGGCATTATGTCGCTGCTTAGCCTCTTTGGTGGTGCACTTTTCTAAACTGGTTTGAAAACGCTCCTCGACGGTGACCTTTTTTATTCCCTGGATTCGCTTGTCCGCTAAGTAGAGGACCTGCGCTTCGTCGATCACCTCATCTTTAAGACCCAAACCCCTTTCTTCGCCGTGGTGAAGCTCAACGATCCTGGCAACCCGCAAATAGCCGCGCTCCCGGAGCAGCTTTGCCGCATTTTTGGGATGTTCCTTACCATTTGTTCTGCACATGTCGTGGAGTAGGGACGCGGCTCGAAGCTGCTCTTGGGACAGGGTCACGCCCGCTTCTTTTAGCTTTGTACAGATTTCCATGGCTTCATCGCATACTGCGCGGCAGTGATCGCGCACATTTTCCGGAGTTTCGCAGCTATCCCAGAGCTGTTCTATCTCCTCATCTGACGGGTAATCTTCAGGAAGCTTGCCCACTGCGGCGACGGAGAGACGCCCATTTGCATATTTCAGTAGGGTAATGCTGCCGTAAGGTTGACGAATCATTCTATCCTTTTTCGTGTCCGGTTTCATAATTTTCCACAGCAACCCGCGGATTGCGCCGTCGTGGGTAACTGCAAGTATGTGGTTGGTGGTTTCCGGCAATGCGGCAATTTCTTTTATTGCGGCTTCCATCCTGCCGGCGGCTTCCGTCAGGCTTTCCCCGCCCGGAGGGATCACGGACCAATCCTCCCCGCGGGCTGCGTAGATCTCGGGGTATTTGGCTCGTATTTCATCGAAGGGGAGTCCTTCCCAAAGGCCTACACTAATTTCACGGAGGCCTTCATGCTGGCAGATCGGCCATCTGCCGGCCGCCAACAGTTCCGCTGTTTCACGGCTACGCCTTAAAGTGCTACAATAGATTTTGTTGAAATGCA
>JAAYNC010000139.1:0-6834 GCA_012521055.1 Eubacteriales Family XIII. Incertae Sedis bacterium
AGCATTACACCATGCAAGACCAGATCTACGTTAATATCTTTTTCTTTCTCTGCCATGGTGAGAACGGTCATGTCCTGCACTATCACGGCATTGATATTTTCAAGGTTGCTTTTCAGCACCTTTTCCTTCAACCCGGTCCTGGTCGGCTCCTTCTTTAAGATTTTTAATGTGCGGCTTTCCCAGTCTGTTTCAACTGAAAAACCCAGGATCTCGCCAATCTCCTCCGTCAAGGGAACGTAGGCTGAACCCTGGTACAAGAAAAAGGGATCTTCTAAATAATAATTTGCAAGTCTGTTGCCATTGATGTCTATATTTCTATTTAGAAATTGTCCTTCAACGTTCTCTTCTGCATAAATGGTAATGGTGGAAAAAAGTACGATGGTCACCGAAAGCCACACAGATAATAGCTTCTTCACCATATCGTTCTTCTCCTTTCTGCATACCAAAAAACTTGGTATGTCAGGTATTATACCATATTATAGCAATTTGTATACCCATTTAGTGAAAGTTCTAATTTTCTGACTGCAAGAACGTTGAAATTTCAAGCAAAACCCCCGCAGCCTGCGCGGGGGTTTTAAATCGACAAATCGCCGTTTACAGAATATTTTTACAGTTTGAATTCTTTCTTTACGTCGATGATGGCTTCTTCTAATTTCTCGAGCACTATGTCGATGGTCTCGTAGCTGATGATCCCAGGAGGCTCGATACGTACTGACTGTGCATTGACCAGTGTTCCTGCCGTCATAACATGTCTGTCGAAGAGTCCCTTGACCACTGCATATCCCACTTCTGAAGCCGGGAATTCGAGGCAGATGAGCAAGCCAGCGCCTCTGACTTCCTTGATAACTGTGGGATATTTCTCCATCAGAGCATTCAGCTTCTCCATGAAGTAGTCGCCTTTTTCTTTACACTGCTTCGGAATGTCGTTTTCAAGCATGTACTTGATGGTAGCGATGGCCGCCGCGCAAGCAAGCGGGTTTCCGCCGAATGTGGGGGATCCCAGAATCCAGGGGTTCTCTACCAGTTTCTCAATCCACATATTGGGTCTTGCGACGATTCCGGTGATGGGCATTACGCCGCCGCCGAAGGCCTTTCCGAAGGTCATGATATCGGGAACAACATCCTCGGCTTCACATCTCCACATGGTTCCGGTACGTCCCATTCCGGTCTGGATCTCGTCCAGAATCAGAGCAACGCCGTACTTATCGCAGATCTCTCTTACTCTCTTCAGATATCCCTTGGGCGGGATCTGTACGCCGGCTTCACCCTGAATAGGCTCAAGGATAACAGCTGCTACTGTTTCACCGACTGTTACCAAGTTGTCGATAGCCGTTTCGATAGCATCCGCATCGCCGTATTTCACGTGCTGTACGTGCTGGATCATGGGCAGGTAGTCTTCTCTGTAAGCAGCTTTACCACCCATGGAGATAGCTCCGTAGGATTTGCCGTGGAATGCGCCGACTGTGGATATGTAGTATCTGCCGCCTGTTGCCAGTCTGGCCAGCTTCAATGCCATCTCAACAGCCTCAGCACCGCCGTTGGTAAAGAAGCAATACTGCAGGTCTCCGGGGGTAATCATGGATACCAATTTTGCAAGATACCCTCTGAGAGGATCTACAAGCTCCTGGCTGTGCAATGCATATTTGTCCAGCTGAGCTTTAACATACTTAACGATCTCGGGATTTCTGTGACCGCAGGTATAGATACCGAATCCCCCAAGGCAATCGATAAAGTCATTACCATATAAATCCGTAAAATGTTCTTCAGTATCCGTCCACTCAATACAAGCAGCGTCGGTGGATACAGACTTTCTGTACACCAACCAGCCTGGGTTTACGTGGTTATTGAAGTTTTCGATTGAGTCTTTCGTAATTCGCTCCTTGTCCTCATCAGTGAGTTCCTTGCTCTCAATATAGCTCAATATCCTTTTCGCTTCTTGAAGAGCAGCTTCTTTTGTGGCCATAAATATACCTCCTTAATTTATAGTGATATTGCCTGCGCTTTTATATAATCCAAAATTCGTGCCAACTTCCAGAGTTTAATAAAAGTTTGTACAAAATATTCTGAAATATTTGCCGTTTGCGGGTTTTGTCCATCTTGAAGGATTTAGAAGAAATAATTATTATCAGACAATTCTTTCTCATTTTTAATTAAAAAAGCTGGGAATTTCTCGCCAATGAGAATTTCCCGCCTCAAAAATCAAAAGGGACAGTCCCTTTTGATTTTAAGTAGTATAGTTGTCGAAATATCCTTGAATGTAAACAAAGGGCGTTCCCTTATCGCCGCTCCCCGAAGTTAAGTCGCAGAGAGAACCGATTAGATCTGTCAACCGGCGGGGAGTCGTTCCCTGAGCCGCCATGCTGCTGCCCAGATTCTCTTCCTTTGTCGCAATACACTTTGAGATGGCTTCTTTTAATTCGTCACCGCAAAGATGCGCAAATTCGTTATCTGCAAGATATTTTAGCTTCAATTCATTGGGCGTTCCCTCAAGGCCCTTTGTGTAGCAAGGAGATACTACCGGATCGGCAAGCTCCCAGATCTTGCCCACCGGATCTTTGAAAGCGCCGTCTCCGTAGACCATGACCTCAATTTCTTTTCCCGTAATGGTAAAGAGTTTCTTTTGAATGTTGTTTACCAAATCAAAGCAATCCTCGGGAAACAACTTGATGCTTTCCTCTGTGGCTTTATTGGATCCCAAAATTCCGTACTTGCTATTGAAGCCGCTTCCGTCCACGGAGGAGGTAAGTAAATCATCCATTCCAAGTACCTGTTCCGCGCCGGCCTGTCGCAGCAGTCGTTTGGTCCTTTCCCTGCTATGGATGTCGCAGGCCAACACCGTCTTTGTATAAGGGAGAATCGCTCTGGGGTCATTGGCGAAGATGACTTCCACTTCCGCTCCTTCTTTTTCAATGATCTCCCTGTAATATGAAACATAATCCATGCCGGTAAAGGTATGTTTCGATTTACCGAACATGCTTTCGAATTGCTCCTGCGTCAAAACATCGCTATAGGGATTTACACCCTTTTCATCCAGCAGGTCCAGGTCCACCAGCTGATTGCCCACTTCATCCCCCGGATAGCTGAGCATGAGATAAATTTTATCGACGCCTCTAGCGATTCCTTTTAGACAAACAGCAAACCGATTCCTGCTGAGGATGGGAAATATCACGCCGATGGTTTTTGTTTTGAATTTCTGCTTTACATCCGCCGCCAACTGATCTACAGTAGCGTAATTGCCGAATGCCCGCGCAACAACTGCCTCCGTTATACAGAGAACATCCTTGTCTCTTGGCTCGAAACCTTCCGTTTCGAAGGTCTTCATCAACGTATCTATCACAATTTTTTCCAGGTCGTCGCCTTGACGGACAATGGGAGCTCTAAGTCCTCTTACAACCGTTCCAACCATTCTTTCCATTTCGCTTTTCCTTTCATGTACAAATAAAAGATGGGCAAACAGACCACCGATGCTTATTCGTTTTGCATCGGCCGATTGTCCTCCAGTTTTATATGTAGGATCCGCTCGGGACTTAGAAAAGCATGGCTTTTCGCTACCGCAAGCCTTTTCTATATACAAAATGGATAGCTGCCGTGTGGTTTATTACAAAAATATTATATAGGCTCTGTCTCCAGGCGTCAACTTTATGGTATTATGTACTTAATCCTGCATTTGGGATGGTTTGGGGTGCTTAATGCGCCAGTTTCGAAACCTTTAAACAGGGAGCGTATGATGATAAACCCCATCGAGAAAAACGTTTTGATGCTTGCCTTGCGGGCAGGAGAGATTATGCTGATGAGCGGTTCGGAGATCTACCGTGTCGAAGACACGGTTACTCGAATTTGCAAGGCGTACGGCATCCCTTATATAGAGGTTTTCGCCACCACCACAGGAATTTTTATTTCCTTGGATTCCGGAGGCGACGGAAAGCCTTACACCATTATTAAGCGCATACGCAGAGTCTCCGTGGACCTGGACAGGATTTCCATGGTCAATGATTTTTCTCGAAATCTTGCGGCAAACCCCACTTCTATCAGCGAAGCGAAGGAGCGCCTGGAGCGCATTTCCGGAGAAGCAAAATACACCTTCCCTCTTCAGGTTCTGGGCGGCGCCCTTGTGGCCTCATTTTTCACCCTGATGCTGGGAGCCGGGTATCGGGAGTTCGGCTGTTCCCTGGCTATCGGAGCCATTGCTTTCGCCTTCGGACATTTGTTGGACAAATACCGCTTCAACCTCTTTCTCCGCAACTTTACAGTTTGCGCCCTGATTGCATTAGCAGCGCTTTTATTTACCGCCGGCGGGCTGGCTTACAATACGGACGCCATGATCGTCGGTTCTCTGATGATTTTTCTACCCGGTTTAGCCTTCACCAATGCCATGCGCGACTCTCTTGCAGGGGATCTTCTTGCCGGAAGCGCCAGGGCTATGGAAGCCGCATTAACCGCCATCTCCATAGCCTCGGGTGTTGGAGTTGTGCTGTTTATTTGGGTTTCTGCAGGAGGTGCCATATGAGTCTGTTTCTGCAGTTTCTTTTTGCCTTTGGAGCAACGGCAGGATTCACCCTGATCTTCAACATACCCCATCGCCACATCTTCTTTGCCGGATTTACCGGCGCCTGCGGCTGGCTGCTCTTTCAATACTTGTTGCAGGCAGGACAGTCCGTAGTTATTTCCGGTTTTATCGCTTCCTGCCTTGTTGCCGCATTCGGCGAGCTTTTTGCCAGAGTTTTCAAGGAGGCCTCCCTTATTTTTACCATTCCCGGAATCCTTCCGCTGGTGCCCGGAGCCGGTATGTATAAAACCATGCTGTCTCTGCTTAAAGAAGATTTGCTGGCCACGGCACAAATCGGCACGGAAACCCTGATGCTTACCGGGGCTATCGCCATAGCCATTCTGATGGTCTCTTCTTTTATCCGGGCTGTCACCTTTATCCTGTTCCCGCCGGATTGATTCAGATTCTTCTCCGCTTGATTCATATTATTCTCCGCGTTATTTGTCCGCGGCATTCTTTTGTTTTCGGCTTTTAGTATTGACAGTTAATACAAAAAGGTGTATTGTTTCGTTAGCATAGGCTAACTCCTTTGACTGTATTAATTTAGATAAGCGAATCGACTGAACAAGCCGGCTGCGACAATAATTACCCTATGAACAACAAACAACCATACTTGATGCCAGAATCAATGAGTAACAGCAATCAAAATTAAATTGCAACCTAAACAAGGACAATCCATATCTAAGGAGTATTATATGAATCTCGGCAGACGTTACGGAAACGGCAAACACATAGAAAACAAAAGCGATGGCAAAGAAGGCGAACATGCTTTCAGGTACCGCCACGGACAAGCTAAGGGCAGCGTCATGACGCTGGACCTGCTCAAACCCGGCGAAAGAGCCCGCATAATCGCAGTGGGCGGAGAACGGGCCCTGCGCCGCCGCCTCCTGGATATGGGCCTTACTCCAAACACGGTAGTAATGGTTAGAAAGGTAGCTCCTTTGGGCGACCCCATCGAACTACATCTTCGAAATTTTGAACTGACCCTGCGCAAAGAAGACGCAAAAAAAATCAACATCGAGGCGATAGAATGAACTTGACCATTGCATTAGTCGGCAACCCTAACAGCGGGAAAACCACCCTCTTCAACCAGATGACGGGCAGCAACCAGAAGGTGGGCAATCTGCCCGGTGTCACAATAGAAAGCAAAGAAGGCCTGGTTAAAGGACACAAAGGCGTAAAAGTCGTAGATCTTCCCGGCATCTATTCTCTTTCCCCATACAGTGCGGAAGAAGTCGTTGCCCGGGATTACATCATAAATCAGAAACTCGATGTAATCATAAACATCGTGGATGCTACCAACATCGAAAGAAACCTTTATCTTTCCCTACAGCTGATGGAACTGAAAACGCCCATGGTCATCGCCATCAACATGATGGACGAGATAAGGAACAGCGGCGTTTTCATCGATATTCAGCAGATGAAGGAGACACTGGGCATTCCGGTAGTTCCCATCTCCGCCAGCAAAAACGAAGGTGTTCACGACCTGATCCACTGCGCTATGGAAACGGCACAGAAGCGCCTTCTGCCTAAAAGGATTGACTTCTGCACCGGACCTGTCCATAACGCTATCCACTCCATTTCCCACCTCATAGAAAACGAAGCGAAAGCCGCGGGCCTTCCTCTCCGTTACTCCGCCACGAAGCTCGTGGAGGGTGACGACCTTGTTATGGAAACCCTCAAACTGGAGGAGCCGGAAAAAGACATCATCCAGCATATCGTGGACGATATGGAATTTCACCTGGAAACGGACAGGGAAGCGGCCATGGCGGATATGCGCTATTGCTTCATCGAGGAATTGTGCAACCGCATTATAAAGAAAGAGGGCGAGAGCAAAGCGCACCTTCGCTCCATAAAAATAGACGAGATTCTGACCCATAAATACTTGGCCCTTCCCATTTTCCTGGGGATCATGCTGGTTATTTTCTGGCTGACTTTCGGTCCGTTGGGCACCTGGCTCAGCGATTTTCTCGACGCGGGAATTGACCACCTGGCTTCCATTACCGACGGGGCTTTAAGCCGTACGAACATCAACCCTGTGCTTCACTCTCTGATTATCGACGGCATCTTCGTGGGAGTGGGCAGCGTATTGTCATTTTTGCCCCTTATAACCATCCTCTTCTTCCTGCTCTCCGTCATGGAGGACAGCGGATACATACCCAGAGTGGCATTTGTTATGGATAAACTGCTGCGCAGGCTGGGGCTTTCCGGCCGGTCCATCGTCCCCTTGCTGTTGGGTTTCGGATGTTCCGTCCCTGCCATCATGGCCACCCGGACCCTGCCCAGCA
>JAAYNC010000009.1:0-20087 GCA_012521055.1 Eubacteriales Family XIII. Incertae Sedis bacterium
AAACAATTAAAAAATTCTCAGTTTTGATACTTTTCATGCTATTATATTATGCCACCTCTGCTTATCAGCCATGATTTCCTTATTGTCAATATTGACAATAAGGAAATTTCAAATGAAAATTCTGCGTTTTTTCCCCATTACATGTTATTATCCTGACAAAACAATACCTATAAACAATTAAAAAATTCTCAGTTTTGATACTTTTCATGCTATTATATTATGCCACCTCTGCTTATCAGCCATGATTTTCTTATTGTCAATATTGACAATAAGAAAATTGTAAATGAGAATTCTGCGTTTTTTCCCCATTACATGTTATTATTCTGACAAAACAATACCTTTTGTTCTTACTGATATCCGTTTTAGAATTTTTCTTAAAAAGTTGTGGAATTTTTTCATAACCTATGTTACAATAATCTCTGTCGCGCAGGCATGGCGGAATTGGCAGACGCGCACGGTTCAGGTCCGTGTGCTCGCAAGAGCATGGAGGTTCAAGTCCTCTTGCCTGCACCACATCGCAACGGACTATGTTGCATTCAAAATACCCGTATCTTCACATATACGGGTATTTTTTATATGTCCACAGACTTCTTTCCTCTACAAAACCTTGCTTTACTTCTATATTGATTGACAAAGCTATCGGTGAATCTCACCGAGAAATTGCTGAAGCTGACGGGCCTGCTTAGCTTCCTCTTCCGCGGCTTCCTTGAAAAAGGATTGAAGCTCCTCGTCCTTCAGTTCCCGGGTGTAATGCATAAAATCCCTCACCTTTTCCTGGGTATCCAGCAAGGCTTTTTTCAATATGTCTTCGGTGGTCATATCCATAATCGGAACCCTCCTAAAATATTGATTTTCTTCCACTGCTGCACTGTTATTGTTTTTCAGTAAGCTCAAATCTATTCATAAATTAAAAATAAAAAAGGAGCCCTTAATGGCTCCTTAATTTCAAAGGATTCTCCGTCCCCATGTCCGGTGTTGTGGATCAGTACTGTTCCGCCAGGATCCTGGCCGCATGAACACCGCTTGCCGAGGCCTGGGACAGGGAGTGAGTAACTCCCGAACCGTCGCCTAATACGTAAAGCCCTTTTATCTTCGTCTCCAGGTTTTCGTCCACTTCAACCTTTGAGTTGTAGAACTTAACTTCCACACCGTATAGCAATGTATCCTCGTTTGCTGTTCCCGGAGCGATCTTGTCCAATGCGTAGATCATCTCGATGATGTTGTCCAATTGTCTCTTGGGAATGACCAGAGACAAATCGCCGGGCGTAGCCTGCAGGGTAGGCCTGGTAAAGCATTTCTCCATTCTGCGCTTACTGCTCCTTCTTCCCTTTACAAGATCTCCGAACCTCTGCAGAAGCACCCCGCCTCCCAGCATATTGGAGAGTCTGGCTATGGATTCTCCGTAACCGTTGCTGTCCTTGAAAGGCTCCGTAAATTTATTCGATACCAATAAGGCGAAGTTGGTGTTCTCAGTATGGAGGGAGGGATCCGAATAGCTGTGGCCGTTTACGGTAACTATGCCGTTAGTATTCTCCGCAACTACTTCCCCGTAGGGATTCATGCAGAAAGTTCTTACCAAATCGTTGTACTTATCTGTTTTATATACAAGCTTGCTCTCGTAAACCTGATCCGTAATATGCTTGAAAATAACGGCGGGAAGTTCTACGCGAACGCCGATATCCACCCGGTTTCGAGTCAGGTGCAGTCCCAACTTCTCACAGGTCTCGGACAGCCATTTTGAACCTGAACGGCCGGCAGCAAGCACAAGATGTTTGCAGGAATACCTTTCCCCTTTATTCGTTATTACGGTAAAGCCTCCGTCAAGGGTCTCAACATCCGTAACCTCGGTATGAAAGAGCATCTCTACCTTGCTCTTTGAATATTCATAGATATTTTCCAGGATCTTTATGTTTCGATCCGTTCCCAAATGTCTGACCTTCGCATCGAGCAGATGGAGATTGTTTTGCAACGCAACCCTTTTTAAGTCGGAATTGGCCGTGGAGTATAGCTTAGCTTCAGAGCCGCCCATTTCGCATAGCACCTTATCTACATACTCCATCAACTCCATGGCTTTTTTGGTGCCTACATAAGAATGCAGTTCGCCTCCGAATTGCGTGGTTATATTGTATTTGCCGTCAGACAGAGTTCCGGCGCCGCCATATCCGTTCATGATATGACAGGGGGAACACTTGATGCAGGTCGGAGTCCGGCCTGCTTTGATGGGGCAATTTCTGTGGAACAGATCCCCGCCTTTTTCAATCATTAATATTTTTGCATCAACATTTAATTTTGTAAGCTCGTAGGACATGAACACCCCGCTGGCGCCCGCCCCTACGATTATGATATCGTATTTACTCATCTATGACCTCCGAATATAATTACATGTGTATTATATAGGAATCGTTTCTTCCCTTCAACGTCAAGTTATGATAATATGATTGGCAGAGCTTATGATAGGAGGGATCTTGGCTATGATTTCGAAGAAGAGACAATATTTGCTCATAGGACTCTTTTTTGTTGTACTCACCATATTGACTGCCATATCTTTTTTCCAAAGCGGTTTTGAAAAAAGAAACGCTATCTATGCAGTCATCTGCGCTTTTCTTGCAGTTATCTTCCTGAAAAATGCATTTTCAAACCAATGAAATCCAATAAGATAGATATGCCGGCAGGCTTTATTCCGGCTTATTCCCGAACAAAAGCAAAGCCCGCTGCGAGCGGGCTTTGTCTGTTTCCTCCGAGGAATTATTCTTCTTCCTCTTCTAATTCCCTTTCACATCCTGTGATTTCTTCAAACACTGCACAAACTCTTTCGTACTCTTCGTCGTCTTCGATGTCGATGAGCTCACAATCGTTCTCGTCGTCATCCAGTTCCCTATATCCGTAAAGGTAAACTTCGTCGGAACCGTCTGTTGCAAACAGGGCAATGTATTCCTTGCCGTCGACATCGAATACACCCATGACCTCACATTCTACCTCATGCCCGTCGTCAAATTCCAAAGTCATGATTTCGATTTCTTCGTCGGGCCCGCAATCGCAACCATCGCCGCAGCAGTTTGAGGCATATTTTTCTTTGTCTGCCATGTGAATATCCTCCTAAAAATATGAGCTTAATTAATTGGGTTCCATATTAAGGTACCCAATTATATGCTTACTATAACATCAACCTTCATTTTTCACAATCATATTGTTCAAATGTTTTTTAACACTTTCTGCGGCAACACGATTCATGCCGGGAATTCCCGCCAATACTTCCAGGTCCGCGGCTGCAATGGCTTCTATGCTCCCCAACTCTTTAAGGAGGGCGGTTTTTCTCTTCTCGCCTATACCAGGGATGTCATCCAAAACTGATTTCTTTAGTTTTTGGGCTCGCAGTCCTCTATGATATTCGATGGCAAAGCGATGTACTTCCTCCTGTATTGTTGAAATATATCTCAATAGAGTCCTGTTATCCTTCAGTCGCTTTTCTTCGCCTTGAATTATCAACCCCCGGGTCCTGTGCTTTTCATCTTTAACCATGCCGGCAACCGGAATCCGGACACCCAGAGCCGCAAGCACTTGCTCCGCAGCATTTACTTGATTTACCCCTCCGTCAATCAGCAACAGATCCGGCATGGGAACAAAACCGGGCGAACCGTCTAAACCTCTTTTAAGTCTACGGTACACCACTTCCTGAAGGCTGTCCGTATCCCCTCCTCCGGGTGCGGTCCTGATACGAAAACGCCGGTAACTCTTCCGGGAAGGTTCTCCGTCTTCAAAGACGACCATTGCTCCTACGGAATCCGTCCCTGCTATATGGGAAATATCATAAGCTTCTACCCGGCGGACCCCCGCAAGTCCTGCTTTTTGCCAAGCTTCCTCAATGGCCTTCTTCTTTTCTTCGCGCTGCCTGGCCAGCTCCTCCGCTTTTCTGCGGACTACCTTCACCCTGTTTCTCCTCACATCCGAGAGGAATTCATCCAGTTTTTTCTGATCTGGAATGGCTTTAACCGCAGCAATGTAATCCCTGTATTCGGCCGCCCGCTCAAAATTTAAGGCCTCGGCTTCACGAACCATCTGCCTATTCAGGTAATCTAAAACAGCTTCTGTATTCCCCGACAGAAAATCCACCACCTGTTCAACGGTTTTTCTGTATTCTTTCTCATCCACTTCTCCCGCGCAGATGCCCCGGCACTGTTTCAGATGATAATTGAGGCAAGGTCTGAAACCTTCGGGAAAATTATTTGCGCTGCAGCGTTTCAGCCCGTAAATAGAAGACAGAAGATCGATTATCCTATCGACTGCTGCCGCATCGGTATAAGGGCCGAAATATTTGCTGCCGTCCTCCACATACCTCCTGGTTTTGGTCAACCGGGGCCAAGGCTCACCAAGGGTTACTTTAATGTATGGAAAGCTCTTGTCGTCTCGCATGAGAACATTGTATTTAGGCATGTGTTTTTTTATCAGATATGACTCCAGAAGCAAGGCCTCCATCTCAGTATCTGTAATGATGTATTCAAATTCTGCGATGTGGGACACCATGGCTCTGGCTTTGGGTTCCAGGCTGGATTTCGACTGGAAATATTGCCTTACCCTGTTTTTCAAGGATATGGCCTTACCCACGTAAATGATTTCACCCTTCTTGCCCTTATGCAGATAGACTCCGGGTTTGTCCGGAAGTTTTTTAAGATTTTCCTTTATGTCGAACATAGACTTGTCCTTATCCATTATTATATCCGCTTATCCGCTAATTGTGATTATACCATAATTCCCTTGCCTGCAAAAGTTAACCCCAGGGTTGCGTTTGACCTGATGGTCTCATCAACAATTAAGAAGAATGGGCAAAAAACCGAGACACAATACTCCGTTTTTTACTCAAAATCGGGATATTTTCGCATTCCCAAGATTGCCATACGAATAGAATGCTTGAAGGAATTTACACTTACTTTTACAACAGTTCTATCGAAACGCCGAGATAGTAATGCTGCAGGATTTCTACATAGGAATAGCCTGCTTTCGCCATTCCGTTTGCCCCCCACTGGCTCATACCGACTCCGTGGCCGTAACCGCGAGTCGTAAATATGATATCTTCCTTTCCGTTAAAAGCCAGAGAGAAGTTGGCTGACCGAAGCCCAAACAGTTCCCTGATATCTCTTCCTGACAGAACCTTGTCTCCCACCTGTATTTCTTTCACCCGCCCCCCTTCGCTGCGGCTGAGAATTTTAATAGTTTCAATACTTATATTGCTGGCTCCGTACTTTTCACTGACTTTTTTCTCGAAAGTTCCGAAGGATACGGATACGCTTTCATTCTGATAGGGCGCATCTCCCTCGAACCGGCTGTCTACGCTGCGCAGGTACGGAAAAGCCGACACGAAAACATCTTCCGAATTCTCGGTTTTTCCGCCGCTGGAAGAATGAAACAAAGGCTGTTCAACCAAGGCCCCCTGGTAATACATCACCTCCCCGGCGGTGGATAAGGTAGCTTGCCGGATTTTTCTCCATCCGTCCTCCATCCACCCTTTTCCTTTCAGATTCATCAATTCCTTTTCGCTGCGATAGACCTGGCAATGGGTGTCGTCACAAAGCGGAGCTTCGGGATGCTCCGCGGAATTTCCCGCGTCTTCCGCCCGTCTGATCTTGGAGAGAGCATATGTCCTTGCAGCAACAGCTTGAGCCTTCAGCGCTTCCATTTCAAACGAAGCCGGCATTTCTCCGGCTACCACACCTGCCACGTAATCTTCCAGATCAAGGGTTATAACCCGACTTTCCTGGTGGCGATATAAAGTAACGGTATGACTCCCCCTGTTTTTCCCGATGATTCCAGCATCTTCAGTGGGAAAAAACGCCACTATGAACAAGGGCAGCAATACCAAGGAAAAAAATACAATTGCCGTTGCGGCGGCACAGATGCGCATCAGTTCCCTGTTTTTTATTCTGAACCTGAATCTGCTTTTTCTTCTAAACACCTTTTTTCTCATGCGGCGCCTCCTTACAGTCTGTCCCCCTGCCTTGTTTAATGTATGAGGCGAATTTGCGTTTCATTCGCATTTGATTGGAAGCTGTGTATAATATCCCTCGTTCTGGAAATAATGTGGAGTGAACAGGAAGAGGTAAATCATATTATGTTTTGTACCCCTTTAGCATAATCTCTTTGAAAAAACATGCCTCTTCCTTTTTAGTTTCATATTGCTATTGCTTTGACAAAACATAGAATGATGATATACTGTTTTCGGTAGAAAAGTGAATTATCCCGGAGGAACAACTTGTCAAAATATATAGTTAGAAAGAATGGTCCATTGTACGGTGAAGTTACAATCAGCGGATCGAAAAACGCAGTGCTCCCAATCATGGCCGCGTCTCTTCTTGCGGAAGGAGAATGTGAGATCCTGGAAGTTCCAAAACTTCGCGACGTGGACGTCATGTGTAAACTTCTCAGAAGCATCGGTTCCGATGTGACAGAGGATTATGGCAACGGTCGCATTCTTATCAAAACCGACCAAATTGAAGAAGAACAAGCTCCCTATGAATTAGTCAAAAGAATGCGGGCATCCATATTGGTTATGGGACCGCTCCTCGCAAAAACCGGCAGAGCGAAGATCGCATTACCGGGAGGCTGTGCTATTGGCGCCAGACCCATCGATCTTCATCTCAAAGGATTCCAGACCCTGGGAGCGGAAATCGAACAGGGACACGGTTATGTGGAAGCACGAGCCGATAAGCTGACAGGAGGCAAGGTCTACCTGGATTTTCCCAGCGTTGGAGCCACGGAAAACATCATGATGGCCGCAGCACTTGCCGAAGGCCACACAGTAATAGAAAACGCGGCAGAGGAGCCTGAAATCGTCGACCTTGCAAACTTCATGAATAAAATGGGCGCGAAGGTGAAAGGCGCAGGCACCGATACCATTCGTATCGAAGGCGTACCCTCTCTCCACGGAACGAGGCACGCAGTCATACCCGACAGGATTGAAACGGGCACTTTCATGGTGGCCGCGGCTATTACCAGAGGTGATGTCTTGATAAAAAACGTAGTGCCCGATCACGTAAAGCCTGTCATCGCAAAGCTTATAGAATGCGGTGTGCACATCGAGGAAAGCGACGATCTCATACGGGTTAAGGGTGATGTGCAACCCCTGGTCTCCACAGACATAAAAACTATGCCTTACCCCGGCTTTCCTACGGATATGCAACCTCAATTTATGGCATTTCTCACCACCGTTAAAGGCCACAGCGTAGTGGTAGAAACCGTTTTTGAAAACAGATACATGCATGTGGGTGAACTGAATCGCATGGGTGCTGATATCAAGACGGAAGGAAGAAGCGCCATTATACAGGGAGACAGAATTCTACAAGGCGCACAGGTCATCTGTACGGATCTGCGCGCAGGCGCCGCCATGGTGCTAGCGGGACTCATGGCTGAGGGGGTTACGGAAATCTCCGAAATTTATCACCTGGAAAGAGGCTACGCCAATTTCGTCGATAAATTCCGCAAACTAGACGCCAACATCATTCGGACCAACGATTAGTGCCATTCCCAAATTCTATACAGCCATACAGACGCCATTACTCCTGCTCCATAGCCTACCAGGCCAGCCAGCAGAGAATGGCGTATTTTTTTTACCGCCGTGGCGCCGAAATATACCGCTATCACATAGAAGACTGTTTCACAGCTTCCCGCCATAACCGACGCCACATTTCCCAGGAAACTGTCCGCACCGTAAGTCGTCACCATTCGTTCCACCAATGCAAGAGATCCGCTGCCAGACACCGGCCTCAACAGTATTAAGGATGTGAGCTCCCTGGGAATGCCCAGCTTTTCTAACACCGGACCAATCAAATCCTCCAAATACCCCATGGCTCCCGAGCTTACCATGGCCTCTATTCCGATAAAAATGGCAATAATAAAAGGCAAGATTTCCGCGGCCGTTTTTATCCCCGTCTTTGCGCCTTCAATGAAGCTGTCGTAAACCGCCACCTTCTTCCATAATCCATGAGCGATTATTATCGTAATCAGTCCCGGAATGAAACACAGCGAAGCAGCGCTCAACAGGTTTGTCATTTCCGCCGCTTCCTCTCATAGTATTTGCACACCCCAATGGAGGCGACCATGGACACGAGCCCTGCCAGTATTGACGGTATGATTATACTTCCGGGATTGGTGGAACCAGCATCGCTTCGGATCTTAATGATGGTCACCGGCACGATCTGAATCATGGACATATTTACGGCCATAAACATGCACATTGTGTCGCTGGCAATGGGGCTGTGTTCGTTTTCCTCGTCCAGCATTACCATGCTCTGTATGGCGAAGACCGTTGCACTGTTGCCGGCTCCGAAAATATTTGCGCTGAAACTCATCAGCATAGTGGCAATGGTTTCCCTGTTGCGCTCATTTGGAAACAGGTATTTCATTGCAGGTCTGACGAGCCTGGCAAATGAGTCTATAAGTCCTGAATCTTTGGCAATATTCATCAATCCCGACCAGACCGCCATGATTCCGGTAAGGCCGATTACAAAAAAAACGCCCTCCGTGCAGCTGTTCATCAGCCCCTCGCTGAACGCCCCCAGCACTCCTCTATACGCAGCAAAAGCAATACCGATAAGGAGCATCCCGCCCCAGATATAATTCATCATAATGCTACATCAACCTTTCTCTTCTATGAATGAATATATGCATGCTTTGTAAATTCATGTTGAAAATTTCCATTTGCTCCCCCATAATAAAACAAAGGAGGTGGTGCGGGTGGACGCTACGATTACACTAGGTGACCTGGGTCTTATCGTTATTGCCATCGCTCTCATTGTACTCATATGTTATTGTATCTTTTTAGTCAGAAACTTGATCCCGGCTGCCAAAACATTGAACCGTATTCTTGAAGATACTGCAAAAATAACCGGCACTGCGGCGGATAGTGTGGAAGGCGCCAAGGAGATAATTGATAATGTGGGCAAATCCGTTTCTGCGGTTTCCGGAGCGCTTAAAGGCAAGGAAGGATTCATCCAGGGAATGGCTTCATTAGTAAAAGCCGTCACATCCCTTATAGGCTTACTCAATGATAAAAAGATTGACTAAAATGTTCATTTATGGTAGTATAATATGTACTTTAGTTATAAACAAATTGACTTGAATGATTTGCAGTAAGGGGGTAGGGCGAATGAAAGCAACAGGTATCGTAAGAAAAGTTGATGAATTGGGTAGGATTGTACTTCCCATTGAGCTAAGAAGAACTCTCGACATCGAAATTAAAGACCCCATCGAGATTTATGTAGACGGTGACTATATTCTCTTGAAGAAGTATGAACCTGCTTGCGTTTTTTGCGGAAACGCAAAAAGCGTTAAACGCATCCACGATAAGAACGTATGCGCTGATTGCATCAAAGAAATACAAAACTTATAAACCGTCTCTTAAAAAGGAAAAACCTGTTCACATCAGATAAATGAACAGGTTTTTTATATTAACCCTTATACCGCATCATACTGTATCTCAATCCTGCAGAAGGCTGCTGATCTCCTCCAGAAGGGACGCATCGATCTCATCTGCCACGTCTTCGTCAACGGAATTGTCTTTCTTTTTGTCTAAACGGCGGATCTGCTCTTTTGTGTAATAATTGAAATCAGGTGACAGCTTTTCCGGTTTGTCTCCATCTTTTTCTTCAAGCATGAGGCGAACCTTTATCTTGTTTTCCAAGATGTTGCTTTCCTCAACAACACCCAACCCGTCCTCTGTCATCACTCTCTCTCCTACGTCCGGCATGCCCTTCCTGAGCTCGCAATAGACGTCGTTCTCAAATTTGAGACAGCACATTAGCCGACCGCAAATGCCGGAAATCTTGGAAGGATTTAAAGACAGGTTCTGTATCTTGGCCATTTTTATTGATACAGGCTCAAACTCCGGCAGCCAGGAATGGCAACACAATGTTCTTCCGCAAGTACCGATCCCGCCTATCAGTTTGGCCTCATCTCTTACCCCGATCTGTCTGAGCTCAATCCTGGTTTTAAAAACGCTGGCAAGATCTTTTACCAATTCACGAAAGTCCACTCTTCCGTCCGCCGTAAAATAGAATATGATCTTGCTGTTGTCAAAGGTGTGTTCCACATCCACCAATTTCATATCCAGTTGATGCTTATCGATCTTTTCCTGGCAAAGCGCCAGATCTCGTTCTTTTCTCTTTAGATTTTCCTGATGCTGAATTACGTCTTTCTCATTTGCTATGCGGATGATTTTCTTAAGAGGAGCGACGATCTCCTCTTCATCCACTTCTTTTATATCCTCCGACAATGTGCCAAACTCCAGCCCCCGGGCTGTCTCAACTATGACATTCATACCCTTGCTGACCTCAAGTCCTGCAGGGTCAAAGTAGTAAACTTTTCCCGCCTTCTTAAATCTTACACCCGCAACTTTTATCATGTGGGTTCCTCCTGTATTAGCTTCAATATCAAATTCTTAATAGTGTAGTTCGTGTTGATGTGGCGGCTTAAATCCCGCCGCGCCTCCTCGATATGAGCCACTGCGTGATACGCCTGCTCTCTATTGAGGAGTCTGCTTAGTTTTTGAATATCAGGGTCTTTCCATTCACAAGGAATTCCTGTGGTACATAACAAAATATCCCTGTACCATTTTTCCATGGCATCGAGAAATGCATAAGCATGCTCCTTTTGTCCCGTTACTTCATGCAGTCCTTCGACGATGGAATAGTATTTCTTTCTTTCCAAAATCATAGCGCAGACTGTGTGAGCATGCTTTTGGATTTCATCGTATGAACCTTCTCCTTCTTCCTCTCCCTCTTTCCCCAACCGCAACAACACACAGCGTGATCGGATGGTGGGCAGAAGATGCTCCGCATTGCATGAAAGCAAAAATATCACCGTATCGCCGGGTGGTTCTTCAAGGGTTTTCAACAAGCGATTCTGCGCCCGAGGCGTCATCGTGTCCGCATCCTGAATAACCGCTACAATTCGTTGACCCACAAGAGGCTTTAAGCTGAGTCTGGCCAAAAGCTCCTCGATGGCTTTATCCTTTACCGACAGCCCGTCGGCGCAGACAGTATGAACGTCTTCCCTGTACGGAGTAAGTTCTTCCGTCATGCTCTGAACAAAGCGAACCAAATGATCCGTGTCGCTGCACTCCAAAATGTAGGCATGCGACAGTCTTCCGTTCCGGGCAAGATGAACCAGCCGCTGTTTCAACTCCCCTTGCTTCATATCTCAATCCCCCGATGGGTTCTCAGGAATTTCACTGTCTTCTCTATGATTTCCTTGCTGATTTCTTCGATGCCGTGCTGGCCGTCGATAACGAGGATTCTTTCCGGATACCGGCGGGCCAACTCAAGATAACCTTCATACACATCCGTATGGTAATCGATTTCTTCCAGTTCCAGCCGATCCAAAACTCCGTTGCTTATACGCTTTTTCCCTTCATCCGGATCGACCAATATGAGAAAGGTCAGATCGGGAACCAATCCGTCTACCGCGATTTCGTTAATTATGCGAACCCTTTCGCCGAGCTTGCGCCCGTAACCCTGATATGCGATGCTGGAATCCATAAAGCGGTCGCATATCACCGTATTTCCCGCTTCCAGCGCGGGACGTATTTTCTGTGCCACGTGCTGGGCCCTGGAAGACGCGTAGAGAAAAGCTTCCGTAAGATGCGCCATCTCCTTATGACAGGGATCCAGAATAATATCTCTAATCATTTCGCCTATTCTGGTCCCACCGGGTTCCCGGGTCAAAACTATTTCTATTCCTTTAGAGGCAAGAAAGTCCGCCAGCATCTGGATTTGTGTCGTCTTCCCCGAACCGTCGGGGCCTTCAAAGGTAATAAACAAACCTGGCTTCATTTTTGCCTCCCTGGTTTTTTAATGATTTCGTCCATAAGTTTCCCTATTAAATGAATGGATAAGGCGAACACCGGAACACAGAGAAGCGCCGTGAAAACGATCTTCAATATGGTCATAGTGTCCATACCCAGCACTTCCTCCTTCATGTTGTCGGCAAAAATCATCAAAAATAATTTGCGATTCCCTTGTCAAAATCCAATCATCCTTGGATTAATTCTAGTTTATAGAATACCTCTAATCGGCCAAAAAGTCCAGAAAAACAGAGCCGGCTTAGCCGTCATAGCATGCCTGCCTGCATGCATTAAACAGAATAGGCTGAGTCAACTCGGCTCCGACAGAGCCCGGTCAGATCTGCCGGTCCGGCATGTATGGCACGAAAAGGACAGTCCCCGATAAGGGAACTGTCCTTCTTTGTGACTCGCTATCATTATATTATTATACTATGACCAAATATATTATGACCGGGCTAACGCCTCCTCAAATAAATACCCGCTCCGGCCAAGAGCCCTCCGATGGCCAGGAACAACCCGGTGCCCAGTCCCCCGGTCTTCGGCATGGTTGGTGCAGGCGCTGCCAGCGCGCTTGCTTCCGGCTCAGAAGACCGTTGCATCGGATCTTCCGGAATCACGGGGCTATCCTCTTTGTCTTTCTCTTTGTCTCGATCCCTGTCCCTGTCTTTATCCTTATCCTTGTCTTTGTTTCCGAAAGCATTGGTATAGGTGACCACTACGTCTTCGGAATCGCTTCCAAGGGAATCTTGGATTTCCTTTCCGCTGTCCTCCGGAGCAAGAATATCCGTGCCAAAGGTGCCAACTGTGGTAATTGTGGTAGCCAGAGCTCCTTGATTGTCTGTTTCAATCAGATGAAACTGAAGGGCAGGTGCGCTGGAAACATCTTCGGCAAGCGCTTCAGGCCATTCATCATCCTGCACAAAGTAACTTCCATAATCAAAGGCTATATGCTCACCGTCTTTCAAAACAAAGCGATAATAACCGTTTTCCTGCAATTCCGTATCAATATCCGTCAAATTAAGAATCTCCACATCTGCTGCTACCGCTGCCATTCCCTCTTTATCCATAACTCTGAAATAATCGTTTTGATCATCGAAAAAGCGGATCAGAAACTCATATTCTGCATCTTTCGGCGCCTTATCGCCTGTAGCAACTTTCTTGACCGTTAAGATGTGTTCCTCCTTTTTATTCCATAGCCATAATTCCGTATTTTCTTCAATAAGTTCCCAAACAGGTTCTTCCTGCCCGTTAACTTTCTCTGCATACCACACACCCAAACCGCTTTCTCCAGCCTGTATCTGTTGCATGGTCGCTACTGCTTGTAAAGGCGCTACCCGTATCAAATATTCCGTATCACTCAATCGATATCCCATCGGAGCCTCTATCTCTTTCAAAATATATTCACCTTCCGGAATTCCCGTAAATCGGATCATGCCGTCCTCATCCGATACCACGTCTTCTACTGTTTCATTATCTATTCCTTCAAGGCGGAATGCGGCCCCGGGAAGCCTTGCTTCTGTATTCCAGTCCGCTTTTATAAAAGCGAAATCCGCACCGACAGGAGGAATATTGAACTCGAGGCTGCAATTTGCCGCATTGCCGCCCCGCTCTAAATAGAAGAAGTTAAGGGTGTGTATCGTACCGGGGCTAAAGTCACCGGGAATTTTACGGGATCGTAGTTGAATTCAAAAAGAATGTTTTTATGAACAACATAGTCTTCACTCTCAGGATCGAAAAGATCAATACCGAGAATTCCCTTCGTGTATTCAGGCCGCCCGTTGCTGTTTAGCCTAACTTTCATAAGTCCCTGATAAACATAATGATCTTTTTCCCATTTGCTGAACCATGCGCAATCAGCCCAATTTTTTGGGTCCCGTTCAGCGTCTCTCCCATTTGTGAACATGAACATCCGGCTGTAATCAGGTCTCCGTAAACCTATCAATTCCTGAACATCTTCAAAATTTTCGGATTCAGTCTCTTCCTCTGAACTTATAGATTCAGTCTCATCCATAAATAAATCCTCCGACTCATGGTCCCCTTCCACTGCAAAGTCTTCTGAGACTTCTGTTTTTTCAACGGTTAAAGTCTCAGTGGCTTTAGCTTCTTCCACAGGAGAACCACCAAAGTCTGTAAACATATTCTCCAGGACATCTAATATATCGTCCTGATCGTAATCGAATAAATTCACTTTAAAATCCCTGATTTCTTGCTCCGCGCCCCACCCGAGCACGCTTACAGGCATGGCGAAACTTACCGCCAGAAACATACAAAGCAATAATGCCACTGACCCCCTGATAATGTGTTTTTTTCTCTTCATCCCCATGTCTTCCTCCCATCCATTAGATTTTAAGTTGACTTTTTTCCGTCAATAACTTTTGCGAATTGCGTTTTTAGCCGACCCTTGAACAGTTCTTCTCCTGCATCCGACAAAATACAATGTCTATTGCCCGCGAAACTGTCAAATGCAGGCGAAGCAATCCTGTTGTTAAACGATGCTGTCAGTGCCTATAATAACCAAACAGAAAGTTGAATTTTGTAAAACCATGTGGGGATGAGATATGAAACATAAAATTTCTTTCTGCCTTATTGCCATAGGAATCCTAATAGCCTCCGTGCCTTTCACCGGAGCTCTTTATTATCAATACCGACAGCAGCTGCTTTATCAAAGCTATTTAGAAGATATACATTCCCATGCTTTCGCCGGGAATGCAGCGGACAGAGACGGCGATGCGGATGACGCAAGCCGCCACATGTCTGAATCCGATCAGATTTTTGAGCCTTTCTCGCTGAAAACCGCCGCCGGAGGACTTTCCTTAGATGGCAATCTCCCTGTAATTGAAGGAGAACCCCCGACCAAATCAAACAAAAAAGAAGAAGAGCCCACCGTTCTCGGCCGGATCTCCATAGAAAAAATCAACGCTGATCTGATGTTGGTAGAAGGGGCGGGAGCAAAAGAGTTGAAATGGGGCGCCGGACATATCAAAGGGACCGGTGTTCCCGGCGAGCCTGGGAACTGCGCAATCGCCGCCCACAGGAACTACACCTTCGGCTCCTATTTCAGCAGATTGAATGAGTTGGAACAAGACGACCGCGTCACCGTAAGCTACCTGGGTGAAACATTTCATTACAGAGTTTCCGATATAAAAACAGTGTTGCCGGAAGACAACACTGTTTTACAACCCCCGGAGGAGGGAGAAATATTAACTCTAGTAACCTGTGCGCCGAAGGGGAGCAACCGCCTCAGGCTGATTGTTCATTGTCTGCCTGAGGAGGATCCGTTTTTTCCGGCCACGTCCGGGGAAGCATTACCACAGCTTTGAACAGATCGCCGTCGATCTTGATCTCAAACCATCCGTTTTGAAGGAGCACTAAATCCTTGGCGATGGCCAGTCCCAGGCCGCTTCCTTCTGTAGCCCTGGATTCGTCTCCTCTCTTGAAGCGCTCCATCAGTTCATCGGCGCTGATGTTAAGCTCATTTTTCGACACGTTCTTAATCTCCAAAAGAACCTGGGCATCCTTTCCGTTAGTTCCCGGTATTTCTTTTAAATCAATATACACCCTGGACCCGGGAAGGGCATATTTCAGTACATTGCCCAGTAGATTTTCCACCACGCGCCACAACAGCTGACCGTCGGCAAGAACGTAAAGGCTTTCTTCTTGAGCCGTCACGATGAACTTCAGGCCTGATTCTTCAATTTTCGAACCCATCTCACCCAAGCCCTGATTTATCAGGGAGAGCATATTAACATTTTCGAGCCTGACAGGAATTGCTCCGCTGGAAGCTTTCGCTGCGTCAAAGAGGTCTTCGGTAAGCTTCTGCAACCGCTTGCTTTTCTGGTCCAGCACCTCCAGGTATTCGAGCGCGTTTTCGCTGTCATGACCTTCCGTCTTGAGCAAATCGATGTAGGTTATTATAGAGGTCAAAGGAGTTTTTAAATCGTGAGAAACGTTTGAAATCAATTCCGTCTTTAACCTCTGATTCTTCAATTCATTTTGAATAGCTGCATTGGATGCAGCGGATATCTCGTTTATTTCTGCCGCCAACCGATCCAACTCACCGTTTCCGGTCACGGGAATTTTATAGGACAGATTCCCGTTCCTCACTTCACTTACTCCCTTGCGAATTTCTTCATACTTCCTTACCCATCTGGGGGCCAGAATCAAAATAAGCAAGATCGCCACCGGAGCCAGCACCACTGTAGCCGAAAGGAGCGAGACCGCCAAAGTTATGATGACCACTTTTCGCATTATGCTGCCGCCGTGATAAATGGAGTGAATACCGCTGAACAGCGCAGCGAGAATCCGGTAGATCAGCGAGTTATTTAAAAACCGTTCCGCCTTTATGTTTCGCACACAGGACAGGATAAAGAGCAGACCTAATGAAGCTGCTACCAAGCCTACCAGCACTGCCGCTCCCATCCACAGCAGCATGGCAGTGTTCAGCGGAGTTGCACTTGAAAATCGATAGGAATTGTACCGGATGCTTTCGTATAGAAGGTTTAAAAACAGAAGTCCTCCTCCGAGAAAGCATAGGGTGATAATGAGAAGCTGGATTTCAGTAAAGATCCTGTCGATCCTGTAGCTGGGGCGGTTGCCTTCGGCATCTTTTCTGCCTGTAAGCACTATAAGGACAATTAGGGAAACCAGTGTCAACAATCCGCAGCCCACTACGATGGGTACCCATTTCAGTATCTCATTCCTGCTTGCCTGAAACGCTTCTTCCTTAGCGGCAATATTGCTTTCATCAAAGGCAAAATACATTTTAAGATTGGGATTGTATTGATCGTGGAATCGCTCTTCCAAATATCTGTCGCTGTATCTTACGCCTTGGTTGGGAGACTCAGCGCTGGGAGATGTTTTAGTCATCTTGCCGTTTTCATAAATCAGGTATTCGGCTTTGCCCACCATGCTGAGAAAGCGACTGCTATCCATTACAGGTTCTTCCGTATTTGCTGCTGCATCCATGTCCTCACCCGTATTCAAAGTGGGACTCTGGTCCGGGCCCGCATCCGAAGCCAAACCTTCCATATTTGTCACGGTGTAGACACCGTCTGTCGCAAAGTAAATAAAACCTTTGGTCCCGTCCAACTCTTCCTTTGCTTTTTTGAAGATTCGAAGTTCGTCTAAAATCAACTGCTGTTTGATCTGATCGATTTCATCCGCATAATCCTCTTCAAAACGCTGACGGCCATCCCCCTGAAAGTCGTTGTATTTTTCATACATGCTCTCATCCTGACCGGCTTTATCGTAAAACAGCATCCTGATCCGATCATCCATTTTCCATTGGCTTATAGTTTTGCCACTCTTTATATAGTCCTCACCCTTCAGGTCTCCGATCAGATACAATATGTCTCCGGCTTTTCTCTCAAAGTCTTTTTGAAATTTCCGACTTTCTTTGTAGTTTTCGGAAAACAGAACTTCATCCACACTCATCCCTGTTCCGTTAATAACCGATGCTGATTCCAGGGCCATGGCTCCCGTCATGAGCGTGGCGATGAAGAAAACCACACAGATGATGAAAGCGATAATGCTGACAATTCTAGTTCCTTTAGTACTTTTCGATTTTATATCCAATTCCCCACACCACCTTTAAATATTTGGGCTCTTTCGGGTTGATCTCAATCTTCTCCCGAATTCTCCTCACATGCACGGCCACTGTGTTCTCCGGGTTGTACGCCACCTCTTCCCATACTTCTTCGTAGATCTGTTTCATGGAAAACACTTTTCCCGCGTTTTTGGTCAACAACTTTAAGATTCCGTACTCTATGGGAGTGACGGGCACCTGCTCGCCGTCCACGTACACGGCTTTGGCCTCGTCATCTACCACCAATCCCCCTGATTTATAAACCCCCGTTTTTTTCTCGAAACTGCCCAGGTCCACATACCTTCTCAGCTGTGATTTAACCCTGGCCACAAGTTCCAGCGGATTGAAGGGTTTTGTAACGTAATCATCGGCTCCTGCGTTCAGTCCGGTGATCTTGTCGTAGTCCTCGGACTTAGCCGACAACATGATAATGGGAATGTTCTTCTCCTCTCGAATTTTCATGGTGGCGCGCATTCCGTCCAACCTTGGCATCATGATATCCATCAATATGAGATGAATTTCTTCCTTTCGAAGAATATCCAACGCCTCGATGCCGTCGTATGCTTTGAACACTTCGTACCCTTCGTTTTTTAGGTAGATCTCGATTGCTTCCACTATTTCCCTGTCGTCATCACAGACCAGAATGTTCATCGTTTTCGCTCCCCTTTTTGCATATGAATCCCCCTTTAAATCTGTTGCCTGCCCTGTTGATCACGCTGCAACAGGCTCATTTTAGAGGATATCTTATAATTCTTAACAAATGCAGGTGGTGTTCCTTAACAATTTATTAAATCCATATAGTTCCTTATAATTTCATATCATACCATACTGAAGCCGGCATAATAAATGCCTCCTTGCACCCACAGGCCGCTTAAAAGTGACATGATTAAAAAATGGCAGAATAAAGGGAACATTGCTTTGCTTCACTGCGTCAGATTTTATAGCGTGCAATACACAATGCTTCCATGTAAATTTACTTTGAAAGCTAGCAACAAGAGTAGAAAGGGGATTTTAGGATGAAAAAAAGTTTTGTCATCGCACTGGCCGTGCTATTGATAGCAGCCACAAGTATTTTTGCTTTCGCGGATTCCGCGATTAAAATTTTCGTTGACGGCAAGGAGCTTGATGCAACAGTCTCACCTGCTCTTAAAAACGGAAGCACCGTTGCATCCGTAAGAGATATTGCCGAAGCTTTAGGTGCATCCGTAATGTGGGACGCCGAAACCAAATCCGTCCGCATAGAATCCGATAAGGAGGATATGAGAATCGGGCTTCTTGAGCAGGCTCTTATCCCGCAGGATCACCTGGCCGCCGCAAAGGCTTGGGCAGAAGCGGTGAAAATGAGAAACGGGGCATTGCAATACGCTTTGCTCACACCGGAAATGCAGTCAGAAAAATATGAGGAATACGCATCCATGAACTGGGTCACCGGCGCCTCAAGTCCCTGGGTGAAAGAATACACAGTGACAGAAAAAGGCAAGCTGAAGGAGGGAATCCATCTCTATCTCATTGAATATGTCTACACCGATTCTACCCAGAGCACATCCACATTTTATGAATATATTACCGTAGACAAATTTGATATGGGCTGGAGGGTTTCTTCCGTTGATTCTCTCAGTGTTGTTGGAAAAATAACCGAAGTGACAAAGGGCGAAGACGGTGAAATAACCAGCATATTCGTAGAAGGCGACCCTGGGGACATGGGTATCTACGACAAAGCGAAGGTATTGATCGGAGAGGATTCGAACATTTACAGAGGCTATACCTTTGACAAATTCGAAGCCAAGAATCTAAAGGAAGGATTATCCGTGGAAGTGATTTTTGTAGACGGCCCCATGATCATGATTTATCCTCCTCAGGTGCAAGCAAAGATCATCCGTGTAATAGATTAAAAATATTTTTTGGCTCTATCTATAGTTTGAGATCCTTCATTATGATGTCAATATTTCCATAACGGGCCACCTCTAAGGGGTGGCCCTTGCAATTATTCAGAGTAAAGCGCCCAAATCGCTTCCGGCAAAAAAAAACAAGCTCCGAAGAGCGTGTTTTCGTTGTAACTGGCAAGGACCTATTCTCCCGGGCGGTCTCCCGCCAAGTACCGTCGGCGCTGAGGAGCTTAACTTCTGTGTTCGGGATGGGAACAGGTGTAACCTCCTCGCTATACTCACCAGATAAGATGCTTGCTAAAATTCCACCTGACTATGCCATTCCTTCGCTCCGTTCGGTTGCGTATGTATGTATACGCGCCCGTCACAGTCGCTCGTCATGGCTACGTCATCCGAAATTTTTCCTGCGCATCTTTGATTGCGCTTGTTGAGGGCGCACCCTCAAAGCTGAACAATGTAAAGGAGCTAAAACCATTGGTCAAGCGTTCGACCTATTAGTATCGGTCAGCTAAATGCATTACTGCACTTACACCTCCGACCTATCAACGTGGTAGTCTCCCACGGGTCTTATCAGTTAAACTGAAGGAAATCTATTCTTGTGGGGGGCTTCGCACTTAGATGCTTTCAGCGCTTATCCCGTCCATACATAGCTACCCAGCGATGCACTTGGCAGTACAACTGGTACACCAGAGGTATGTCCATCCCGGTCCTCTCGTACTAGGGACAGCTCCACTCAAATTTCCAACGCCCACAGCGGATAGGGACCGAACTGTCTCACGACGTTCTG
>JAAYNC010000123.1:0-2353 GCA_012521055.1 Eubacteriales Family XIII. Incertae Sedis bacterium
GACAGATTTTTGATAAGCCACTCCCAATACGAGGCGATACAGCGGGCAAGACTGCCCGTAAGGGCACTCGTCTTGGCCTTGACCGCTGTAGCGGCTCGTGTTACCTTTGCTTGTCAAAACATCTGTCATACTGCTTCCTTTCTTTTTATCAGTTCTTCCCTATATTCAATGGGCGTCATGTTGTCCAACGACTCATGGGGCCGTTCTTCATTGTAGTCTTTCCGCCAAGCTTCGGTCAGTTCCCTGACTTCAGATATGTTGCGGAAAATATACCTATCAAGTACAGCCCTTCTGTAGCTTCCGTTGAAGCGTTCAATGTAACCGTTCTGAGTGGGTTTACCAGGCTGAATATAGATGATGTTTATCTCATTTCCTTTGCACCAATCTCGGAACACTTGGGCGATAAACTCAGGGCCATTGTCGCAGCGTATGTTCTTTGGTTTGCCATTCAGCCATATGATCTTTTCCAGAACTTTAATGACCCGTTTTGCCGGCATGGACATCGATATCTCCTGAGCCACAGCAATCTTGCAGGCATCATCTATGATGTTAAGAACGCGGAACTGCCTTCCGCACTCAATCCTGTCACTGATAAAATCAATAGACCAGGTAACATTGGGCTCTTTAGGCATAACCAGAGGGTTCTTAACCCTTGCAGGTAAACGTTTCTTCAATCGGCTTCGTTTCTCATAGTGCATTGCCTGGTACACCCTGTAAATCTTCTTGTGGTTCCATCCCTTACCCTCACGTCTCAGTCTTGAATATATTTTCCAGAAGCCATCACCAAACTCGGCGGCAGCACGGATTGCCTCTTCAACTTCGGTGTCATCTTTCTTCTCTCTATAGTAGAAGTAGGAGCGATGGATTTCCATCAGCTTGCACGCCCGAGAGATGCTTATACCGTATTCTTCCACTATCTCGCATGCCAGTTCCTTCTTTACCTCGGGCTCTAGAGTTTTTTTTCGATGACCTCCTTCAGGATCTTGTTGTCGAGAGCAAGGTCAGCATACATCTGTTTCAACTTGCGGTTCTCATCTTCAAGCTCTTTGAGGCGTTTGACCTGACTTACCTCCATCCCACTGTACTTGGACTTCCAATTATAAAGGGTCGCCCTGGATATGTTGTAGTCACGCGCTACAACTGAGGCATCTACTCCACTTTCAAGCTGATGGACTGCCTTCACCTTCTCTGACTCGCTGTGTACTTTCTTTTTCATTGTTGTTCCTATGCCTAACAAAGTTAATATTTTTGTCTAACTTGGAACTGTCCTACAAATAGGGAAGGCTACACGGGTTCTTCCTGCTCACCCGGAGTCCAGTTGTCATAATATTCCTTACTAATGAAATTATAAACCAGCAAACAGGCTCCCTCTCCCGACAGTTCGGGATCGCGTAATACAGCCAATTGCAATGTATTTTCGGTAAGCGACATGATCTTGATGTCTCCCCAATCTATTACTACCCCGTCACGGTTGATATCGTGCAAGGGCGAGGCATCTGTCATCCTTAAAGTATGGTCATCCACATCGAGCATATAGGTACCCCTTTCTATTCCTCTCGACGGAATCGTTTTATGTTCTACCACCACATTTGCACCGTCTCTCAAATCGAAAGTCATTGAGCCAAAGTCGGCTGCATCCATCAACCAGCTATTGCCCGGCCAGTCGGGGTTCCAGTTCCATGAGTCACTCCCTTCAGGCAGTGTAACGCCATTGGTCACTGTTTCCCAGCTATCATCGGTCCCATAAAAATACAATGGTCCAATGAAGTAACGGCTCACTCCATCTGCATCGAGATCGAGATACCATGTTTTAGCATTGCCTACACCGCCTGAAAGCAATGTCCATAATTCATCGCTTACAAACTCAGCATAGAAGGCATCAATCGTAAAAGTAACAGGATTTCCATATACTATCCCTCCCCGTGTTTCTACTCCGAATTTTACTTCGTATGTGCCGGGGAACGCTATTTTTAATGTTATTTTCTGCTTTTGGCTGCGTCCCTGAGGGTGATTCCACAGGGGGGTATATCTGCTATCCATCAGACTGGAAAGATAGACGATATTGGGGTTTGATGCATCATGTTCTATCTTGAATGCAATACCTTCCACCAGGTCGTCCGGTGTTACATCCTTGGGACCCAAATCATATTGTTCGGGTGTACAAGCGAAAAAAAGTATAATTACGCTTGCTAAATATATATCATTGCCGTCCGATAAAAACTGATTTTAATTTTGCTTGACTTCCAACCGTCATATTATCAGACATGTTTTTTTAGTTTTCTATTATTCTCAAAAGTAAGCCCCCTGAAAAGGGTGAGCATCCCTAAATTCTTGTCATCCCGTTGCCAGTCTC
>JAAYNC010000210.1:0-16715 GCA_012521055.1 Eubacteriales Family XIII. Incertae Sedis bacterium
GGTTGAAATAGTCGAGGTCGATACAAAGATCGGCAATATCCAGGATGAGGAAAAAGTCCTGGAATATATGCTCACAGGGGCCGTAGAGAAGAAGACTTATGCTGTCAAGAGCGGGGATACTTTGTCGGGAATCGCCAAAAAACTCGGCATATCCATGGATGATCTTACGGCCGCAAATCCGGATGTGGACCCCACTAGGCTGCAGATTGGCCAAGAACTGACCCTCACCAGGCCCTGCCCCGTGCTTACGGTGCAGACTACGGAAATCGCCGAATACAAAGTTCCCATCGATTATGATATCGTTTACGAGGAGACCTCCGCCCTTTATAAAGGGGAGCAGACCGTTAAATCCGCCGGCGTAAAGGGAGAACGTCTCGTAGTGGCCAGGATTGTCCGCAACAACGGTGAAGAGGTAAGTAGGCAAGAGCTCAGCACGACAATTCTTTCCGAGCCGAAATCACAGGTAGTTCTCAAAGGAACCAAGGATCTGCCGCCGCTGATTGGTACTGGCAAATTCATCTATCCCGTCAGGGGCGCCAGACTGACCTCCAGATTTGGATACAGGTGGGGAAGGATGCACAACGGCATCGATCTGGCCGCTTCTACCGGAACCAAGATCCGGGCTGCCGACGGCGGAAAGGTAATATCGGCGGGTTGGGAAGGCGCACTGGGCTATTGCGTGCGCATAGATCATGGGCAGAACAAAGTAACCGTGTACGGTCATTGCAGCAAGATTTTCGTTAAAAAAGGAGATCGAGTCTACAAGGACCAGCACATCGCCAATGTAGGTAATACGGGCAGGAGCACAGGGCCGCATCTTCACTTCGAAATACATGTAAACGGCGTGCCGCAGAATCCCCTAAAATACCTGCCGTAGCAAGGAATAGGGTGATATGAATGAATTGTAAAAAAGTATTGATCATAGAGGACGAAAAGTCCATAGCCGATATCATTCGATTCAATCTGGTAAAAGAAGGATTTGAAGTCGATATAGCTCACGACGGAAAGACGGGATTAGAAAAAGCTTTAGCCGCAAATCCGGATCTGGTCCTTTTGGACGTTATGCTGCCGGTAATGGACGGCTTTCATGTATGCAAAAAGATCAGGGAATGCAGCACCGTACCCATCGTCATGCTCACCGCAAAGGAAGAGGAAGTGGACAAGGTGCTGGGACTCGAGCTGGGGGCCGACGATTATATCACAAAGCCCTTCGGCATGCGTGAACTGATTGCCAGGATAAAAGCCAACATCCGGAGGACCGATCTGATGAGCAACCTTCAGGATGCGCCTTCCAACGTGAGGGAGTTTGGAAACCTGGCCATCGATCTGAACCGGTACGAAGTTCGAAAGAACGGAGAACCTCTCGACCTGACCCTTAGAGAATTTGAACTGCTTAAATATCTGGCCGAGCGGGAAAACCGTGTATTTTCAAGAGAACAACTGCTCGAGGAGGTGTGGGGCTACGAATATTACGGAGACATCCGTACCGTAGACGTTACCGTAAGAAGGCTCAGGGAAAAGCTTGAGGACGATTCCAGCAATCCGAAATACATCATGACAAAGCGCGGCATCGGCTATTATTTCAGGAGGCCGTAACCCAATGTTCGCTAAGAGGAGATGGAGAAGCATACGCTTCCGTATCGTGTTGATTTACTTTCTGTTAGTGTTCATTGCGATGACGGTTATCGGCGTCTTCATAACGGACCAGCTTGAGGCATATCAGATGGAGCTGATCCGCAGCAATTTTACGAAAATTGTCCAGGAGAGCGTAATCTCTCTTCAGGAGTACGAACATCTCAACCAGCACAGGGAGGAGATCCAGGCTGATATCCAGTCCTGGGCGGAAAGCCTGCGGGAAGAGATGTTTGTTGTTGATGACGGCTTTGTAATCATCGCTTCCAGCAATTCCAATTACATCGACAGAAGCGCCCTGGATTTGTTGGATCAGAGCATCCTGGTCCGGGGGATGACAGGGGAAATATCCGAGCAGGACAGGGTGCTGGCATCGGGAATCCCGGTTAAAAACATGGTGTTTCCCATTGAGAAGAACGGAAACGTAAAAGGTCTCGTCTGTCTTCGCGCAGATATTACCAGTGTTTATCAATCTCAGAGCCAGGCCAGGATGATCATTATACAGGCTATGTTGGCAGCCCTTTTGATCACCGTGGGGCTTGGCTTTTTCATCGCCCGGAGCATTACCGTCCCCATCAACGACGTTACGGAAAAGGCGTTGAAGATGTCCGAAGGGGATTTCAGCCAGGAGGTCAGCGTCAGGTCCGACGACGAGATCGGGCGCCTGGCAGAGATGTTCAACCTGCTCAGGGAGAAGTTGGATTATACCCTTGCAGAAATAAACAGCGAGAAGAACAAGCTTGAGACCATCCTTAAAAACATGGGGGACGGTTTGCTTGCCGTTGACAACGAAGGGCGGATCATTCTGGCAAACCACGCCGCCATGCAGATGTTGGATCTAAAGCAGAAAGATATAGAAGACAAATCTTACGACGAAATCGTCGGCAAATTCAGCAAAAACCTTTTATATGAAAACATCAGGGAACGCAGCCTTGAGGGCGGTTATCACGAAGTAGTGGAAAAGGCAGGCCGCGCCTACGATGTGCGCTATGACCGTTACACGGACGAAAGCGGACAGGATATGGGCATGATCGTGGTTTTCCAGGACATTACGGAGCAGCAGAAACTGGAGAACATGCAGAGGGACTTTGTGGCCAATGTCTCCCATGAGCTCAAGACACCGCTTACCACCATCAAGAGCTATACGGAAACTCTGATGCACACGGAGATCAACGATTGCTCCACCATAGAGCATTTCCTCAGAATTATAGACGAAGAAACCGACCGGATGAGCCGGCTTGTGAGAAACCTCCTGCAGCTTTCCAAGCTGGATTACAAGCAGGAGAAATGGTTTAAAAAGGATACCAATCTGGTCAACGTGGTAAAAACAGCACTGTCAAAGGTTGAGATGACTGCGGCAAATAAGGATCAGCAGCTCATCAGCCTGTTTGATCCCAAACAGAGGATCATGACCGTTATCGACAGGGACCGGATCGATCAGGTTCTGCTCAACGTGCTGACCAATGCCATAAAGTATACGCCTGAGGGCGGTAAAATAGAGGTTGATGTCTTCAGTGAAGACCCCATGGCGAAAGTCGTCATAGCCGACAGCGGCATCGGCATCGCCGAAAAGGAGATACCCCGGGTATTTGAACGGTTTTACCGGGTGGATAAGGCCCGATCCCGGGAAATGGGAGGCACAGGCCTCGGTCTGTCCATCGCCAAGCAAATCGTTGAGGAACACGGGGGAACCATTGCGATCCAAAGCAAGCTGGGCGAAGGCACCCGTGTCACCATCAGCCTTCCCCTGTCCCCTACCCGCGGTCAGCGGAATATCGAATAACCTCACTGCCCACAGCCAACGGAATAAGGTGAATCAACCATTTTTTGAGATTTGTAAATTCTTTAGTTGATTGTTGATCAGAGAATCAACTATTTTTACCAAAGCCTTTGAATTTTTAGCTGATTTTTGCTCTGTTTTACCCGTTTATTTGGTCCTTTTACGAGAAAATCAGCTAAAATATAAGAGTTATGAAATTTTTAGCTGATATTTAAGTAAAAATATCAGCTATTATTTTAAGAAATCGAGGTTTTTAGTTGATTTGCAACTTAATGTTTTTGTAATTTTCTTAAGGAAATATCAGCTAAAATTCCTATAACATAAAGTTTTTTAGCTGATATTCTAACTCATGGTGGTTGCCGCTTTTTTGTTTGTCTGCTTTATCTATTTCCCGTGGAGGCAAAAGCTCAACACTTTGCATACGGAACGTCTTAATCGCATAGATTAAGGAAGGGAATTGCAAGCCGTAGACGGAGATAAAAGGAAGGGAATAAGAGAAAAAAATAAGGGTGGGGGAGGAATGAGCATGCACAGTTTAATGATTGAAGACCGCAAGCAAATAACTATAACGGATGTGGCTGATGTTGAAAGCTTCGACGAAGAGGCCATACTGCTTTCCTTGCACAGCGGGGGACTGCTTTTAAAAGGGCAGGATCTTCACATACAGAAGCTGGACATTGAAGAAGGCAAGGCGATAATAACAGGGACCGTCAATTCCGCCGCGTACACGGCCAAGCGCGAAAAGTCCGAAGGCGGCCTGCTCAAAAAGCTGCTTAAATGAGCTTGCCGTTCGTGAAGAAAAATGAGTCCGCTGATTCGCCAACAGATTTTCAGTTTTTTTGTCATGTTCTTTTGCGGGGCGGGAGTTGCTATGTTCCGGCAGCTTTTCAAGTCGTATCAGAGAGACTACTGGCCGCGCAGGAGCATTTTTATTTTGCAGGAAATACTCTTCTGGACCTTTGCGGCGCTGATTACTTCAGCATGCCTTTATTATTCCGATTACGGAGCCGTTACGGTGCGAGGGATGATCGGCTTTACTCTCGGCGCTTTTTTGTGGTACAATATTCGCAAACATATTCACAATCGCAATTAACCCAATTAAATCGCAGCACGATCGGCAGGAAAACCGGAGATAGGAGGAACTTGTTTCACACGCTCCGGTTGGATTTTACAGAAGACCCTCCGTGGGAGATGCGGGTACATGGTAAAGAGACGCAGGAGCAGAGAATTAAAAAACAATCAGGTTATAGACATAGAAGCTGCGCGGCGGGAACGACGGGAGCGGCGGAAGCTCGTTGCTGCCGAAAAGGCCGAAAAAGAGAAGGAGCGTCGCCGGGAGCTTTCGAAAAGACATGTGATAAAAAGCAAGCGTCGCAAGATTGTCTATTGCCTGATTTTTATCGTCATAGGACTGATTATCGGCGCTTCAGCCTACAATGTAATTAAACTCAAAATGGAGGAAGCAGAGGCTCAGGCAAAGCTGGACAGGCTGTTGGAGGAAAAGCAGGCATTGGAAGAAGAGCTGGCTCTCGTCGACAGAGAGGAATATATAGAGCAGCAGGCCAGAGAGCATCTGCGAATGATTATGCCCGGAGAGATCCTGTACGTTATAAAGGATAAAGAAGAGGACGAGAATGAGACAGAAAATTGAGCAGGTCATCGTCGTGGAAGGCAGGGAAGATGAAAGCGCTGTTAAAGCGGCGGTAGATGCTCAAATCATTGTGACCGGCGGATTCTGCATCAGCCAGGAGACCTGGGATCTTCTTGAAAAAGCTTATAAGGGCCCGGGTATCATCCTGTTTACCGATCCCGACTATGCCGGCGACACTATTCGAAAACGCATTAAGCAACGTTTCCCCAATAGCCTACAGGCCTATCTTGTAAGAGAAGATGCTAAAAAAGGAACAGATATCGGCATCGAAAACGCTTCCCCGGAGAATATAATAGAAGCACTCAAAAAAGCAAAATGCACTTTTACGGCTGCAAGGGATCCTTTTACCATGGACGATCTCCTTTATTTCGGCTTGGCAGGTACGGCCCAGGCGGCGCAGAGGAGAAGCCTGATGGGGAAAGCGCTGGGCATTGGATCTTGCAATGCCAGGACGTTTTTGAGCCGCCTCAACGGATACGGGATTACAAGAGAGGAATTCTGCCGTCATGGACAAGCTCTATTCGCCGGCCACGGCAAAGATGATAATGAATAAATACGGTTTTCGGACCTCAAAGAGCCTGGGACAGAATTTCCTGACGGATCGGAACATCGTGGACATCATTATTCGCGGCGCCGGTATAGAGGAAGGCGATCTGGTCATTGAGGTGGGACCCGGTATGGGCGTTCTCACAGCGTCGGCTGCGGAAAAGGCGCGCCGGGTCATCGGTATAGAAATAGACGAAAACCTGATATCCGTACTCAAGGAGACGTTAAAAGAATACGATAACGTCCGCATAATTCATGGCGATTTTCTCAAGATGGATCTGGGAGAACTGATCCGGGAGGTCCAAAAAGAGGCAGGGGAAGCCGAAAAGGGGAACAGGGGAAGCTTCACCGGCGTCAAAATTATCGGGAACCTGCCCTATTACATTACATCGCCTATCATTATGAAGGTTTTGGAGGAGCACGCCTACGGCGCGTTGGGAATTCAAAGCCTGACCGTAATGATTCAAAAGGAAGTTGCGGATCGGATCCGGGCAGTGCCGGGAACAAAGGCCTACGGAGCCCTTTCCGTAGCGGTGCAGTATTATTGCGCCGTTGAGACAGTGACTGTGGTATCGAAGGAAGTTTTCACCCCCAAGCCCAAGGTGGATTCCGCGGTGCTGCGCCTGTCCATGCGAGAGGAGCCTCCGGTGAAATTGCTTGATCCGGCGGTTTTCTTCGCGGTGGTGAAAGCCGGATTCGGGCAGAGGCGCAAGACGCTTCTCAATTCCCTTACAGGTCTGAATGGGATGGATAAGCAGCAGATTCAGTCGCTCCTTGAACGGGCCGGCATCGATCCGGGCAGAAGAGCGGAGACCCTTGACTTGCAGGAGTTTGCCGCCATTGCCAATCTGGTCGGGATCTGTAGTTAAAAGGCGGGAAGGCCGGGAGCGAAAAGGAACGAAAAGGGGCTTCTCACTGGGATATTTTACAGGGGTTTGTCATATGAAAGAGCAAGTTCGCAAGTATATTGATCCGGGGCTGGCCCATGTGGCCGGACTCGCTTTTATACTGAATTTCATAATCGAAAGCCTGGGAAGACATTCGCCGCTTCAAAGTTTTATCTTCTTGTTTAATAGCCCGAAGGTCTTTCTTTACAATGTGCTTTTGATCTTTATAACGCTGAGTTTTTCGTTGATGCTCAAACGGCGTATTTTCTATTATGTGGTCGCGTCGGTTCTCTGGCTTGCCCTCGGGATTACCAACGGCGTAATCCTGAGCTTTCGCATGACTCCGTTTACCGTATCCGACCTGGCCCTTTTTGAAAACGGCATCTCCATAATTGCCAACTATATGAGCACCTGGCAGATTGTACTCCTGGTGCTGGGAATTATAGCTGTAATTGCTCTCTTTGTCATTGCTTTTATCTTTGCGCCGAAAAAACAGAATCAAGGGATTCCGTACAAGACAAATTTGTTGCTGATTATAGTCTTTTGCCTGCTCTTTGCGGCAGCCACCAACGCGGGAATTGAGAACAGGTGGCTGTCCAAGTATTTTCCCAACCTGGGCTACGCCTACAGGGATTACGGGGTTCCGTATTGTTTTCTAAACACCTGGCTGATTCGCGGCATTTCTGCGCCAACCGGGTATTCCGCAGACATGGTTAGGGAGATTTTCGATGACGGGATTCCCATGGGCATAGACGAGGCGGATCCTGCCATTCCTGTGCTGCAAACCGTGGAAGGAGCCATGAGGAGAAGGCCCAACATCGTCTTCGTTCAGCTGGAATCCTTTATCGACCCGAATCTGATCAGGGGCGTTGAATTTTCAGAAGATCCCATACCCAACTTCCATATGCTGCAGCAGCAAGGATCGACGGGGTTCCTTCGGGTTCCCTCCGTGGGCGCGGGCACTGCAAATACGGAGTTCGAAGTGCTTACCGGCATGAGGATCCGGTTCTTCGGCCCCGGCGAATATCCATACAAAACAGTTTTAAAGGAAACTACTTGCGAGAGCGCCTGCTATATATTGAAGGATCTGGGCTATACTTCCCATGCCATTCACAATCACAGGGGAGCTTTCTACGGGAGAAACCTGGTTTTTTCAAACCTGGGATTTGATACGTTCACTTCCATAGAGTACATGAACAACGTAAAGAAAACGCCGAGGAATTGGGCGAAAGATTACGTCCTCATCGATGAAATTCGCGCAGCCATGGAATCTACAGAGGGAAAGGATTTCGTATTCACCATATCTGTTCAGGGGCACGGCAAGTATCCGGAAAAGCAGGTAATTCCCGATGAAGATTTGAAGATTCGCGTTACGGACGGCATAGAGGATGAAACTCAGCGCAACGCCATGGTGTACTATGTCAATCAGCTTTACGAAATGGATCAGTTTATCGGCGACCTGGTGGAGGCGCTGAAGGATTATGAAGAAACCGTAATCGTCTTTTACGGTGACCACTTTCCGGTATTGGACCTTTCCGAGGAGGATATGGAAAACGGCTCTATTTACGAGACGGAATACGTGATAGTGTCCAATTTCCGTTTGCCGAAGATCGACGAGCACCTCTACACATACCAGCTTTCCGCCAGGGTTTTTGAACTTCTGGGCATCCACAGCGGCATCCTGACCTGGTATCATCAGACCAAGAGCGATTACGGGAATTATCTGGACAATTTAAAGATTCTCCAATATGATATGTTGTACGGAAACAGATATATTTACGGCGGTCAAAATCCTTTTGAACCCACCGAGCTGAAGATGGGCGTACGGGAGATCCGCGTGGACAAGATTTTCAACTTCGGCAAGAGCACCTATGTTGTAGGGGAGAACTTTACGCCATACAGCAAGGTGGCTGTCAACGGAGATTTCGTTGAAACCGTGTTTGTAAATCCCACCATTCTCCGCATTCCCGATGGGGTGAAGAGCAAGGATCCCCTTGATTTCAGCATCAGCCAGGTGGGCAAGTACAGCACGGTACTTTCCACATTAGAGGATGTGGAATAGGAATTAAGTTCCGAACATTAGTATAATTTTTGGGAGCGTAGGGTTGCGCTCCGGCGAGTACAAGCAAGTGCCAACCAGGCAGGATGGGCCGTCTGGATCGTACGGCACGCAGCGCGTAGCTTCGTCGAGCGGGAGAGCAACCCTACGCTCCCAAAAATAAATATAAATAGAAACGCAAGGAAAGTAATAAAACGCAATAGAAAGGAAACGAGATGAATAAGCAACTGTTCAGGAAAGAATTGGCGCAATTTCAACCCTACGTACCCGGAAAACCCATTGAAGAGGTAAAAAAGGAATATGGTTTGACCGAAATAGAAAAGCTGGCCTCTAACGAGAACCAACTGGGGCCCTCTCCTTTAGCCATAGAAGCAGTGCGGAAAGCCTTGGACGATATTTACCTTTATCCCGAGTCCACAGCGGTGGATCTTAAAGTCGATCTTGCGGCCCATCTCGGGGTTAAGACGGAAAACCTGGTAATCGGAAACGGAGGGGAGGAGCTTCTTTTCCTCATTGCCCAGACCTTTATCAACGAGGGAGATGAAGTCGTCGTGGCCTCGCCTTCCTTTGGCATATATAATACCACTACGGGCCTTTTGGGAGCCGTGGTCAAAACCGTTCCTTTTAAGAATAAAACCTATGATTTTGAAAGCTTTCTGGAGGCCGTCAACGAGAATACGAAACTGCTCTACATCTGCAACCCCAACAATCCTACGGGAAATATCGTCACCGAAAAGGAACTGGACCACTTTTTGACCAAACTTCCCGAAGATGTGGTAGTGGTCCTTGACGAAGCATATTATGAATATGCGGTGGTGGATCCCGATTATCCCAACAGCTTGAAATACTTGGAGAGCAGGCCGAACACGGTAATACTCAGGACTTTCTCCAAAGCCAGCGGGATTGCGGGGCTTCGCGTGGGATATCTGATTACGTCGGAGCACATCGCCGCAGAGATGAACAAAGCGAAACTTACTTTCAACGTGAACCGGCTGGCTCAGGAGGCGGCTCGCGGGGCTTTAAAGGATCAGCAGCATATAGCCAGATCCGTGGAATTGAACTACAAATCCCTCGATGCAATGAAGACGTTCTTTGACGAGGAAGGGCTGGATTACTTCGAATCCAGGGCAAACTTTATTTTCGTAGATGTGAAAAAACACTCGAAGGAAGTTTTCGAAGCGCTTATGAGAAAGGGCGTCATCGTGCGTCCCGGCTTTTTCTGGGGATGGGACAGCTGGATTCGCGTAAGCACCGGGACCATGGCCCAGACCGAGAAGTTTATAAGTTGCCTGAAGGAGGTGCTTAAGGACGGATGAAAATCGAGAATATTTCGCAGATCGCAAAGAAGCTGGGAAAACAGGAAAGGGCCTGGGAGAAACCGGGTACCTTGGCCAAGATTGTGAAAGTGTGGTCGGCGCAAAAAAGGGTTCGAGCAAATAGTATAAGCGACAAAAATGACGTAAATAAGGGTAAACAGCGTTAATAAAGGCAAGGTCCCTTTAACAAGACATGCCTTTGACGTAGTTTCTGTCTACGGTTATAACGCTGTAATAGGTCGATGAAAGCTCTTTGATCTTTTGATTCAGGAGCTTTTTTAATTCAGAGTCAGTATAGGGGCAATGAGGATCCACTACCACGTCGAAAATGATTTTATGGTGGCTGTATCCCGCAACGACTCGGAGATCGTGAATCTCGATGATGCCCGGGAGGGCGGTTATGATTTCGTTGATGCGGGTGTTTAGCTCCGCGGTGAGAGGATCCTCAGTGTCCAGGGGATCCATATGGGCAACCAGACGTATTTTCAGTTCTTCGCTGATTTCCCTTTCGATATCGTCCACCATGTCGTGGCTGGCGATGAGATCTCCATGGGCGCTCACTTCCACGTGTACCGTGGCAAAGATTCTTCCCGGCCCGTAGTTGTGAACGATCAGATCGTGGATTCCGAGCACGCCTTCATATGCCAGGATCCTTTCTCGGATCGCATTTACAAGCTCCGGATCCGGCGGGTTGCCAAGCAGGGGCGACGAGGTTTCCAGCACGAGCCGGACGCCTGAATAAATGACGAAAGCGGCTACGAGCGCTCCCATAATACCGTCCAGCTGAAGGCTTGCAAATTCGCCTATAAAGAGGGACAGCAGCACAGCTGAGGTGGAGATGACGTCATTGCGGCTGTCGGCGGCGGTGGCCTTGATGGTGGAGGAGCTGATGACCCGGCTCACTTTGGTATAGAAAAGGGCCTGCCATATTTTGACTAAGATGGATACGGCAAGGACGGCAACGAGGAGCCAGCTGAATTCTATGGGTTCCGGAAAGCGTATTTTATCGATAGAAGCTCTGAGCAGCTGAAAGCCCAGGATGACGATAAAAAAGGAAATGAGAAGGCCGGTGATATATTCAATGCGGGCATGGCCGTAGGGATGGCCTTCGTCGGCGGGTTTGGCCGCCAGGCGAATACCAATGAGCAGGATAATGGCAGAGGAGGCGTCTGCCAGGTTGTTCATGCCGTCGGCAAAGATGGCAATGCTTCCGAAGAGGAGTCCCGTGGCAATTTTGGCCCCGGACAGGAGGAGGTTTGAAAGAATGCCAACTACCGCGATGAGCCTGCCGTAGCGATCCCGTACGACGGGATCCTTCGTTTTTTTATAGTCTTTTACAAACAATCGAACGAGAAATTTTCCCATATTTAAGGCTCATGTCCCCAAAATTAACTAAAACAGTTAAATAATTATGCTATAATGTATTATTATACACATTTATGCGTGATTAAACAAACAGTTAAATAATTATGCTATAATATATTACTACACACATTTATGCGTGATTAAACAAACCGCGCGGATCCCAGGACCTGTCCCTGTTTAGTTTTTATATTCGGATTGAGATTTGGGACAGGCCCGTAAGCGGAGGTGAATCCATTGGAACTTCGATTTGTCAAGTTTAATCCCAGCGGGAACACAACGGTGCTGATACTTGATCCTTTGCCCAGGGAAAAGTATCCGGAAATCGCCATTAAAGTCATGTCCGATACATACCTCTGCGCGGAGCAGGTGGGGTTTTTGGAAAAGGCCGGCGATCCTGAGGCCGTTGCAAGGATGCATATGATGGGAGGAGAGTATTGCGGCAATGCTTCCAGGAGCTTTGCCGCCTGGATAGCCTTGGGCGGGCTTGAAAGCGGTGAATCGAACGGCTGCGGCGGAATGAACGATGAACTCAATGGATGCGGCGAATTGAGGGTGCGCAGCAAGCTGACAGGGTTTAGCCAGGTTGAAAGAGAAGTGCGCATCCAGGTATCGGGACACGATGGTATATTGACGGCAAGGGTGTACAACCAATGGTCGAAGCATAGCTGCAACGCCGAGATCGATATGCCTCTACCGTTGAAAATTCAACACGGATGGACAGACCAGCTGAGCGATTACAGCATCGTAGTCTATGAAGGAATTATTCATCTGATACTTTGGAACAAGGTTGCGGCAGACGTATATGTTAATATTGCAGAGGACTTTCTTGAAAAACAGGGTTTCTCCACGGAATGCTTCGGCGTCATGTTCTTTGACAGCCGGACTTCGGAGATGATTCCCGTGGTCCGGGTAAAGGCGGTGGATTCTCTCGTTTGGGAGAGCAGCTGCGGCTCGGGAACGGTGGCCCTGGCGTCAGCCATGGCGGACAAACAGAAAACCTCCATTGAGCATATGCAATTAAAGCAGCCAGGCGGTGATCTGTTTGTGAGCGTGGATTGGAAAGACGGGATTAAGAGGGCAAGATTGTCCGGAGATATCCAGATTACGGCAATGGGAACCGCATACGTTGATTAAGGAGAGATGACTTGGTTCATAGCATAGAAGAAAGCATTGAAACAGTCATATCAATGCTTGAAAGCAACTTGTGGTTTGTGCCGGCTTTAGCTTTTATTGCCGGATTGCTCACTTCATTGACGCCTTGCTCTCTCACCAGCCTACCCATAGTGATGAGCTATATAAGCGGTACGAGGAGTTCCGAGAAGAGGAAGGCCTTGACTATTTCATTGCTTTTCGCTTTGGGCATGGCTTTGGTGTACACCACTTTGGGGGTATTCGCGTCCTTGTTGGGGGAATTGCTTCACCATTCGGGCGTATGGTGGTACCTTCTACTGGCGGCGGTTACGGCGCTCATGGCGCTGCATATGTTTGGAATCATTGATATTATTCCTGATTCTTTGGCTCACCCGAAGAGCGTGAGGAAAGGCTATGCCGGAGCCTTTGCCGCCGGAATGTTGGGAGGCTTTTTTGCTTTCCACTGCGCCCTGCCCGTGCTGGTGGTTCTTTTGGCCATGGTGGCGGAAGAAGGCAATTTGTTGCGAGGGGGGCTCATGTTGCTGCTCTTTGCCTTGGGGCACAGTGTCTTTGTAATCGTGGCCGGAACCTGGACGGCGGGCCTTGAAAAGATGACCCATGACAAAAAATATGAAGCCGTTGTGCAGTTTATCAAGAATTTTTTGGGCGTCATCATGCTGCTCCTGGCAGCGTATTTGGTTTACCTGGGCTTCGCCGACCCCCATTTTCATTGAGATTAGTCATTATGGTTTGGCGACAATTGAGGTTTTATACTGAAATATTGCGCATACGAAGGACAAACAGGAGGTATTTGGAGGGTATTTATGAAAGAAAAATATACGGCATTGCGGAGATCTTCTCTTAAAAAGGATTATACGAGATTTACGATTTTGATCGGCAGTTTGATTTTGGCTTACGGCCTGTTTAATTTGGATCTCTTGATGATGGCCATAGGTGCGGTTGTAATTTACGTGTCGCTTTACAGCAAGGATGTGGTCATCGACAGAAACGGCATGACCATACATTACCACGCAATTATTTATGACAGGAGCAGGACCTATCCCTTTACTGACTTTACCGAACTGAGGGTCAGAAGGGGCGACGGTCCGGAAACCATGGTGGGATTTGTGCGCAACGGAATGCACACCCCCTGCCTTTTTACCAATTCCGACGCTGAAGGCGTAATCCGTATGGCAAAAGAAGGCAACCCGAGAATTGTAGTCCGCGAAATTCCCTTCGGACGCCGCCGTGGATATTAATTTCAAAATCAAAAGGGACAGTCCCTTTTGATTTTTAGTTTACAGGTGTGTTTTGACGATGAGGAGCAGGTAGTTGTTGTCGTAGAGGGTGCCGGCGATTCTGGAAGCCTCAAGGGCTGAGGCCAGCCCGTTCCCGGAAGACAGGCTTATGACGGGGACAAGAAGGGCCAACAGTATGAAAATCAGCAGCAATCCTTTGATTGCGCCGGCGATAAGTCCAAAAGATCCATCCAGAAAGCCTATAATTCCGTCGTTGTGTTTTTTGCTGAAAAGAGAAGAGAGTAGCAAAAATACAAGGCGGATTATTATTACCACCAGAATGAAACAGAGTATTTTAAATACGAAATCCGCAATCCCAGAAGCGATTGCCGTCGTCACGCTGACTTTTATTGAGTCGATGACTTCTTGCAAAATCAACGGCATGTCCGTTGTAAGGGTATGTATTGCAGAGGATCCTCCGGCTTCTATCTGGCCGGAGATTTTGTTGTAAATGTTGTCGTAGAAGTTTGTATTAGCCCGGAGGAAGTTTTCCACCCGCGAAAAAAACACGAAGCCTACGATAATGGACAGGACCCAGCCTGCAGTATGTATGAATGTGCGTACAAAACCTTTTCTAAATCCGGAAGCCGTTGAAAGGACAAAAATAAGACCGATGGCTATATCCATCCACATTGCAGACAACCTCCCTTGCCGTCATATTCGGCCAAGCATACGCATATAACTATACTACCAATTTATTGGTATCAACACAAGATTATCAGCGTATTTTGGGAGGACGTGGAAAATGAATTACATAAAATACACCAGAACTTTTGTAATGATGGAAGAGCAGACGTCTGAGTTTGCCGCCCGAGAAGCTCCGATAAAAGGATATTTAAAAGTAGAGACGGGGAATAACAAAGGAGCCCTTCGCTGCGTAGTTCAGAATTTGAAATATTTCAGCAGAGGCGATTATATCTATAAACTGATTCTGTTCGGTAAAAAGCAGGACAGGACCATCCATACGGTCCTCGGAAGCCTTACTATTAACCGTTTCGGAAACGGCGAAACCTATTTCCGTTTCAATCCTCTGGATATGGACGGGAAGGGGAGCTGCTATGGCGACTTCAGCATTGCCATCGTCGCCGCCGTTTCGTGCAATAACGAGAAAGAGCCGCTGCATCCGGTACTGAAAGGTATGATGAAAAAGAACGAAGCCGCTTCGGAAAACAGGGAAACGGAGGAGCGGGATCGGTTTGGCGTGCAGCTTGTTATGAAGCCGGAGGAAGAATTGCTTGCCGCCGTACAGGATGCAGAGGCGGAAAAGGAAGAATCGGCGGGGGAGTATGAACAAGCTGCGGAAGCGAAACAGCCGGAGAAGGAAGAGGAACAGCCTCAACAGCCGGCAGCGGAGCAATTGCCGGATCAACGGATGGCTGCCAAACCTCCGCAGCAGGCAGAAACCGCGGTGCATCCGAAAACGCCCCGCCGCACAAACTACAATTCATTCTATAACGAATACCTGCTCCAGTACTGCGGATATACCTGCAGGGTTGCAGACTACTACGAAGATGTTTATCCCTTTGAAAACGACCGGACCGGCGCTCGATGGAAGAGGATTCCCAATGTGGCCAGCTTACCGTTGGTATCGCCGGGCGCCCACTACTTCGCTGCGTTATATAGGCATTTTTTGTTCGGGGCGAAGCCGGACTCCGCCGGGGTTGCTTGTATGTATTTCTTTGCGGTGCCGGGCAGGTTTGTCCAGGAAGAGCAACCCGACGGAGGCCGGTCGGGCTTTGTCTATTGGCAGCCCGTAGTGGGCGCCGTCCTGCCCGGGATACAGGCCGGCGGGCAGAACAAATCCGAATACGGTTACTGGATTGTAGCCGTAGATGCTTCAACGGGAGACATCATAGAGGCGGGATGATTCAATCCGACTAAAAGAATACCGCGCGCCAAGTAATCTCCCATGACCACGGCCAGATCCTGAATGCGGTCAAAGACCCGGATCTCGTTCCGGTAATTGCCCTGAAGGATGGACAAGATTACCTGAATCCTCATATTGATAAGTTGGGTGAACAGATCCCTCCAAACGGACGCATCCCAGTAGTCGTTAATGCTTGCCAAAAAATCAGCTCCCTGGTCGGCGGTTTCATACAATTCCACGGTAATTCTATTTACCGCTTCCTGGTCACCGCTTTTCATCGCATCCAACAGCCTCCCAAAAAAATCAAAATAAGCCTGGATATTCTGTTTAAATACTCCTCCGCAATTTGATTGCCGTAAAAAACAATAAGGGCGTTGTAAAATTTAAGGGGCACTCCCACGTATAAGCGGTCTGATCCGGGAAAGAAAAGCAGCCCTGTCGTCTGCACCTTCATAAAGGGCCACGGTAATCTCGCTTATTGAACTGCTCCCTGTCAAGTAGACAGTTAAAAAAGAAAAATCATGACGCCTGTTCTTGTAGGCAAGGATGTTCTTTGCCGTGAAATTTTAGATAATTTCTGTATTCCATTGGCGTCATACTGTTTAACCGTTTCTGGTATCTGCGGTTGTTGTAGTAATCTATGTATTCATATACAGCTGCCTTTAATTCTTCATAGGTATTAAACTTCTTAAGGTAGTACATCTCTGTCTTCATAATTCCCCAAAATGCTTCCATTGGTCCGTTATCAATGCATTTGCCTACTCTTGGCATACTCTGTGTCATATTCGCACCTTCCAACTTCTCTGGAAATTTCTTTGATGTGTACTGAAACCCTCTATCGCTATGAAACAGAGGTGTTGCATCAGGATGTTCCCCATGGGCAATATCAAAGGTTTCGAATACCAGAGCATTGTTATTGGAGTGACCGAAGACAAAAGAAACAATACTTTTATCTGCCAGATCCAATATGGCGCTAAGATAAGCTTTGCTCCCGTTTCCGTACTTCATTTCCGTTACATCCGTGAGCTCAGAAGGTTTTCTGCGGTTACTTCCGGTGTGGATTTTACATAGTTCCCATTCTTCTTACGCCTGCAAACGGATTTCAGGTGTAAGATTCGCATAAGCCTCAGCACCCGTTTTTCATTTACATGAAAGTCATTTTCTCTGTTCAGTTTCATCGTCA